>DATITA010000146.1:0-7163 GCA_035468355.1 Candidatus Dormiibacterota bacterium
GGCGATGATCGCGACAGGAGTCGTCGGGTAGCTGAACCAGAGATTGAGCACGAAGTCCACGAAGAACGACAGGCCAAAGTCGATGCCGGCCGTGATCGCGACCTGGCCGAGAAGGTTGAACCAGCCGGTGAACCAGCTCCAAGCCGGCCCGTTGTTGCCGCCGAGCTTCGCCGCCCAGTAATAGAGGCCACCCGCGGTCGGGTAGCTCGAGCACACTTCGGCCATCGCGAGGCCGACGAGCGTGACCATGATGCCGACGAAGGGCCAGCCGAGCGTGATGACCGCCGGGCCGCCGTTGGTCATCCCGAAGTAAAAGACCGTCAGGCAGCCGGAGAGTATCGAGATGATGGTGAACGACACCGCGAAGTTCGAGAAGGTCGTCATCCTCCGGCGGAGTTCCTGTGCGTAGCCCAGGCGGTGCAGTGTCGCGACGTCCGAATCAGCCTGGACGGCCATGGCGTGCTCCTCCCTCAAAACTGGCGCCCTGCGGGTGTCAGCGCCGAGTAGCCTTCTACTTGGCTTCGGACGAAGCTAAGCAGGGGAAGGTTGGGTTGTCAAGGATCATTTCAGGAGAGGGACGGATGGACGGCGATGTAACAAACGTCACCGCCAATGGACCGCGCGTCGGCGAGCTCGTCCGCCAGCGACTGGACAGCTTGAGCCAGGCCGAGCGGAAGCTGGCTCGCGTGCTTCTCGCGTCGTACCCGATCGCAGGCCTGGAGAGCGTGGCCCGTTTCGCCGAGAGGGCCGGGGTCAGCCCGCCTACGGTCACGCGGTTCATCACGAAGCTGGGGTTCCGGGGTTATCCCGACTTCCAGGAGGTCCTGCTCCGCGAGGTCCAGGCCCGCCTCAGCTCACCGCTGGCCCGCTACCGCGACGAGCCGCAGGCCAACGCCGCCGAATCCCTGCTGACAGAGTCGCTCGAAGTCTCGATGCACAACCTCAAGGCGACGCTAAACCTCCTGTCGTCCAGGGACGTGAACGAGGCGATCGAGCTGATAGGGGACGTGCGGCGCAACGTCCACGTGTTGGGCGGCCGGGTCAGCGCCCCGCTGGCCCGATACCTGGTCGCGCAGCTGCACCTGCTCCGGCCTGGCATCGCGCTCGTCGACGCGGAGCGCACCGCTCCGGCCCAGCAGCTCATCGACCTGCGCAAGACCGACGTGCTGGTGGTCTTCGATTACCGCCGGTACCAGTCCGACACGATCGAGAGCGCCCGGGTCGCAGCGTCCAGGGGGAGCAGCGTGATCCTGTTCACCGACCCCTGGCTCTCGCCGGCCTCCGCGTTCGCCCGCCAGGTGCTGGCGACCAGCGTCGAGACGGTCGGGCCATTCGATTCGCTGGTCGGGGCGATGGCGATGGTGGAGGCCGTAGTGGCCGCCGTGCTCAGGAGACTTGGCCCTCGCGCTGAAGCGCGGATGCAGAACCTCGAGCGTCTGCGGGCCGGCGACGTGCTGGGCGGGAACGGCTCGCAGGCATAGCAGCCGGGCTCGAAACCCCGGACGGCCGCAGCTCGTAGTCAACTCGGCCCGGGCCTGTGTTAACGTTGCGCACTACGGCCGTAGTGACTCAGGGGTGTGCGTCGCATGAAAAGCGTGCCTGAATCCGCCCTCTCGATCGCGGAGCGATTGACCCAGCTGGGCTTCTCCCAGTACGAGGCGCGCACCTACGTGGGATTGCTGATGTCCGACGGCGCCACCGGCTACGGAATCGCCAACGACACCGGCGTACCACAGCCGAAGGTGTATGAGACCCTGCGACGCCTGGTCGATCGGCGCGCCGCCGTCCTGACGGCGGAGCGGCCCGCCCGGTACGCCGCGGTGCCGCCAGCCGAGCTGCTGGCCGCGCTGCAGAAGGAGTTCGGCGCCAAAGTCGACGCCGTGCGGATGGGCCTCGAGAGCCTCCCGCGGCGAGCAGCGGCGCGGGCAGGACTTCCGCTGGCCCGACTCGACAGCCTCGCCGCCGCGACCCGGCGCGCGGTCGACGCCATCGCGACGGCGCGTACCCGCGTCTACATCAGCGGCCGGGGCGAGGACCTCAAGGGCCTCGCGGAGGCGATCGACGAAGCCTCGCAGCGCGGGGTCGATTTCGTGATCGTCCACTTCGGCAGGCTCCCTTTCCAGCCGCCCCGCGGCAAGATCGTGCGTCACGCCAGCACTGAGGGCACGATTTACGCCTCGCGCAAGACCCATCACCTCGCGGTCGTGGTCGACTCGAGGTGGGCGCTGTGGGCCCTGGCGCGCGACGGCCACGACTGGGAGGTCATTCATGGCGAGGTGCCGCTGGTGGCGAGCCTGGTGAAGTCGTACATTCGCCACGACCTGTTCGTGCAGCGCATGTACTCCGACCTTCCCAACGAGCTCGAAGCGCTGTACGGGCCAGGCTTGCTGCAGCTCAGCAACCTCTCCGGAGGGGATTGGTCCGGCGAGGCAGCCCCCGAGACCGCCGCTTCGGAGTCCTGACGCAGCACAGCCGGTTGAGCCCGATGCGCAAGATCGACCTCCACTGTTATCCGGGGACCCAGCCCTGGATCGACTCCTACGGTCCCTTTGCGAAAGCTCTGGGGGCTTACTGGAAGCACGACTGGGTGGCGAAGTCGGAGGAGGAGGTCATCGGCGAATTCCGCGCCGCCGGCGTGGAGGCCGTACTCGTGGCGTTCGACATCGAGTCCGTGACCGGCGCGCCGCCCTGCACCAACGATTACGTCGCCGGCATGCGCGACCGGCACGGCGACACGGTGCTGCAGGCCTGGGCAGCGGTCGACCCCCTGAAGATGGACGCCGCGCTGGTGGAGGCGCGGCACGCGATCGTCGATTTGGGCATGCTCGGGTTCCATTTCCACCCGATCATGGGTCGCTATTCCGTCGACGATCACCGACTCCGACCGCTCTTCGAGCTCATCGACTCGCTGAAGGCGCCGGTCATGATCGACGTCGGGACGACCGGGATGGGAGCAGGCCTTCCCGGCGGGCTCGGCTCCAAGCTGCGTCACGCCCACCCGCTCGCCATCGACGAGCTCGCCTCCGAGTTCCCCAACCTGACGATCATCGCGGCGCACCCCGGCTGGCCCTGGGTCGAGGAGATGACCGCGGTCGCGCTGCACAAGGGCAACGTTTTCTGGGAGCTCTCAGGCTGGGCGCCCAAGTACTTCCCGGACAGCTTGAAGAAGGACATCCGGGGTCGGCTGCGCGACAAGGTGATGTTCGGCAGCGACTACCCGAGCCTTCCTTACGAGCGCGTGTTGGGCGAGTGGCAGGAGCTCGGCTACAGCTCCGAAGTCATGGACGCGGTGTTCCACGGCAACGCAGAGCGGGCCCTGCCGCTCGGCGGCAAGCCCAGGACCGAACCGCGACTCGCCGCCCGATGACCTCCGGACGTCGTGTCGCGCTCGTAACGGGCGCCGCCCGGGGCATCGGCCGCAGCTCGGCGCTCGAGCTGGCACGCCACGGATACGACGTGGTGGTCAACTACAGTCGAAGCAAGGACGCGGCCATGGCGGTGGCCGGCGAGGTGGAGACGCTAGGCGGCCGATCGCTGCTCGTCCAGGCCGACGTGGCGGACGAGGCCGAGGTCGTGGCGATGGTCGCCCAGGTCAAGGGCGAGATGGGCCGCCTCGACGCGCTCGTCAACAACGCGGGGACCACGGTACCGACGCCGCCATCGGACCTCGCGGGCCTCGACATGTCGGAGTGGGACCGCATCTTTGCGGTCAACGTTCGCGGCATGTTCCAGGTCGCGCGCGCGTGCGTGCCTTTGTTGAGCGAGTCCGATTCCGCCGCCATCGTGAACCTCGCCAGCATCGCTGGCCTGCGTCCGGGACCTCAGCCCTTTCCGTACGCGGCCAGCAAAGCGGCTGTCGCCAACCTGACGCGCACCCTCGCCGGCGCGCTCGGTCCAAAGGTCCGCGTCAATGCGGTGGCGCCGGGCTGGATGGTCGGCGAGTGGATGGAGCACGCGCTGGGACCCAACTACGAACGGCTGATGGAGCGGCGCGCCGCCCTCACCCCTCTGAAGCGATGCGTCACCCCGGACGAGGTCGCGATCACGATCGTCAACCTGATCACGAGCAACCCGATGGTGAACGGCGAGGTGGTGGTGATCGACGGCGGCTTCTCGGCCACGACGTAACCGTGGCACTCGACGGCGTCGTCCCCTTCCCACCCGACTTCGCGGCACGCTACCGCCGCCTGGGGTACTGGCAGGACCGCACCCTCGACCAGGTTTTCAGCGAGCTCTTTTCGCAGCACCACGACCGGGTCGCCCTGATCGCAGACAGTGCCGAGGTCAGTTATGGAGACCTGGGCGAGCGGGCGTCGTCGCTGGCCGGCGCGCTCTACGAGCGCGGGCTGCGCCCTCTCGACCGCGTCGTCCTGCACCTGCCGAATGGCCCCGAGTTCATCTACCTCTATTTCGCGCTGCAGAAGATCGGCGTCGTGCCAATCCTCGCCCTCGCGCCCCACCGCCGGTTGGAGATCGACCATTTCGTCCGGCTCGCGGGGGCCGTGGCTTACTTCGGGACCGACCCCGAGCTGGCCGCCCAGGTGCGCTCCGCCAACTCGTGCCTGATCCACTGCGTGATGCTCGATGAGCTGAAGCGGATGACAGGACCCGATGCGCCCGCGATCGACATCAATCCGGACGACCCGTGTGCTCTCTTGCTGTCGGGTGGCACGACCGGCATCCCGAAGCTCATACCGCGCACGCACAACGACTACACCTACAACTCGCGCGCGGCTGCCGCGGTGCAGGACATCACGCCCGAGAGCTGCCAACTTTCTGTGCTTCCGCTCGCCCACAACATGCCCCTGGCATGCCCGGGGGTGCAGGGCTTCCTGATGGCCGGCGCGCGAATCGTGGTTGGGACCAGCACCAAGGCGCCCGACGTCTTCGAGCTGATCGAACGTCACGGCGTGACGCACGTCGCAGGTGTGCCCGCGCTTTACATCCGCTGGATGGCCGACCCCGCCGCCGGCAAGCACGATCTGGGCTCGGTGAAGCTCCTGCAATCGGGCGGCCAGCGGCTGCAGCCGGAGGTCCGAAAGCGGATGGCCGACACCTTCCCCAATGCCTTCGTCCAGGAGAACTTCGGCATGAGCGAGGGCACCCTGTTCTTCGTGCGGCGGGACGACCCCGAGGAGGTGCGGCTCGAGACCGTCGGCACGCCGGTCAGCCCTGACGACGAGGTTCGCCTCACCGACGAAGAGGGACGCGAAGTGCCAGACGGCGAAGTCGGAGAGCTGACCGTCCGCGGGCCCTACACGCTGCGAGGCTACTACCGCGCGCCCGAATACAACGCGCGACAGTTCACGCCCGACGGCTTCTACCGTTCAGGCGACCTGATGCGCCGGCACCCTTCCGGCTCGTACCTGGTCGAAGGACGGATCAAGGACCTGGTCAACCGCGGCGGCGAGAAGATCAGCGCGGAGGAGGTCGAGAACCTCATCCTCACCCACCCGGCGGTCCGCAACGTCGCGTGCATTCCTCTCCCCGACCCGGTGCTGGGCGAGCGCATGTGCGCCTGCGTCATCCCGCACGAGGGCCGCACGCTGACCCTGGTGGAACTTTCCGACTACCTGACCGAGATGGGCATCGCAAAGTTCAAGCTCCCGGAGCGGGTGGAGCTCATGGACGACTTTCCGCTTTCGACTTTTGGCAAGGTCTCCAAGAAAGCGCTCGCGGAGCGCTTTGGCTAGAGCGCGGACCCTGGTCGAGAGGCTCCGCGCATCAGGTTCCAGAGCTTCAACGGCGTAACGGGGACCGAGTCGACGCACACGTCATAGCCCATCGCGTACAGGGCGTCCTCGATGGCGTTGGCGACGGCGGCCGGCACCGCGATCGTGCCCGCCTCGCCCACTCCACGGAAACCCTCGGGGTTCTGGGTGCTGTCGGTCTCGGTGTGGATCAGCTCCGGCTCGACCCGCAGCTCTGGAGCGCTCACGATCGTGTAGTCGAGGAACGAGGGTGACTGGAAGTTGCCGTCGGGCGAGTACAGCGCCTCCTCGAACATGGCGTAGCCGAGACCGTGTGCGTAGCCCCCGTGGAGCTGGCCCTCGAGCGTCAGTGGGTTGATGGGGCGTCCGGAATCGTGTGCGATCACGTAACGCTGCATTTCCACGCCGCCCGTTTCCGCGTCGATGCGGACGACGGCGACATGACAGCTCGACGCCCAGGCGGCCTTGCCTTTGGAGTCCCAGACCTCTGCCGCCTCGAGGCCGTCGCCCACCAGCTCGTGAAGCGCGATGCTCCGGTCGGGGACGCCTCGGACGCTCACACCTTCGACCCCGACCACCAGGTCCTCGGGAGCCGCCTCGAGCCTGTCGGCGGCGCGTTCGAGCAGCATGCGCCGGGCCGAGGCAGCCGACATGGCGGCCGAATTTCCGACTTCTAGGGCGCTCCGGCTCCCCGCGGTGACGAAGGAGAAGGCTACGTCGCGGCTGTCACCGGCGCGCACCTCCACCTTCTCGATCGGCCAGCCCAGGCGGTCCGCAACGACCTGCGCCACGAACGTCTCGTGTCCCTGGCCCTGCGGAGTGCTTCCGACGAATGCGACCACGGTGCCGTCTCCTCGCACCGCAACGCGAGAGGGCTCGGGCATCCCGATGCCCGTCGACTCGACGCACATGGCGACGCCGATACCGACCGGCTCACCTGCACGCTGGCGCTCGCGAATCGATCCGGCGTCCGCGCGCTCGACCGCGAGCTCCAGGAGCCGCGGGTAGTCGCCACCGTCGAAGACGATCCCGTTGAGGCCGGTGTCGTAGGGCATGTCCTCCGGTTTGACCAGGTTGCGCCGGCGCAGCTCGATGGGGTCGATGCCAAGTCGTCGCGCCAGCCGGTCCATCATCCGTTCGACCACGAAGTTGCCGACCGGCCTGCCGCCGCCTCGAATGAATGCCGCCGGGGGGGTGTCCGAGAACCGTGGCGCGACCTCCACCTCGAACGAAGGCATGCGGTAGGCGGACATGGCGTGCGCGGCCATGCTGTCCGCCTGGAACGCACCCCGGCCGAGGTAGGCGCCGACCGTCCACGCAACTCGGCCCCGAAGTCCCGCGAGGCGGCCACCGGCATCGGAAGCGATCTCGAAATCGAGCTCGGCGGAGTGCGCCTGGCCGGTGGTGTGGCCGTCCTCGGTGCGCGAGGCCACCCAGAGGACCGGTCGCTTC
>DATITA010000147.1:0-3013 GCA_035468355.1 Candidatus Dormiibacterota bacterium
TCCCCCCTCGGGCACCCCCCGACATAGGTGTCTGCTCCGGCGACGTAAAGTCGCCTGCACAGACGGAATTCTCGCTGAGAGACCGCGAGCGAAGCGAGCCCGGCGCGATTCATCGCGCCGAGTGGGGAGTGAGCGCAGCCGGCTATGCCGGCGGAGCGAGAGGGGCGCATCGCCCCTCTGGAAAGACGAAGGGGTCCCCCGCGCGGCGAAGCCGCGTGGGGTAAGTTGCGGCGGCCGGACTCGAACCGGCGACCTTCGGGTTATGAGCCCGACGAGCTGCCACTGCTCCACGCCGCCCGGTCAGTTTAGCGCACCGGCCTGCGATCCCCGGCCGGGTCAGCCCGGGATGCGCGCCACGCCGACGCGGGCCACGCCGCCGTCGAGCTCGGTCTCGTGGACGCTCATGTCCGGCGGGATGGTCCCGAACCGAAGGTCGGAGGCCAGGGTCTCTGCGGCAACGTGGTCGCGTTGCTCCGTGGCTGCAGCGGCGTATTCGGCGGGAAGGTCGAGGACCAGGCGGATGCGGTCGGCGAGGTGCAGCCCGGCGTCACGGCGCGCCGACTGCACCAGGCGGACGATGTCGCGGGCGAGGCCCTCACGCTCCAGCTCTGGCGTGACCGCCACGTCGACGCTGACCGCGCCGGTGGCCGCCTCGAGGACCCGCGTGGTGGCCTCGTCCTTGGGCCGGATCGCCAGGGAGAACTCGCCGGGCCCCAGCCGCAGCCCGGCGATGTCGAGCCCATCATCGACGAGTCGCCACTCGCCCTTGCGCGCCGCAGCGAACACCTTCTGCGCGTCCGGCCCGAGCCGCGGACCGACCACGGCCGCGTTGACGGCGAGGACGTGGCGGGCGATGGCGTCGACGTCAGCGGTGAGGTGCACGTTCTTGACGTTCACCTCATCCGCGATGAGCCCGCGGTAGGGGTCGAGCAGGTGGGGCTCCGGGACCGCGACGGTGACCGAGGGAAGCGGGAGGCGCACCCGGAGGTTGGCTGCCCGCCGCACCGACAGCACCGCGGAGCACACATCACGCACCGCGTCCATGGCGGCGATGAGACGGGAGTCGGCCGCACGGGATGCGGGCTGCGGAAAGTCAGTCAGGTGGACACTGCGTTCGCCGGTCAGTCCGCGGTAGACGCTTTCCGCCAGCATGGGCAGCAAGGGCGCCGCCACGCGGCACAGGGTGGTGAGCACCGTGTAGAGGGTGTCGAAGCAGTCGGCCTTGTCCTCGCTCAGGCCCGCCGCCCAGACGCGCTCGCGGCTGCGCCTGATGTACCAGTTGTTCAGCGCGTCGATGAAAGACAGCAGCTCCTGGCATCCGCCGTCGAGGTCGTACGCATCCATGCTGGCGACCGAGCCGGCCACCAGGACGTCGCACTTGGCGAGGATGTAGCGGTCCAGCACCCCGGTCGCGTCGGTCCGCAGGCGCGCGCGGTAACCGTCGATGTTGGCGTACTCGCAGAAGAACTTGTACGCATTCCACACCGGGATGACCACCTGGCGCAGCGCTGCCACGATACCGCTCTCGTCCGCAACCATGTCCTGGCCGCGCAGCACCGGCGAGCTGAGCAGGAACCAGCGCATCGCGTCAGCCCCGTGGTCCGCGAACATCTCCTCGGGGTCCGGGTAATTGCGCAGCCGCTTGCTCATCTTCTGGCCGTCGCTGCCGAGGATCACCCCGTGCACGACGCAGTTGCTGAAGGCCGGCCTGTCGAAGAGCGCTGTCGCGAGGACGTGGAGGTTGTAGAACCACGCCCGCGTCTGTCCCATGTACTCGACGATGAAGTCGGCCGGGAAGTGCGAGGCGAACCACTGCTCCTGCTCGAACGGGTAATGCACCTGCGCGTAGGGCATCGAGCCCGACTCGAACCAGCAGTCGAGCACCTCCTCCACCCTGCGCATCGTCGCCCGGCCGGAGGGGTCGTCCGGGTTGGGTCGGGTGAGCTCGTCGATGTGCGGACGATGGAGGTCGGGGGGGCGCACTCCGAAGTCGCGTTCGATCTCGTCGAGTGAGCCGTACACGTCGACCCGCGGAAAGTCGGGGTCGTCGCTCTTCCACACCGGGATCGGTGAGCCCCAGAAGCGGTTGCGGCTGATCGACCAGTCCCGCGCGCCGGCGAGCCACTTGCCGAAGGCCCCGTCCCTGACGTGCGCAGGCACCCAGTTGATCTCCTGGTTCAGCGCCAGCGCCCTCTCCTTGATGGCGGTGACCTCGACGAACCACGAGCTCACCGCGCGATAGATCAACGGAGTGTCCGTCCGCCAGCAGTGCGGGTAGCTGTGCTCGAACGTCTCGTGCTTGACCAGGGCGCCGAGCTCCCGCAGGCGGCGGACGATCTTGGGGTTTGCCTCGAACACCTGCAGCCCCTGCCAGTCAGGGACTTCGGCGGTGAACCGGCCGCTCTGGTCGACGGGCACCACCACGCGGATCCCATTCGCCTCGCAGAGACGCTGGTCATCCTCTCCAAAACCGGGTGCCATGTGCACCGCGCCCGCCCCCTCCTCCTCGCTGATGAAGTCGGCCCCCAGCAGTCGAAAGCTGTTCGGCTCGGAAGCGAAGAAGTTGAAGATCGGCCTGTAGGTCCGGCCCACGAGTTGGGCGCCGTGCATCGTGGCCACCTTGGTCGCGCCGGCCAGCTCTTCCGCGTAGTGCTCCGCGGCGCGCGCGCCGATGACCCAGTGCTCGCCGTGGCGCTCGTACACGGCGTACTGGATGCGCGGATCGACCGCGACGGCCAGGTTGGAGGGCAGAGTCCACGGCGTCGTCGTCCACGCCAGCAGGTAGGTCGCAACGGTGTCCCCGGGCCGTGGGTCGAGCTGGAACTTGACCGTCACGGCCGGGTCCTGGCGTGGCCTGTAGGCGTCATCGAGGCGCGTTTCGAAGTTGCTCAGTGGTGTCTCGCACTCCCAGCAGTACGGCAGCACCCGGTGACCCTCATAGATGAGTCCCTTCTCCCACAGCTGCTTGAACGCCCACATGACGCTCTCCATGTAGGAGATGTCCATGGTCTTG
>DATITA010000148.1:0-13570 GCA_035468355.1 Candidatus Dormiibacterota bacterium
GCTGACCATCCCGGACGAGCAACTCGACGAAGGCCTGGACATCCTGGGCGCGGCGGTCGGAGAAGTCGCGGCCGGGTAAACACCGTGAGGGTAAGGAGGGAGCCATGAGCACGACACCGCGACGCCACGAGATGTTCATCGACGGCAAGTGGACGCCGGGCGAAGGGTCCGAGCAAGAGATCACCAACCCCGCCACCGGCAAGGTCATCGCCCACGTGCCCAAGGGCACGGAGCACGACGTCGATCGCGCGGTCGCCGCGGCCCGCAAGGCGTACGACGAAGTGTGGTTCGACAGCACTCCGCGAGATCGCAGCGAACGCCTCATCAAGCTCGCCGAGGCCATTGAGGCCAACGGCGACGAGCTCGCCGGCATCGAGTCGCAGAACGTGGGCAAGCCGCTCGCCCCGACCAAGTCCGAGGAGATCCCTCCGATCGCCGACTGCTTCCGCTTCTTCGCGGGGGCCGCGCGCCTGCTCGAAGGGAGGGCTGCCGGCGAGTACATGTCAGGCTTCACGAGCATCGTGCGGCGCGAGTCTCTGGGCGTCGTCGGGTCGATCGCCCCCTGGAACTACCCGCTGATGATGGCCGCCTGGAAGGTGGCGCCGGCCCTCGCGGCCGGCAACACCGTCGTCCTGAAGCCTTCCGAATGGACACCGCTCACGGCGCTCCGGTTCGCCGAGCTCGCCGCCGACATCCTGCCGCCCGGAGTGCTCAACGTCATCACGGGCGATGGCGAGCCGGTAGGCGCAGGCCTGGTCCGACACCCGGGCGTGGCGATGGTCTCGTTGACCGGCGACGTGGCGACCGGGAAGGAGGTCGCGCGCGCGGCAGCGGCCACGCTCAAGCGCGTGCACCTGGAGCTGGGCGGCAAGGCGCCCGTTGTTGTGTTCGACGACGCCGACCTCGACAAGGTCGTCGAATGGATCAAGATCGGCGGCTTCTTCAACGCCGGCCAGGACTGCACGGCCGCCACCCGCGTCATCGCCGGGCCGAAGATCTACGACAACCTGATGGCTGATCTGGTGCCGGCCATCAGCGGCCTCAAAGTGGGCGACCCCATGGCGGAAGACACGGAGATGGGCCCGCTGGTTTCCGAGGAGCAAGCCGAGCGCGTGTCAGGTTTCGTGGACCGCGCACGCAAGGCTGGAGCCGAGGTGCTGACCGGCGGCGCGCGGATCAAGAAAGCGGGGTCGTGGTACGAGCCCACCGTCGTGGTGCCTTCCGGTCCTGACGCCGAGATTGTGAACCGCGAGGTTTTCGGCCCGGTGGTCACCGTGCAGCGCTTCAGCGACGAAGACCAGGCGTTGCAGTGGGCCAACGGCGTCGACTACGGCCTTGCCGCCTCCGTCTGGACGCGCGACGTCGGCCGTGCGCTGCGCATGGCGCGCCGGCTTCAGTTCGGGACCGTCTGGATCAACACACACATCCCGCTTGTCAACGAGATGCCGCACGGCGGTTACAAGCAGAGTGGCTATGGCAAGGACATGTCGATGTACTCCCTCGAGGAGTACACGCAGATCAAGCATGTGATGGCGTCCCTGGACTGAGGTTGGCGGCCACGGCAACCGAAAGCAAGCCGGCCCTCAGGCTGCTGGGCGTCCGGAAGAACTACGGGCAGGTGGTCGCGGTCGCGGGGGTGGACCTCACCATCGTCGAGGGTGAGTTCTTCACCCTCCTCGGCCCTTCGGGATCGGGCAAGACCACCCTGCTGCGCATGATCGCGGGCTTCGAGAGGCCCGACTCGGGCAGGATCGAGCTCGGCGGGCGCGACGTGACCTCGATGCCGCCGCACATGCGCGACACCAACACAGTGTTCCAGGACTACGCGCTCTTCCCGCACATGACCGTCGGAGAGAACATCGGCTACGGCTTGCGCATCAAGCGCGTGCCGGGCGCGGCGCGTAAGCAGCGCGTCCAGCGCGCGCTGGAGATGGTCAGGCTCTCCGGTCTCGAGAACCGCAAGCCCAACCAACTCTCGGGCGGCCAGCGTCAACGGGTCGCGCTCGCCCGTGCCGTCATTAACGAGCCCGAGGTGCTGCTGCTCGACGAGCCCCTGGGCGCCCTGGACCTCAAGCTGCGCCAGGAGATGCAGATTGAGCTGAAGCAAATCCAGAAGGAGGTCGGCATCACCTTCATCTACGTGACGCACGACCAGGAGGAGGCGCTCACGATGAGCGACCGCATGGCGGTGATGTCGAACGGGCGGATCGAGCAGATCGGCTCACCGGTCGACGTGTATGAGCGCCCCGCGACCGAGTTCGTGGCCGGCTTCATCGGGATCTCGAACGTGCTCTCACGCGAGGGGGTGCGCTTCGTGGTGCGCCCGGAGAAGATCCGGATCCTTTCCGAAAGCGATCGGGCCGACCCCGACATGACAGAGGAGCAGGGGACGGTCGAAGAGGTCGTCTATGTCGGAATGTCGACCCGGTACGTGGTCCGGCTGGCCCGGGGCGAGCAGCTGGTCGCGGTACGCCAGAATATGGACGCCCCCGGCGACGCCCAGGACCTCCACGGCCGGGCGGTGAGGCTGGCCTGGAGCAAAGACCATACGTTCGTGCTCGAGAGCAAGGAGAGGTAGGAACACAATGACTTCAGCAGAAGGGCGGAAGAGGTTTTGGCGACTCGCATGCCTGAGCGCGGCAGTCGTCGTGGCCATCACCGCGTGCGGTTCAAGTAACACGCCGACGGCGTCGACCCAGGCGCAGCCACCAACAGCGACCATGAAGCCGCCGACATCGGTGGGCGCGGGCGAGGGCCAGCTAAACCTGGTCCTGTGGGACGGATATGCGGACAAATCGTGGGCCGATCCGTTCACGACCGCAACCGGCTGCAAGCTCAACCTGCACCCGGCGGGCTCGTCCGACGAGATGGTCAGCCTGATGAAAGATGGTGGCGGCGGACAGTGGGACATGGTCTCCGCCTCGGGCGACGCCGACCTGCGGCTCATCTATGGCGGCGACGTCAAGCCCATGAGCACGGACCTCATCCCGGACTGGAAGAACTTCCAGTCCTACTTCCAGTCACCGCCCTACAACACCATCAGCGGCGTCCACTACGGCATCTCCCTCCAGTGGGGGCCCAACACTCTGCTGTACAGCACCAAAAAGTTTCCGACCGCGCCGACCAGCTGGGGCGTCATCTACGACAAGGCCAACCAGGGCCTGGTGACTGTGCCCGACAACCCGATCCAGATTGCGGACGCGGCCCTTTATCTGAGCAAGACCCAGCCGAGCCTGGGGATCAGCGATCCGTACGAGCTGACGCAGAAGCAGTTCGACGCGACAGTCGCGCTGCTCAAGCAGCAGCAGCCGCTGATCAAGCACTACTGGGCTCTCGCCACCGACGAGATCAGCCTGTTCCAGAACGGCGACGTCACGGTCGGCGCCGCATGGCCGTACCAGACCATCCAGCTCAAGCAGAATGGCGGCCCCTTCGCGGACACCATCCCGCAGGAGGGCGCCACCGGGTGGGCGGACACCTGGATGCTAGCGACCAAGGCCGCTCACCCCAACTGCGCCTACAAGTGGGTCCAGTGGGTGAGCACCGCGAAGGTCCAGGCGGAGCAGGCCCTGTCGTTCGGAGAGACGCCGGTCAACAGCAAGGCGTGCGCCGAGATGGACGCCCTGCAGGCAGGCCAATGCCACCAGTACCACGCCGACGAGACGGGCGCCTCGTACTTCAGCACCATCAAGTTCTGGAAGACACCGCTTTCGACCTGCGACGACGGCAGCCAGAAATGCATCCCGTACGACCAGTGGGTCTCGGCCTGGACCTCGATCAAGGGCTAGGGACCGCGTGTCGGTAAAGGCGGCGAGGCGGCCCCCCTCGAAGGGAGGAGGGGCCGCCCCCTTCCAGGCGCTGTTCTGGCGCCTGCCATGGCTGCGTCCGGTCCTCCTGCTGACTCCGCCGCTCGGCTGGTTCGTGTTCGTCTACCTGGCGGCGCTCGTCCTGCTCCTGATCACTGCCTTCTGGACCATCGATCCATTCACGACGCAAGTCGTGCAGTCCTGGAACCTCGATAACTTCCGGATCATCCTGAACGACTCCACGTACTGGAGGATCATCGGTCGCACGGTACTCATCGCGGCGCTGGTCACGCTGACCGATGCCGCCCTCGCCTTCCCGTTCGCTTACTTCATGGCGCGCGTCGCGTCGCGCCGGATTCAGACCATCATGTTCGCGGCTGTCTTGCTGCCCCTGTGGGCGAGCTATCTGGCCCGCGTCTACGCGTGGATCCTCATCCTCAACCACGACGGCGTGCTCAACTGGAGCCTCCAGAAAGTCGGCCTACCGGCGGCCAACATCGGCTACACCAACGTCGCGATGTGGCTGGTGTTCTCGTACATCTGGCTGCCATTCATGGTCATCCCGGTCTATACCGCGCTGGAACGCATGCCCGAATCGCTGCTCGAGGCGGCGGCCGACCTGGGCGCGCGCAGGTGGCGCACGGTGCGTGACGTGGTCCTGCCCCTGGTGCTGCCCGGCGTCGTCGCCGGCTCGATCTTCACCTTTTCGCTGACGCTGGGCGACTTCATAACGCCGATCCTGATCGGCGGGGCGAGCTCCAACTTCATCGGCAACGTCGTCTACGCGAACATCGGCATCGCCAACAACGTGCCCTTCGCAGCGGCCCTCACCATGGTGCCGGTGGCAGTCATGACCGTCTACCTGACCGTCGCGCAGCGACTCGGCGCTTTCGAGGCGCTCTAGTGGACCGTACCTGGACGAGGCTCGGGCTATGGGTCTGGTCCGCGCTGATCCTAGTCTTTCTCTTCTTCCCGATCCTGCTGATCTTCTTCTATGCGTTCAACAGCTCGAACATCGAGAGCTGGCCCATCCCCGGTCTCACGCTGAAGTGGTTCACCGCGACCTGGAATGACGAAAACGTGCGCACCGCCCTTGGGCTGTCACTTCAGGTCGGCCTCGTGGCGACCGCGATCGCCCTCATCCTCGGGTCGTGCGCGGCCTTTGCGATCCACCGGACCTCTTTTTTCGGGCGCGAGGCGGTGAGCCTCCTCTTCATACTCCCGCTCGCCTTGCCTGGCATCATCACCGGCATCGCGCTGAACTCATTCTTCAGCTTCAGCGGCATCTCGCTTTCGACCTGGACGATCGTGATCGGCCACACAACTTTCTGCATCGTCGTCGTCTACAACAACGTGATCGCGCGCCTGCGGCGCACCCAGGGCTCGCTCGTCGAGGCCGCGATGGACCTGGGCGCCAATGGCTTTCAGACCTTTCGCGACATCACGCTTCCGCTGATCTCTACGTCGGTGGTGGCCGGGTGCATGCTCGCCTTCGCGCTGTCATTCGACGAGGTGATCGTCACGACGTTCACCGCGGGCGCCCAGTCCACGTTGCCGATCTGGATCTTCGGCCAGATCCGCCATGGCGTGCTGCTGCCGGAAGTAAACGTGGTCGTCTCGTTCGTGATCCTGGTTACGATCATCCCGGTCGTGGTCGCCGCGCGCCTCACGGGCGGCGGCGCGGCGCGCGTGCCCGCCGCCCGCTAGTTGCTAGTGGATGAACTGGGGAATCACGACTGCGGCCGCCCAGAGAGCCAACCCGACGGCGATCAACCCGACCTTCTTGTAATTCCAGCCGACTGCGGCGAGCACAAAGGCGACGAAAGCGAGGAGCAGTAGGATCACACTCAGGTTCAAGTGCCCTAGACGTCCATCGATCAGCAGCGAAAGCACCCACGCGGCCAGGCCGATAGCGATGAGATCCGCCTTCTGCCAGCTCAAGCCGATCGCAGCGACAATAAATACGATGAGGGCAATGATCTGCAGAATTTCAGTCAAGTTCATGCGCTCTATTGTCACCTAGTGTCGAGAGAACGCACGGGCGAACTTAACGTCGTTGGGAACGCTCTCCAGCCCGGCGCGCAGCGCAGCTGGTGGCTGCGCGAGGCGCTGGCCCGCGAGGATCATGGCGCCGCGCCGCCCCTGGCCGGAGACGTGACTGCCGACGTGGCCATCGTCGGGGGCGGTTTCACGGGGCTCTGGACGGCATATTTCCTGACCGAGGCCAACCCGGGCCTGGGCGTGGCCGTCATCGAGCAGGACATCTGCGGCGGAGGCCCCAGCGGCCGCAACGGAGGCTTTGCCAGCGGCTGGTGGGACGAGCTGCACGGCCTGGTCACCCTGTACGGCGCCGAAGGCGCTGTCAAGGCGTGCCGCGCGATCTCCGACAGCATCACGGCGATCGGCGAGTTCTGCCACCGCAACGGAGTCGACGCCTGGTTCAAGAAGGCCGGGTACATGTACGCGGTGACCGCCCCCGCCCACGAGCTGACGTGCAGGGCCATGGTCGATCTGGCCCGCGAGGTCGGCGCACCAGACGAGCTGCGCGAGCTCACCCGCGAAGAGGTCCGCGGCCGCTGTGCGTCGCCGGCGTTCATGGCAGGAGCTTTCATGCGCGACGGCGCATCGGTCCAGCCCGGCTTTCTGGTGCGTGGCCTCAGGCGCGTGCTCGTGGAGCGCGGCGTCCGGATCTACGAGGGCACCACCGTCACCGGGTTGAAGGCAGGCCCTCCCGCTATCCTCACGACGCCGGGCGGCAGCCTGCGTGCCGGGAACGTCGTGCTGGCGCTGAACGCATGGGCGACCGGGTGGCCGCAGCTGAGCCGGCGGTTGGTGGCGTGGAGCTCGTACATCGTGCTCACCGCCCCCGCTCCGGAGCGCCTGGCCGAGATCGGATGGACCGCCGGCGAGCTCATCTCCGACTTTCGCACGTCGCTGCGGTACTTCAGGACCACCGCAGACGGCAGGATCGCGTTTGGGGGCGGCGGCGGGCGCGCGCGCCGCACGATCGACGACGCCTTCACCCACGACAAGCGAGCCGTCGAGCAGGCCGCCGAGGGTTTCCGGCTCATGTTCCCGGCGTTCGCGGACGTGCCGATCGAAGACGGCTGGGGCGGCCCGATCGACGTCTCACCAACCCATCTCCCCGCGTTCGGCACGCTCGAGCCGGGCAACGTTTTCTACGCCATCGGCTACACGGGCAACGGAGTCGCGCCATCCCACCTCGCCGGCCAGGTGCTGGCCGATCTGGCGACCCGGCGCGATACCGACGTGGTGAGGCTGCCGATGGTCAACCCGCGGCCGCGCCTGTTCCCTCCGCAGCCCTTCCGGTCCTGGGGCGCCGCGGTGGTGAGGCAGGCCATGATCGCCAAGGAGACGGCGGAGGAGGAGGGCCGCAAGCCCGGCCTGCTGGTTGATCAGCTGGCCCGAATGCCGCGGCGGATGGGCTACCTGTTAGGCCCGGACTAGATCTCCCAGCAGGTGAACGCCCCATTCCTTGGGCATGAGGCGTTCCGAGAGCACCGAGGCTCTGAACATCAAGCCGTTGAGCGCGAGGTAGGTGGGGTCGGGCACGACGCGGAGTTGGGCCACCTCCAACTCGCACCGGCCCGCCTGGTCGCGCAGCGCATTGACGGTGTTGGCCCTGTACTGGACCGGGAAGGTGTCGGCCTCCTGCCGCCCGTAAAACCTGGGCACCAGGCGCCGCTGCAGCCGGGGCAGCGCCTTGCCCAGCCGGTTGAGCCACATCAGCGGGTTGCGCAGGTTGGGGGTCAACAACAGGAGGTGGCCGCCCGGCCGCAGCACCCTGCGCACCTCGCGCAGCATCGTCTCGGGCTCCTTGAGGTGCTCCATCACCCAGACGCACACGACCAGGTCGAACGACGCGTCGGCGAAGGGCAGCCTCTCGCCGACTCCCCTCACCACGGGCATGCCCGGCGCCCGGTGCTCGGACAGCGAGGGCAAGTCAGGGTCGAGGCCGGTGACCAGCTTGACGTCCCGCCAGATCAACTCGACGACTCCACCGCGCCCGCAGCCCAGGTCCAGGACCTGGCTGTGTGGGGTCAGCCTGGCCCTGACGAGGGCCTCGAGCTGGTCCCCGCTCGAGCGCCATCCGGGCCGCATGTCCCGGTAGCGCGCGCGATAGGAGTTCTGGAGCGTGAGGGGAAGGAGCGCCTGCTGAGCAGGCTGATCCCCCGCGTGCGCGATGCCCATGCACCGGGCATTCTGACCTCAGAGCTGCCGGGCCGCAACCCGCGAGCTGACCGCACGGGGTCGTGGTCCGCGCGGCGAGGTTCACGCGCCCCGGGCACTGGCCGTCGTCGAGCACCCGCGGGCGGACAAGGGACGAGCGCGACCCCGAGCCGCGGCCCATCCGAAAGCCGCTTAAGGGTTGCTGCCCGGCCGCCTTTCAGCCGCGACCTTTCGCGGCCGGACGGCTAACTTTCCAGCGGCTTTCGCGCCCTGATGTAAGCGCTGCCGACCTCTCCGTCGACTCCCGGCAGGGTCTGCGTCGCGTGGACCTGGAAGTCCGGGTCCTCGAATCCGGCCTCGACCAGTGCGGACCGGTACTCGTCGATCGGGATCGTGCCCGAGATGCACCCGGCCCACGAGTCCAGCTGCGCTTTCATCGAGGGGCTCAGGGTCTTCAGCTCGACCATGTCGGCGACCGCGAACCGGCCGCCCGGCTTGAGGACCCGGAAAGCCTCCTTGATCACGGCTCGCTTGTCCTCGGCCAGGTTGATCACGCAGTTGGAGATGACCACGTCGACGGTCGCGTCGGGAAGCGGGATGTCCTCGATCGAGCCTTTGAGGAACGTCGCGTTCTCGATCCCGGCCTGCTCCCGGTTGCGGTTGGCCAGAGCCAGCATCTCATCGGTCATGTCAAGTCCGTAAGCGCGCCCGCCCGGAGCGACGCGCTTGGCCGAAAGCAGGACATCCAGTCCGGCGCCGGATCCGAGGTCGAGCACGACCTGGCCCGGCTCAAGCTCCGCCAGGGCGGTCGGATTGCCACAGCCAAGGCTGAGGCCGTCGCCCATGCCGAGATCTTTCAACTCCTGGTCGGAGTAGGAGCCCGCGCACCCGCAGTCCGGGCCGTCGACCTGGCAGCAGCCGGCTGCATCGAGGGGAAGAACCGTGAGCTGCTTTGCTGCTTCCGCGTAATGGGACCTGACCGCTTCTTTGACATCACCCATGACTGAACACTCCTTTGATCGATGAACTTCGCTACGTTGAGAATAGCACAATCCATCGACGGATGTCGATGGATTAGCGTATGATCATTGTTGTGCCGCTGAAAGCACTACCGGTCATCCGCGAGCGCGGGGCTTGCTGCGAGCTGCCCATCGTCAAGTCGGACTGGGCCACCAGGACTTCGACGTTGATGAAGGCGCTGTCAGACCCCACACGCCTGACCATGGTCGCCTCCTTGTGGAAGGCGGATGCGCCGATCTGCATCTGCGACTTCACGGCCGGGCTCGGGCTGGGGCAGCCCACCCTCTCGCACCACATGGCCCGGCTCAGGGAAGCGGGCCTTGTGGAGTCCGAGAAGCGCGGCATCTGGGTGTACTACCGCCTGGACCGGAAGCTGGATCCGCCGACGCGCAAACTGCTCGCACAGCTCATCGCCTACTAGTACTGTTACGCGGTGCGCGCGCGCCTGGCGTCGGCCGCAGCGGTCCTGGCCCTCGCAGCTTGCGGCCCAGGGTCATCGCCTTCGGCCTCTCACAGCCCGAGCTCGGCGCCGGCCGTGACGGCCGGACCATCCAGCTCGGCGGCCCCATCCGCCACGCGATCGGCCGCGCCATCCGCATCAGCCCCAGCGGGCCCGGCGAGCCTGGTGCACTGCAGCGCGGCAGTGCCCCCGGGCGACAACCTCGTGATCGGCAGCGTGGCCGGCGACCCGACCGTGGTGGTGCGAGACATCCAGGATCCGGCCAACGCCAAGAACCTGTGCACCTTCGACCCCGCCGCGCTCGCCCCTCAGTTCGTGAACGCGACGACCGTCGCCTATGAGACTCCCTCCAACCAGGTCGTGAAGGCCGACTTCGCCGGCGGCGCGACCACCGTGCTGGCGACATATGGAAGCGGGCTTGGCTCGGGCCAGTACTCGGTCAGCCCCGACGGCCGGTCGGTGACCTATATGGACGGCAACGCCTGGCGCCTGGCTGGACCGTCCGGCAACCGCGTGCTCACTACCCTGCCCGCAGCGCCGGGCCGCGGGACGAACCCGGACGAGGACGACAGCTTCCTCAGCTACTCGCCTGACGGCCAGTTCATCGCGCTGTTCCAAACCTACCGCGCGGGAGGCAGCGGGGAGACGGCCGCCGACCAGGTCCGGCGGGCCGGCGATGGGACCCTCGCTTACTCGACCTCAGGGATGACGATGGCCGCCTGGGCGTCGGTGCCGAGCCGCTTGTTCTTCCGTGACGCGTCCGGGGCCATGCACCGCTGGGATTCCAGCAGTGGGGTCTCTTCGATGATGCCCCTGCACTGGATCCGGCCCCGCTCGTCACCCGACGGCCGCTGGATCGCGTACACGTTCAGGACCACGAGCGGCGTCGGCGGCGTGGGTTTTTACAGCGTGCAGAGCAACAGCATCGCCAACACGAGCCCGCCCGGCCGCTCAGGCGTCAGGTTTCTGAACAACGACCTGGTCTGGTACATCGGCGAGCAAGCGTGCTCAACCTGCTTTGGCGGCGCGCCGTCCCCGACGGGAGTGGCCTACATCTACGACATCGCGGGAGCGAGCGAGATCACGGCCCGGCTGGCGGCGGCGCAGGACGCATGGCCGCACTACACGCCACCGGGACCGTAACCCCTGGGCTGATCGGCCCTTTTTAGGCCAATCGCTCGCCGGCTGACGCAAGGCTGAGCCGCCGGCTCGGCCGGCGGCCCAGTTGCATCAGGTGGGAGTTCAGAGCGCCTGGATCCGGCGCCAGGTCGCGCCGGCACGGACCAATCGGTGCGCGACGCCCGTGGAGTACAGATCCCTCCGAGTGAGTGTCACGTCTTAACTTCCACCCGGATTGTTCACGGCGCGCCCTTAGGCGCCAACTGCCTATGGACTCTTGGCGCCTGGGACTTTCGCGCTAGGCCTAGACGGGGCGGGGCTTCCACCCGGTTTCGAGCTCACGCGAACCCGATGAGGGACGGTGGCGGTGCCATGCGTCGAGGCAGCTCTCACAGGAGCAGCCGGGACCTTCGATCCGGGCCGGTTCGCGCAGCGAACTGCGAAGCAGCTTGAACAACGATGCAGTGACTGTGGTGCGACGTAGTGGTGTCATGTTGCCTCCGGTAGTGCAGTGCTGCCAAGAATAACGATGGCGCCCGGAGTTTCATGCACCTTAACGTGGCCGTCGCGAGCTCAGATGCGAACCTCGTCTCGATACATCCCTTTCGCGACGGCAACGGGCGGCTGGCCCGCATCGTGCAATCGCTCGTTCTCGCCAGGGAGGGCCTGCTCCGGCCGGAGCTGGTTTCCATCGGCCCTACCTCGGCCGCCACACGGCGAGTAATACGCGGTCCTCGAGGAGATCTCGGTGCTAGCGGCTCAGCAGATCCTTCATCTGGCCGGCGATGAATGTGGTAGCTCGCCTTGGGCTGAGCCGATAGAACCTGTCGAGCAACTTGGCGTCGGGTCCGACCAGGACCCGGAACCGATTGCCCTCCATGCCGTCGAGAATGTCGCGCGCCGCTTGGTCCGCCGGATAGACCTTTCGCTCCGCGGTTCCCGCAATCGCGGGTATGGTCACGCCTGAGTTCGCCGAGATGTTGGTGGCGACGGCGCCCGGGAAGACCACCGTCACCCCCACCGCCGTACCGGCGAGCTCCGAGTGCAGTCCTTCGGTCAAGAGCTTGACCGCGGCCTTGGACGCGCCGTAGGCGGTCTGGCCGGGCACCGGCAGGAAGCCGCCCATGCTCGAGATGTTCACGATGTGTCCCTCGGGGCGCTTGAGCAGCCACGGGAGAAACGTCTTCGTCATGTACAGGGTCCCTCGCCAGTTCACGTCGAAGACCCTGTCGATCGCCGCATAGTCGAGCTCGTTGAGGCGGACGAACGGCTGAATGATCCCCGCGCAGTTGATGACCGCGTCCACGCTGCCGAACCGGTCGACGACTCTCTGGGGGAGAGCCTCCACCGCGGCCCTGTCGGTGACATTCAGGACGAATGTGGCCAGCGCATCGGTCCGGCTGGACGCCAGTGCCGCCGTCTCGTGCAGCCTGGCCTCGCTCATGTCCACCGCCGCGACCCGCGCTCGCCTCCGAAGCAGCTCGAGCACGATCTCGCGCCCCATGCCACTCCCTGCGCCGGTGACAACCAGGACTTTGCCTGCCGCTTTCACTCTGAGTGAATCCTAGGAAGGAAATTGCATCGCGACCCGGATCGGCTGGTCCCACGCTGGGTGCTATTGCGTCCTGACCATCGCGGCCGCGGAATTTGGCCGGAGCGGGCAGAAAGGGTCGCCGGGTGGTGTGACTGCGTACTGGTCGCCGCGCTGACCTTTGTCGGGAGTTGCGGGGTCATGAGCCAGGTGGTAGGAGACGGCTGAACACGACCAGGCGATGGTCGTAGCTGTTGGTGCTCGAGACGTACTTGCCGTAGCACGTGACGAGAACCAGCTGCCGCTGCGAGGTGGGCCCAAACACCGCTACCTGCGTCGCGCGGCTCAGGCTGAGCGACGCGACGCGCGTCACCTCGAAGATGAGCTCGCCCCCGGTTGCGTCTGCGACGTAGATCCGGTCACCTGCCCTAACGCCCTCGAGGTGACCGAACAGGCCGGGGGTGCCGATCCCGCGATGGCCGGCGATCACTGCACTGCCGGCCTGGCCCGGGCGAGATCCCTCGGACAGCCATGACGACGTCCACAAGTTGTCGGGCACATCCATCGACCCGTCGCTGCCCAGGCCAACCTCATCGACCTTGGCGTTCACGCTTATCGACGGGATCAGAAGCCGGGCCGGCACGATGGGTCCAGCGACCACGTGAAAGCTCTCAGCTGGAGGCGCAGGCACCGGCGTCGTACTGATCGGTGCATCGCCGATCTGCTGGGTGCCGTCTCGAGACTGTGCAGCGGAGATGACCTGCGCACTTGCAACGGCGGCCGCTGGAGTCGACCGAGCACCTGCAAGGGCAGCGAGCTGGCTGCCTGATACCACGCCCAAGACCACCCCTGCGAACAAGGCCGACCCGCCGAGCGTGAGACGTTGACTTCGACCCCGGCGGATGCCGCCCCGGCTGCGACGCGGCCGGAAGCCCCTTCGGCTACGAAGGGCGCTAGCGGCGAGCAATCCGAATGCTGCCGCGCATGCCAGAACTTCGAAAACGGCCGGCGATATGCCCAATGAAGCCGGTGGCGGTGCTTGGGACGCCGTGAGCGCAGGCGTCCCGGACGGAGCCGAAGTGTTCGGTAGGCCAGGGAGCGCAGTCACGGTCGTCGAGGCTGAGTTGTTTCCGGCGCCCGGGTCGGATTGGTCCTCGGCCGTCTTGGTCGCAGTGTTGGTCACTGGAGTGGTCACCTTGACCGTGGCCACGATGGAGAGAGTCGCCTGCGCGGTGTTGGCGAGGGCCCCTATGTTCCACATCCCGGTCGCCGACGTGTATGTCGTGCCCGCACTTGGCGTCGCCGAGACCAGCGTGAGGCCCGCCGGCAGCAGGTCGGTGACCTGGACCCCGGTGGCGCTGCTGGGTCCGTTGTTCCTGGCTGTGACGGTAAAGGTCACGTTGGTGTTCTGATTGGGCCCAGCGTTGCTGACCGACTTGGAGA
>DATITA010000149.1:0-4961 GCA_035468355.1 Candidatus Dormiibacterota bacterium
AACAGGCCTGGCCGAGCCTTCTCCGCGTGGCCGTCGGGCTGTACTGGCTCTACTTCGCCAGCCAGAAATGGCAGGGCGTTGGATGGATGCATTCCCTCATGGTCGCGACCGCACACGCGAACCCCATCCCCGGGCTGCACGAGCTCCTGAGCTCGGTGGTCGCCCCCCACTGGCTGCCCTTCGCAATCGCGCAGGCCGTGGGCGAGACGGTGGTCGCCGTGCTCTTGATCCTGGGCCTCGCTTCCAGCTGGGCGGGCATTCTGGGCTTGCTCCTCGCGACCAGCCTCGCATTGACGGTGGCGTTCGCCGTCAACGACGATGGCTTTCGCTGGCTCTACTACCTGGCGGTGCTGGTCAACGCACAGGTCATCGTTTCGGGCCCCGGTCCATTCGCGCTCTCACGGTTCCGTTGGGTCCCCGCCTTCCTGCGCTGACGGCGGCGGTGCTCGCCTCGCTCATGTGCGGGTGCGCCGGACCGAGCCCGAGCGTGTCGTCGCCGCCCCCGAGGAGCGGGTGCCGCCCCGGCGCGCCGGAAGCGGGGGTGCACAACCCGGATCGTCTGCAGGTCCTCGACCCCTGCGTGCACGCGGCCGGCACGGTGGTCGATGTCGCACAGGAGGACGACGGCGATTACCACATTTGGTTCACACCCGATCGGGCGTATGTGCAGCTGATGAACTCCGAAAACCACTTCCAGGCCAGACCCGCGATGCTCGCGGAGATCACGCCCGATTGCCCGCCCGACAGTCATCCGGCTGACGCCCACGCCGCGGCGCAGTGTCCGCGATCCAGCCTGCCCATCCCCGTGATCGGCGAGCACATCTCGGTGGACGGGCCATGGGTGCTCGACACAGACCACGGATGGCGCGAGATTCATCCCGTCGACTCGATCCAGATAGGCTAGAAGCGTGAGCAGACGAACACGGCGGGGAGTTCAGCAGTGTCGGTAGATGCCGAGGGATACGGATTCCCGGAACACCAGCGCACGCTGGGCCGCCTGATGGAGGACGTGCGCGTGCTCTCGCCAGCCGGCGTCGAGCGCGTGGCGCAGGGATGGGACCGCCATGTCGGCCTGCGCGGCCAGCAGGCGATGCACGACGCCGAGAAGGCAGCTGTGCAAGCGATCGAGAAGGCCAATCGAGGCGCTGCATGGGATGAGGTTCGCAAGAACCTGTTCGGCCTCACGGAGTCCGGCGGAGCGCTGGTCTCGTGGAAGGCCGAGCACGGAGACGTCGGGCACAAGGCGGAGAACGCCGCTTTCATGGCGGCCCTCGGCCTGGTCGCCGGCAACCTCATCACCAAGGCCCAGGCGTCGACGCTCGTGCGGCCTCTGGCCGAAGCGCTCCCGTGGCTGCTCCCCGAGGGGTTCCAGCCCGAATAGTTTGGGCCCAGACGCTAGCGGGCTGAGGTCGAAGACAGCTCGGTGAGGTCCACGGCAAGGTCGGCCAGGCTGGACTCGTCGACCCGCTTGCGGCTCTCGATGATCTTTCCGCCCGCCTCGTTGGTTTTTGAGTCGTTCATCGACAGCACGCCCTCGACGAGCCCGTTGCGAACGTAGAAGACCGAGAACGACCTCGCCTCGCGGTCGCCGCGCCAGACCGCCGTGTCGTCTCCCGACGCCTGGCCCCGGTACTCGAGGTTGACGTCGTACTGGTCCGACCAGAAGTAGGGCAGCTTCGTGTAGGGCGAATGGCCGCCCGCGATGGAACCCCCGATACCGCGCCCATGGCCCTTGCCAACCTCCCAGTGCTCGACCCGGATGGCGCGCCCGAGCACCGGATGGCGGTGGAGGGCGATGTCACCGCCCACGTACACGTTCTCGGAGGCCCGCAATCCCTCGTCCACCGGGACACCGCCGCCCTCAATCGGAAAGCCGAGCGCTTTCGGCAGCTCCACGTTGGGGTCGATGCCGATCCCGACCAGCACCAGGTCCACGTCTTCGCTTCGGCCGTCGGAAAGCGTGACCCCATCGATCCGGCCGCCGGCCGTGTGCCAGCTCTGCACGGTCGTGCCCGTGCGCACGTCGACGCCTTTCGAGCGGTGGATGGAGGCGTAGATCTCGCCGACATCGTGTCCCAGCGCGCGAGACAGGGGGACCGGCGACGCCTCGATCATGAGGACGTCCTTGCCCATCTGGCGAGCCGACGCCGCCGCCTCGGCGCCGATGAACCCGGCTCCGACGAGGAGCATCCGCCGGCTGGAGCCGAGCGCCTGCTTGATCGCCAGGCTGTCCCGCAGAGATCGCAGCGAGAAGACGTTCTCCGCGCTCGGCATGTCGGGTAGCCGCCGTGGAGTCCCGCCCAGGCCGAGCACCAAGAAGTCATAGGTGAGCTCCGATCCATCGGCGAGCGTGAGCCGGCGCTGCGCCGCCGAGCCGCCGGTGACACGTACGTCCAGGCGAAGCTCGATCTTCTGGTTCGCGTACTCGGTCTCGTCGTGAAGGAAGACCTTGGGGAGCTCGACTTCACCCCTGAGAAACTCCTTGGAGAGATAGGGACGGTCGTAGGGCCGATCTGCGTCGGCGCTCAACACGACTACCTCACCGTCGAATCCGCGCTTTCGCAGCGCGAACGCCGCAGCATCTCCGACGCCTCCCCCGCCGACGACGACCACTCGTTTTCCGGCCACGGGATCTACCTCCTGCAAACCTCCATGGGTCAGACGGCGCGCGGGGTCGGACGATGCATCCAGTGATGGGGATCGGGCGCGGCGCCGCGCTGGATGTCGACCAGCCTCTGACGCAGGCGCATGGTCAGCTCTCCCGGCTTGCCGTCGCCCACGGTGAAGGCGCCATGCGCCGACTTGACGGCGCCAACGGGGGTGATCACCGCGGCGGTCCCGCACGCGAACACCTCGGTGAGAGTCCCGTCCTCGCAGCTCGAGCGCCATTCCTCGGTGCTGATGCGGCCCTCCTCGGTCGCGCAGCCCATGTCTTGGCCCAGCGTGAGGAGGGCGTCCCGGGTAATGCCCGGCAGGAGCGTGCCGGTTAGGGCGGGCGTCATGAGCCGGGCCTTTGAGCCACGACCGAACACGAAGCACAGGTTCATCCCGCCCATCTCCTCGACCCACCGGTGCTCGCGCGAGTCGAGCCAGACCACCTGGTCGCAGCCCTGCTCGGCTGCCTGGGCCTGGGCCAGAAGGCCGCCTGCGTAGTTGCCCCCGGTCTTGGCCGCACCCGTGCCACCGGGCGCAGCGCGACTGAAGTCTTCCGACAGCCACACGGTGACCGGCTTGACCCCGCTCGGAAAGTACGAGCCGGACGGTGACGCGATCAGGAGGAACGTGACCTCGTTCGCGGGGTGGACCGAAAGGCTGACCTCGCGGCCGAACATGAAGGGTCGCAGGTACAGGCTGTGCTCGGGCTGGGACGGCACCCAATCGCCATCCACCTCCAGCAGGCGCTCGATCGACTCGATGAATGCGCTCTCGGGCAGCTCAGGCAGCGCCAGGCGTTGCGCCGAGCGCCGGAACCTCGCCGCGTGGGCGTCGGGCCTGAAGATCGCGATCCCCCCGTCCGCCTGGCGAAACGCCTTCAGCCCTTCAAACACGCCCTGGGCGTAATGGAGGACCGCCGTGCCAGGGTCCATCGTCAGGGGGCCATATGGCTTGAGCCGGGCGCCGTGCCAGCCCTCGCTGGCGTCCCAGCAGGCCTCGACCATGTGCTCGCTGAAGATGCGGCCGAAGCCCGGGTCGGCGAGCATCCTCTCCCTTTCGCCGGCGTCGACACGACGATCCGCGACCTGGACCTCGAAATCAAGGCTGGAGGTGCGGGTGCTCACTGCTGAGCCAAGCCTACACGGGCCCCACGGCCAAGGCCGTCCTCGAAGGGGGCCGAGCCTTGCGACCCGGCCCCGCGAGAGGAAGGAAGGGGTTCTTAGGGAACCGAATGGCCCGAGGCGACCGAGATGGTCACCCGGACCGGCTCGAGCGCGGGGAAGGCCCCCGCGAACAGCTCAATCGGAGAGGTGAGCACCCGGAGGGCTGGCCTGTTCCGCTTGCGCCGCCCGTTGCGCGTGGGGGGCGGCGTGGCCACCACGGGGTCGAGCATCTGCCGCAACTTGATCTGTAGGAACCGGTCGAAATCGTTCATCAGTAGTAGAAACGCCTACCACAACAGGACTACTCGAGGTTTTAAGAGAAGTTCTGGCAGGGCCGGCGAGAGGCGGGCGAGAGGCTCCGGAAAGGAGCCTACGCCGCGCGCTGGGTGGGCTGAGCAGCCGTCCGGTCGAGCGGAAGCGGTGAGACATATATCCCTTGCGTGGCTTCGAGGAAGACGCCGCCGTCGTTCAGGTCGTGGGCCAGCTTGACCAGCTTCAGCCGCAGGGGCCCAGGCCCCAGGACCTTCGCAGCGAAAACCACCAGAGGCTTGACGATGACCGAGCCGTTGGTCCGGTAGAGGGCCCTGCGCGCGGGCATTGGGAATAGAGAACGCCGGCTGGGTGACGAGTATTGGAACGTCGGCCGCGAAATCGAAGACATGACTGACTACCACCCTTCTGGAACACGCAACCGGACACTTCTCGCCGTGGAGGGGAGCCGAACTGAAGCAGCCAGCGCAGGTCCCGCCGCTTAGACAACGCAGCGCCGCGGCCGGGTACCGGGCGTACTGTTAAGGAGCGCCGGCATTCAACGACCCGGAACTAGAGATCGGAGTTGGGGGGAGACGGCACCCGTGGAATACGGTCAGCCAGCTGGAGGCAGGTTTCTGGGACCTTCTGGAGGTGGCCGCTGCGGCCGTGCCGCCGGCGCGGGTGGGGACCGCCGAGGCGGGCTGGATCAGGTGGACAACGCCCGCCAGCTGCTCTTGAAAAACGTTTCCACCGCCGTCGACAGGACGCGCAGGAGGTTTGCAAGCGAGCTGTACGACAATGCGCTGCAGAAGCTGACGGCGGCCAAGCTGAAGCTGGAGCGGCTGCGCGATCCAAACGGTCAGAATGACGCGATGGTTGGCGAGACTTACG
>DATITA010000150.1:0-4296 GCA_035468355.1 Candidatus Dormiibacterota bacterium
CGAGGACGCTCAGCGCACGGTGGCTGCCCTCGCCGAGGCGGGCATGAGCTCCACACGAATCTCGTCCAGCGGCGGCTTCCTGCAGCAGGGCAACGTGACGCTTCTGATCGGCGTCGACGATTCTCAGGTGCAGGGCGGGCTCAAGATCATCCACGAGAACTGCCACGAGCGCAGCCGCTACCTGACTCCTGTCCCGCCGTTCGCCGAGCCCGGCGAGTTCTTGATGGCCTATCCCATCGAGGTGCAGGTCGGCGGCGCCACCGTCTTCGTGGTCCCGGTGGATTCCTACGAAAAGATCTGATCGCCGGGCGGCGCCGTGATCCGGGTCCAGGGCCTTCGCAAGAGCTTTGGCGAAGTGCGCGCCGTCGACGGCCTCGACCTGCACGTCGAGCGCGGCGAGCTCCTGGTCCTCCTAGGGCAGAATGGCGCAGGCAAGTCGACGACGCTGCGGTGCCTGGGAGGCATCCTGCGGCCGGACTCGGGGTCGATCGAGCTCGACGAGCTGCGTCTCCCCGCCGGTCTGGACGCGATGCGCCGGCGACTCGGCGTGGTGCCAGACCAGGCGCGCCTGTACGGCCGCAACACCGCGCCGGAGTATCTCGACCGCTTCGGCTACCTGTACGGCGTGCCCGAGAAGGCGCGCCGCGAGCGCATCTCAGCGCTCCTGGAGCGATTCGAGCTGGCGGACCGCGGCGAAGCAATCCTGGCGACCTATTCGCGGGGCATGGCGCAGAAGGTCGCGCTCATCCGCGCCACGCTGCACGACCCCGACTGGATCTTCTGTGACGAGCCCACGGCCGGACTCGATCCGGTGGCTGCGGCGGACATGCGCCGCTACCTGGGGGAGCAGAGAGCTCGCGGAGCCGCCCTGATCGTGACGACCCACGTGCTCAGCGAGGCGGAGCTCATGGCTGATCGCATCGCGATCATGAGGCGCGGCGTCATCGTCACCCAGGGCACTCTCGACGAGCTCCGCCGGCAGGTTGCCGTGGGGCGCCAGTTCCTGGCCCACCTCGCGCGCGCGCCCGCGAGCCCGGATCCCATCGTGCGGTGGCTGAGCGAGCATGCGATCTCCCACCAGATCGAAGGCGAGGTGCTCGAGTACACGCTGCCGTGGGATGCCACCGTGGCGGACCGCGCCGGCTTCGCGGCTCAGCTGCAAAGCCGCCTGGCCGAGCAGGCAGCCGCCTTCCACGAGCTCGAGGAGCAACAGACGACGCTCGAGTCCGTGTACCTCGAAGCCATGGCCCAGGCTCTGCCTGCGCAGGGCCCGGCCCCGGCGCCGCCGGCCCACGTCGTCTCGGGCATCCGGCCGCCGCGCATGTTCGCATCGCTGCGAGAGCAGGGCGACATGCTGCGCAACTCGCTGCCCTTCTACGTCAGCTCGTGGTGGCGCCGGGGCGACCTGAGCTGGGTCCTGTACCTCAACGCGTTCGTGCTGCTCTTGGTGGCCGCCACTTCTCTCTTCGGTCAGCTGCCGGGCGTCGCGGGCCAGGTCGCGCAGAAATTCGCCGGTGGTTCCGCTCTGCAAGCGGGCCTGCTGCTGCCGCTCTTCTTCATGTCTTTCGCGCTGCTCGAGTCGATCAAGAGCTCGATCGGCATCTGGTGGGAGAAGGCGCAAGGGTCGCTGGAGGTCCTGCTCTACACGCCGGTTGACGACCCGTCCTTGATCTGGTTGGAAGTCCTGCCGGGGGCCGTCGTGAGCACGGTGTGGGTGACCCTGTGGATGACCGCGGGGATGGCTCTGCTGAGCCTTTTCGGAGAGCCTGCGCCATGGGACCTGCTGCCAATCTTCGCGTTCGTAGCGATCGTCACTTCCTACTGGGCTGCGATGGGCCGGATGCTCGGGTTCATGCTGTTCCCGCGAGAGGGCGCTGCCGGCGGCGCGTGGTCCTTTCTCCTGTCGCCTGTTTCCGCCGCCGTGGCAGACCTGCCGCTCGCTCTCTTCGTCTTTCGCTCACCCTTCGCTCTCGTCTCGCTCCTCATCCCGATCACCGCGTGCATCGCGCTCACCATCCTTTGCGGGGCGACTTTCGACCGCGAGAGGCTGATGGAGACCGGCATCGGCCGCGCCCGGCGCCGCCGCAGCTGGATTCCCGTCGCGATCCTGCGCCGCAATGCGGCGGCGATCGCGGCCGGCGTCCTTCTGGCCGGAGCCCCGGCGGGCATCGCCGCCGCGGCGACCTCGAGCGCCGGCCTGCATTCCTGGCAGCAGGTCGCTGGGTCGGCCGGCCTCGCGCAATCGGATTCACAGGGTGTCGGGTACGCGCCGGTGAGCAGCAGTCAACACTCGGATGGCAGCGGGATCACCCTCGCGGCCGGCGGCCTTGCGGGGATCGTTGCCACGCTCGCCCTGATGCTCGGCCTAGTCGTGGTGAGCTTCGTCGCCTTCTTCCTCCTGGGGCTGCCGGCAGTGATCGCGGCGGTGGTCGCGGGGACTTTTTGGGGCATCCAGGTCGGGTTCGGCGGCGGGGCCCCGTTGCAGCCTTGGTTTGCCGTCGCCGGTGGCGTGGCGCTGCTCGCGCTCGCGCTCAACACCGGCGCCGCGCTCCCGATCTACTGGTCCCTGATCTTCGGGTCCGGACGGCGCCTCGACAGGCTGCGCGACGCCTGGGCGAACTACTGGACGATGTTCCGCGGGCTCGTCATCCCGTGCAGCATCGTGTTCGGGGTGGTCGTGTTCAGGCTGCTCGCAGCGGGATGAGCCGAATGTCGACGCCACACGTCACCGCCACTTTGCGGTCGTGGCCGATTGGGCTGCTCCTGGTTGCTGTCGCGTGCGGCCCGGCTCAGCCGCAGGCAACCACCGGTAGCTCACCGTCGCAGACGCCATCGAGCTCGCCCCCGCCGGCCGCCTTGCTCTTCGCGGCGCTCGAGACCAATGCCGCCGCGGCCCAGTTTCAGTGGAACACCGTGGCCATCGCCGGCCTCGACGGAGTGGCACGGGCCAAGACGACCTTTGCGCCCATGCCGATCCCCTACACGGGATGCGCGGGTGCGGTCCTTCCGCCCAGCGCGCACGTCGCGGCGGGCAAGGTGTACTTCGCCGACGGCCAGGGCACGATCAGGAGCCTTGATCCGCAGGGGGATGTGACGAAGGTGGCGACGATTCCCTTCACCGGAAACCAGCAGATGCTTTCCTTCGCGGTGAGCCCCGACGGATCGCAGCTCCTCGCGGCCGTGTTCTCGCTTCCCGCTCAGGCCAGCTCGGGCGACGCCTGCGCCGGCGGCGCCGCGTTTGTCCCTGGCCCTTTCACCCTCGACGTCTATTCGGCCCAGGCAGGAGGCGCCGGCCAGCGTCTGTACCACGATGTACTGCCAACGAGCAGCTCGCAGCCGGTGCCCAATGTCATGGCTTTCGAGGGCTGGGACAGGGTCGGACCCGAGGCGACCTATCCCACGCAGTGGGCGACGCAGGGTGGCGGGGCGCACCCGGATGGAACGATGGTGTGGGTCGATTCATCGACCGGCAAGATTTCGCGCCAGGTCGGCGACCCGCAGTCTTGCCTGGTCTGGGATGTCGCGCCGAGCGGCGACTACGTCTGCACCACGTCACAGGTGGGCGGCATCAGCGTCCGCCGTCCCGACGGCAGCGAGGTCTGGGGGTTTGCGGCCCCCGCCAACGGCCCATACGAGAATCCAAGGCTGTCGCCTCTCGAGGGTCGGGTCGCCGCCGGCGGCAGCGACTCGGCGGTCGTGACCTCGGCCGGCAAGCACGTGGCGCTCGGGCTCTACCCGCTCGGCTGGCTCGACGACAGCACGGTGGTCGGCGGTGGTTATACGGCCGACTTCACCTACGTGAACCTGGCGTCGCCGAGCACCGTCTCCGACATCGGATTCAAGGGACTGTTCGTCGGCGCCATCCAGCACTCCTAGTGAGTGGGCGCTCCCGAGGCGCTGACCAGGACGACGCCGCCGACGATCATCACCATTCCGACCATCGCGAGCGGAGGGACCGGGTCGCCGAACATGACCTTCCCAAGCACGGCCACGGCTGCGATGCCCACGGCGGACCAGATCGCATAGACGATTCCGACCGGCAGCGTCTTCAGCACTACCGCGAGGAAACCAAAGCTCGCCACGTAGCCGACCACGACGACAATCGCCGGCACGAGGCGGCTCATCCCGTCCGACGCGCGCAGCGCGAGCGTGCCGACCACCTCGGTCCCGATGGCAAGGCCGAGCAAGACCCACGGCATCCTCATTGCTCCGCTAGAGGTCGAGCGCCTGTGCGACGAGCTCTCGGTGATACGTGGCGTCACCCAGGGTCACCTCCGACGCTTTGGCGCGCTTGAA
>DATITA010000151.1:0-16855 GCA_035468355.1 Candidatus Dormiibacterota bacterium
TGCATGTTGTTCAAGAATGGCTGCCACCGGGGCCCCGCCCAGTCGGGCTCGTGCAGCTCCGGAAAGAGAAAGTTGCGCGCTCCGACGGTGAGCACCACTCGCGTTGGGTTGGGGGCCGACTCGTTGTGCCTGGCCACCACCGCCAGCAGACCGTCGATCTCGGAGAAATCCAGCTGGTCCGGCGTGGGCTCGACAGACTCCCAGTAGACAGGAAGGCGCACCAGGTCCGGGTTGGTGTCGTCGAGCAGAAGGCCGAGGTCGGCGTGCGGGTCGCGGTCAGCCCACTCTGAGATCAGCGGGCTGAAGCTGAACCCCGCGAGCGGGGCCGGCGGCGCCGGCTGCTGCCAGGCCTCGCTGCCGAGCAGGAGCGCTACGCCCACGAGTACGATGAGTCTCTTCACCAGGGGATTAACGCTCCTGCCCTTGGCGGCTATAGGTGCTCGGCGCGGCGGGGCCTTGCCCAGGCTCAAGCGTTGCTCCGGTGGAGGTTCCAGCCATGTTTATGCCGCGCGCCTCGATCGTCGCCGCCGGGTTCCTGCTCGCAGGCCTGGCCGGTCTCGGGGCGTACTTTCTCCCCGTCTTCCAGACTGCCGTCAGCTCGAAGGCGGTGAGCTCCGGCACGTTTGCGGGCGCCCTCCCCGCGCTCAACCCGATCCAGGCGCCGACCCGGCCGTTCACCGTGCTCCTGCTCGGGTCCGACGACGATTCCAAGTTCCCGCCGGACCGCCTGAACACCCAGTCGATGATCCTCGTGCGGATCGACCCAGCGTCGCGGCAAGCGACGATGCTGTCCATCCCGCGGGACCTCTGGGTGCCGATCCCCAACGCGGGCATGGGCAAGATCAGCACCGCATACCAGCTCGGCGGCGCTCAGGGCGCCATCGATGCCGTGGAGTCGAACTTCAAGGTGCACGTCGACGACTACGTCTGGATCGGCCTGAACGGGCTGGTCAAGCTGATCGACCAGCTCGGCGGCGTCAACGTGATGGTCACGAATCCGGTCATGGACGATTTCTATCCCTCCGATCTGAGCAGCACAGGCGATCCCTATGCGTACTATCGAGTCGCCGTGCTCCCGGGTGCAACGCACCTGGACGGCGTACACGCATTACAGTACGTGCGATCGCGCCACGGCGACTTGAGAGGCGACTTCGCGCGCTCTGAACGGCAACAGCAGGTGTTGCTGGCGATCAAGGCCCAGGGATCGCATCTGAACATCGCGGACCTGCCCGCCCTGGCGGGCGCTTTCAACGGCGAGATCAAGACGAGCATCGGGCTCGACCGTCTTCGGCCGCTGCTGTCGATTGCAAGCAACTTCGACATGGCCAACATCCACCAGGTCGTCCTTCTCCCTCCCTACACGTCCGAGGGAAACGCCGCCGGCCAGGACGTCGTGATTCCCGACTGGTCGACGATCCTGCCCCTGGTGCACGAGAGCTTCCCCTGATGGAGCGCCAGCTGCCCGCTGGCAGCCGCATGCACGGTAATTCGCGGTGGCTCACCACGGTGGTGCTGGCGGTGGCCATGTTCGCGTTCGGTTTAGGCGTCTATCACGCCGCGGGCTACCTGAAGGCGGGCAAGCCGGCCATCCAGCGCCCCACCCAGACTTCGGCGCCGGTCATGCCGGGGGTGATGTACGTGGCCCAGGCCGGGGCGCTGTACAGGTTCCAGGGCGGCTCGTTCACGCAGATGACCGCGGAGTCAGGTTGGACCCAGCCATCGATGTCCCCGGAAGGGGGCCGGCTCGTGGTGGTCAGGCGGCACGGCGACTGGTCGGACCTGTACCTGATGGCGACTTCGGGAAGGACGATCGCCCAGCTGACCCATAACCACTCCTCGCAAGTGGAGTCCAACCACTGGGCCTTCTACCCTCGCTTCAGCCCGGATGGCTCTGAGGTCTTCTACGACTACGACCCCAAGGACCCGTACAACTCTTACCGTGTCGACCTGGCGATCTTCGCGAGCCCCTCGGACCCGGCCTCGCAGAGCTCGCGGCAGTGGACGTACCCCAACCCCTACACGGGCGGCGACGTGGCTCCGCTTCCCCTGACCGGCGGCGGGCTGATTTACACCAGGTACTCCATCGACGATCAGTCGAAGCTGCACTCGCAGATCTGGGTGCAGGGTGGGGCGGGCAGCCAGGGCGCCGCGCTCACGGATCCTGCGCTCGACTGCGGGCAGCCCACGCTCTCGCCCGACCAGAAGCACATCGCGATGGTGTGCACCAGGGGCCAGATCCAGGCCGGCGAGCTGGACGTGGCCTCTTTCGACAAGGCGACGATGACGCTGGGCACGCCGCAGACCCTCGCCAGCGGGCTGATGGCCTGGCCGGTGTTCTCGCCGGACGCGCACACCATCGCCTACTTGGCTCCGGTCGTCGCAGGCGGCCCGTTCCAGCTCTGGAGTGTGGGGGCGTCTGGGACGCCCTCGCCGAGCGCGCTCACGTCGACTCTGGACCTCGACTCGACCTCGGCGCCCGTGTGGACCGCGGCCTGACCGTTCAACGGTGGAACTGCAAATCCGTCCAATCGTGGTAGTCGACAAATGGTTCCGTGCGCGTTTTGGTGGTAGGAGACGAAGAAATGAGATTCAAATCCCGATCCGACGAACCCGATCTCCACTCCCAGCTCGAGTCCCTTTTCGACCAGGTCTGGCGCTCTGAGTCGGACTGGCGACTTTGGGACCGCGTTGATCAGGCCGTGATGCTCGAGGACCTGCGGGCGAAGCGGGCGGAGCAGCGCGACCTCGACCAGGCGGCCTGATGTCGAGGCGCCGTCGAGCGCTGTGATGGACCGCTCGGCCCCGCGCCGGCGAAACGCAGGGGATGAAACGCGCGTCGCCTTCGTCCTCTCAGGCGGAGGAAGCCTTGGCGCCGTCCAGGTCGGCATGCTGCAAGCGCTGACCGAGACGGGAATCCTCCCCCATATGCTGATCGGCACGTCGGTCGGCGCGATCAACGCAGCTTGGATGGCCGCCTACCCGAGTCACGAGGGCGCCATGGAGCTGGAGAGGGTCTGGATGGGGCTTCGCCGGCACAACGTTTTCCCGCTCAGCCCCTGGGCCGGCGCCCGCGGCCTGCTCGGCCGCAGCAACCACTTCATCTCCAACGCGCGCCTGCGCAACCTGCTGGAGACGCACATCCCGTACGCGCGCCTCGAGGACGCCCCGATCCCGATCCACATCATCACCACTGAGCTGAAGAGCGGGCGCGCCGTCGTGATCTCGTCGGGGCCGGCGATCCCCGCGCTCCTCGCCAGCACGGCCATCCCCGGGGTCTTCCCTCCGGTCACCATCGGACGGCGCAACCTGATCGACGGAGGCGTCGCCAACCACGCGCCGATCACCGCTGCCATCGAGCTCGGCGCCACCGAGATATATGTCCTCCCGGTGGGCTACCCGTGGATTCGCCAGGAGCCGACCAACCCGCTGGGCATGGCCCTGTACGCCCTGGCTCGCTTCGTGGAGCAGAAGCTCGACGCAGAGATCGCGATGAACCGCCACCGGGCCGACATCCACGTCATACCGGCGCTGGACGTGCCCGGTGTCTCCCCTGCCGATTTCCGCTACACGAAGGAGCTCATCACGCGCGGCCAGAGGTGGGCGCGCCGCTACCTCGGCTCCGCGCCTCAGACGCAACCGGAGAGATCTCGGCTGAGCCGGCCGGCGCCGGCGGCGCTGGACCCGCGGCCGGCCCGGGCCGCCTGACGCTTCTTCGGCTGGGGGTTCGAGCTCGCGGGCTCTACGGGAGCATCTGTCGCGCGACGAACAGGACGTTGGCCGGTCGCTCAGCCAGGCGCCGGAGGTACCAGGCGTACCAGGCGTCGCCGTAGGCGATCAGGTCTCTGACGGCAAAGCCCTCACGAGCAAACCTGACGAGCTCGCCGGTCCGGATCCCGTAGAGCATGTTCACCTCTAGCTGCGACCTCTCGATGCCCAGGGCCTCGGCGAAACGCCAAGTCCTCGCGACCAGGTCGACGTCGTGCGTGCCGAGGACCAGGCGGAGCTTCTTGCGCTTGAGCTCGGGGAGCAGCATCACGCACAGGGCGAGGTAGTTGGCGTCGACGTCGCGCTTGGCTGTGAACGCGATGGACGCCGGCTCCGCATACGCTCCTTTGACGAGCCTGATCGCCGGCCTGTGCGCAAGCAGCTTCGCGATGTCCGCGACGGTCCGGTGCAGATACGCCTGCAAGCACACCCCTGTGTCCGGATGCTCAGCATGGACGCGCGTGTACAGGTCGAGGGTCACATCCGTGTAGGGGCTGCCCTCCATGTCGATCCACAGGAACGACTTCGCCTTGGCGGCGGCCGCTGCCAGTCGACCCAGGTTCGCGAACGCCTGCCCGGCGTCGATGTCGAGGCCGAGCTGGGTCGGCTTGACCGATATCTCGGCCCCCACGCCCGCTGACGCGGCGAGCACCTCCTCGTAATGCTCGACCACGGCATTGGCCTCCTCGAGGCTCTTGACGTTCTCGCCCAGCCGTGTGAACAGTGACCCCACGCCCTGGGCCTGCAGGTCGATCGCTGCTTTGAGCGCGCTGTCGAATCCTTCGCCGGGGAGGAATCGCCTGACGGCCCGGCGCGCGAAACCCCAGTGCGGCACGTGAGCAGCCAACCATTGGTTCTGCGCGCACCAGAGCAGGATCGCTCGCATGGGCCCCAACCATAAGCCACGCGCGGCCCCGAGGGACCATGCGCTCAGCGCGGGGGGTAGGAGCTCGATCTACCTCATCGCGTCGCGAGAAAATCGCCTGCGAGAGGGTCGTTTACCCGGTCCCTGGGATGTCAGGAACGCTGTCCTTGGTCGACTTGGGCCGCCCGCCTTTCATAAGCCACCCCCTGATCGAACCGCGCAATCGCGTTGCGCACGTGACGCGCGTCGTTGAGCGGCTCTTTGCGCTCCTTGGGGAACGCGAATGTACCCAAACGAAAGAACCTCCTTTCAGATCAGACGCGACCCCAGCCTTGGGGTCCTGATAGGAGTAACGCCCACTCCCGGCCGGTCTACTGACCGCCCGTGGACCAGGTCACGAGGCGATCTTCGGCCGTCCCCGTCGCCGCGCGGCGCCCGCCGCCACCGCGACGGCCATGGCAAGGCTCAGTGCGACACGCTGAAAGGCGGAGCGCCGCCCTCTCGCAGGCGGGAGCGACGTGCCGGCGGACGCCTGGCGTGAGGCCGGACGGGGCTCGGCCCTGGCTTGGTTCTCCTTGATCGCCTCCACAGGCCTCTTGTTCCGGCGGGAGTTTCCCATCGGGCTTGCGATGAGGCCCTTCTTGGACGGCTCCCCCATCCTGAACCGGTTGTAGACAGCGCCCAGAAGCAGCAGCTCGCTGAGCAGGTAGAGCCAGGTTGCCAGCAGGAAGAAGAGCCCGAACTGGGCGCCGTACGTGTTGAAGCTGCCGGCGTAGCGGGCGTACAGGGGGAACGCGAGCGACAGGACCTCGATCAGGATGCCCGCCAGCAGGGCGCCGGGCAGGACCTCCCGGAGCGTGAAGGTGCGGTTGGGCACGAAGCGGTAAAGGAGAACCAGCAGGCCCACCATGACCAAAGCCCCGACCAAAAGGCTCGCGATCCACGCGTATGGCAGGAACCCTGAGATCGAGTTGACCCCGACCGTGACAACGACCGCCACGATCAGCAGCAGCATCATCACAAAGCCCATCGCCTTCTGGCGGAGCATGTCTCGCTGCTTGGCGCCGAAGATCTCGGTCAGCGCGAACTCCATGGTCGCGAAGATGCCGCTCGCGCTCCAGATGAGGCCGCCGATGGACACCAGGCCCATCCATCCCGCCCCCTGTTTGACCCCCTGGATCGCGCTCCTCAGCTCCGGCTGAGCGTTGCCGGGGAAGACCTGAAGGATGAGAGCCTGGAAGTGCGCTTCCGTGCCGGGGTTTCGGATCATCAAGCCGATGATGGACAGCGCGCCGAGGATCATCGGGAACATTGCCAGGAAGCCGGCAAATGCGAGCGCACCTGCGTAGTTGCTCGCCTTGCTCTCACCGAACGCCGATAGGACGCGAGCTGGAACCGTCCCCTGCGCGCGGCGGACGGCTTGCATGAGGCGCGGCCGCATGCGGCCGATCAGTCGGAGGCCCGCGCCGCGGCCCGACGCGCGCCGGGCGTCTCATTGCCAGCGTCAGATGAACGCGTCACCCTCTGCATGAGCGCGGTCGAGGCTGTTCCGACGATCGCGGGCACGACTTTGCGCGCGATCGACTGGAGCATGCGCGGCTTGTCTGCGCCACCGTGGTCAACAGTGAGCGTCAACGAGGGCAGCGGCTTTTTCAAGCGGTCCGCCAATTCGTCGGCGAAATCTCGGAGAGAATCCACCGACATGCCCCGGAGTCTGTCCTTCAACGTCGGTTTGCGAAAGCGCCTGTAGAGCACGAATACGATTCCGCCCGCCACCACCACGCCCAATGCGACCGCCGCGACCTTCCCGTAGCGCACAGCGTTGGAGGTGGCGCGATCCTCGAGCTCGCCCAGGTTCTCATCCATGCGATCTCGGGTCTCCTTTATCTGACGGTCGATCTCATTCGCCGAAGCGCCCATTCTTTGCTCTCCTTCAAGCTGGCGATCGTTTTCGCCGGTAGCCCTATCCGCAATCTCGATTTACCGACCAGCAACAGGGCAATCCCGATCACGGCGTAAGCCAGCGCCCAGATCACCGCCGCCTGCCAGTGCCACGGCACGAGGGTGACGACGGAAACCGGCACCGCGACCAAGATCGCCAGCATGAGCACAAGGCCGCCGCCGGCCATCATGGCCGCGGCGATCGCGTTGGCCATGACCAGCTCTTTCACCTCTTGTTTGGCCAGGGCGACCTCGAGCGAAACCAGCCGCTGAGCGTCCTGTACGAGCTCAGCCGCCAACTCGCCCGACCCCTTGCCGTCGGGAGCCGCTTTTCTTCCGTCGACAGACGAATGCACCAACTGCAACGCTAATGCAACGCCTCGCTTGAGAGGGCTACGCATGGGCGTTGACGTATTGCCTGAGCCCCGAGACGGATCAGGCGGGCAGTCCCTGGGTCACGACCTGGTAGACAAGCGCGCCGTCGGCCACGACCATGACCAGCGCTGAGGCCCAGCCGATGACGTTGGTCCACGGCCCGTTGACGAAATCCCCCATGAGCTTTCGGCTCGAGGTGACCAGGAGCATGAGCACGATCAAGACCGGGGCGATCAACCCGTCGAGCACCTGCGAGTAGAACAGGGCCTTGATCGGGTCGATTGACGAGATGGCGAGCTCCATCGCGATGAGGAAGGCAAGCCCGATCACGACGTAGAACTGGGGCGCATTGCGGGGATTGCGGCCCAGGCCGCGGCGCCAACCCGCGAGTCCGGCAACCCCGAAGGCCGCAGACGCGCCCAGCACCGGGATCGCCAGCAGCCCGGCGCCAATGATCCCGATTCCGAACAGCAAGGACGCATAGGGGCCCGCGACTGGCTCGAGCGCGTGGGCGGCGTCGGCCGCGGTTCGGATGGCCGTGTGGTGCGAGAAGAGAACGGCTCCGGTGGCGACGATGATGAAAAACGCTATGACGTTGGACCAGATCATCCCAACCACGACGTCCACCTTGCTTCGCCCCATGTGCTGCACGCCTCGTCTCTCCTCGACTTCGCCGCTGGCCTGCCAGAAGAAGAGGTAGGGCGTGATCGTCGTGCCGAGCATGCCGACCGCACTCAGCATGAACGTGGGCGACATGCTGATGTGCGGTACCACCAGGCTGCGCAGCACCTGCCCCCAGTTGGGGCGTGCCAGGATGGCGGCGACGATGTACGTCGCGAAGACGCCCGCCAGCCACAACAGATATTTGGTGACGACCTTGTAATCGAGGAAGATCGTGAAGGCGGCCATCACTCCAGCCAGGGGGACGACCCAGTAGATGTACCGCACACCGGTGAGCAGCTGGATGGCGGCACCCATCGCCAGCAGGTCGGCCCCCATCGTGATCACGTTGGCTATCACCATCAGGAGGACCGCGGGCGTGGCGATCCGCGCCCCGAACGTCGTCCTGAGCACGGTGGCCAGGTCCGCCTTGGTGACGTTGGCCACCTTGGCCGACATCTGCTGGACGACGATCAGCATCGGGGTCGAAAGGAGCAGCAGCCAGTTCTGGGCGAAACCCGCCGTCGCGCCGATGATCGAGTAGGTTGCAATGCCCGCCGGGTCGTTGTCGGCCCCGCCCGTGATCACGCCCGGGCCGACCGAGCGAATAACGTCGCCGGCGGTCAGCTTGCGGGCACTGGCCTCACGAGCCGACGGGCTCGGCCCGCGTCGCGCGCCCTTGGGCCCGACCTCGGTCATCGGGCCGCTACCTGGGGCGGCGCTGCGACCGTCCACACGCTTCGCGTGTCCTCTTCCAGGAGACCGCGAACCCGGTAGGCCTCGGTCTCGTCGACTCGGAGCACCAGGACGGCACGGCCTTTGTCAAGGTGCGCGCGGACTTCTGCCTCGAAACCCTCCGGGACGACTTTCAGGCCGGACGCCGATTCGCCAGAGCTGATGACCTCTTGCTGCTTGGGCACGGTGCGACTGCGTTCCAGGACGAATTTGAGCGCCAGCTCGGCCGTCGCGTGGTTCGGGAAGGCGGCCACGAGCACCTGCTCCAGCACCCCAGCCTTCTCTTTCGCGGCCATGACCCCGAGGCCAGAGGAGTCGACCTCGTTGATGCCCCGGCCGACCTGAGCGCGCGCCTGCTTGATCAGCTCATCGCGATCCCGGGTGGTCTGGACCTCGCCCGAGAGCTTGAGGGTCCCGCCGTCGAGACGGACCACGAGGCCGTCGCGGTGGATAGGATGGGGCTCATTGGCCTCACCTGCCAGCACGGTCGTCCACCACGCCATCACCAGCGTGGCGATGCTGTCCGGCTCGAGGGCCGGCTTCTTACGGGCGCGCGACTTGGTTTGCGGCATGCACAAGCACAACGCCGAATTGCGTGTCTTTACCGTCGGCGGGCGTTGATTGCTTGATGGCCACGCAAGGGCCGGCTGGCGTTTCGGGACTGCCCCAATCGGTCGACCGCCGCCTATATGACATCATCCACGGCCTTCCCCACTCCACCGTGGGTGACAGGTACGTGAGCATCCTGTCCGACCTCGGCGAAGGGCTCGGATGGGTGGGGGCGGGCCTCGCCGTGGCCTGGCTGGGCGGGCGGAAGGGCCGGCGGGCCGGCGTCGCCACGGCGGTGGCCTCCGTGGGCACCACGTACCTGGTGCAGAGAATGATCAAGCCGGTTTTCCGGCGCAAGAGGCCGTTTGTCGACCGCGAGGTCCTGGTGGTCGGCATCAAGACCGCCGACGCGTCATTTCCCTCGGGCCACACGGCCTCGTCTTTCGCCGCAGCGACGGCGCTTTCGACCTTTTATCCCAAGGCATCCCCGCTGGTCTTCGGCCTCGCTACGGCCGTCGGAGTCTCGAGGGTCCACCTGGGCCACCACTTCCCCAGCGACGTGGCCGTGGGCTCTCTCATCGGCATCGCCACGGGGACATTGGTTTCGTGGCTGATCAGGCTGCCGGACAAGCTTTAAGGCGCGCCGCCCAACGAGGTTGGGGACTGGTGGAGGCCTCGGCCATTGCTGGCCAAGCGCCCCCACTCAGGTAACGGGGTAGCCCGCCCGTCTACTCGCCAATTCGCCACGGAAAGGTGAACGAGTATCCCCCGCCTCCTGGCAGTTCCCCTGCGAGAGGAGGCTTTTATTCACAGATGCCTGACAGCAGCCATCGGCGAGCGGAGGGATTTCCGATCGAAGACCTGGGTCGACCAGCAGAGCCTGGGAGGTCCGACGACCAATTGGCGGCCCGGTCCGCGGCGCCGGCGACCACCTCGGAAACCCCTAAAGTGTCCCGCACATGAGCATCAGCTCTGCGCTCGCCGGCTTCACCTCAGCCGACGCCCGCAGGGCGCTGGAGGGCCTGCCCCGCTGCGACTACGACGTGGTGGTCAAGCCGCTGCGCTACCGCTCGGCCCCCCACCTCGCTGCGCGGTGCGAGTTCGAGGAACGCCGCATCGTGCTCCAGGTCCCGATCCCGTTCAAGGCGTTCAAGGAGCCGGTCATCTTCGCGGCACGGCGAAAACGCGGCGCCGGCATCAGGTTTGCCTGGGCTTCGGAAACGGTGTCGTTTCGAGGGCGGCGCGACGTGCTGCGGTTCCTGTACTGCCACGAATGGCTGCACTGGTACCTCTATGAGGTGCTGCACCGGGGCTCGTCCGCGGAAACCGCGTGCGACCGCTTCGCTCTCCGGAACTTCCGCAGGCGCTACGTGACGACCGACGACGCGGACGCAGCCCTCAAGCGGCGGCCCTTGAAGGCACGCGCGTCGGGCTGAGGCCTGCGGCCTCCGCCAGCTCGGCGAAAGTGATCGCATCCTCGACCGCGTAGCCGGCCGTGTCGTCGTTGAAATAGGCGAAGACGTCGGGCCGCGGTCCCCTCAGGTCCTCGACGAGATTGGCCCATGTCTTCAGCGCGTCGCGCTCATACCCGGGCGCACGGCTGCCTCGTCCCTGGTGAAATCGCAGGAATCCCCAGTCCGCCGTGCGCCAGTTCGGCTGCTTTCTCTGGGGGCTGTCGGCCAGGCACAGCGCAGCCTTTCGCCGTTCGAGCACCTGACGGGTCTTGCTCGTAAACCAGGACTCGTGCCGAAACTCGACGGCCACGCGCACGCTGGGGTCGAAGGCGCAAAGGGCTTGGTCCAGCAGCCCGCTGTCCACCTCGAGCGACGGCGGCAACTGCATCAGGACAGGCCCGCGCTTGCGACCCAGCCGCTTCGCCCGTTCCATGAAGCGGTGAACCGGCTCCTCGGGGTCCCGGAGCCGCTTGATGTGGGTGAGGTAGCGGCTCATCTTGAGTGCGAATGTGAAGTCCGCGGGTACGGCCTGCATCCAGTGCTCGAAGACAGCCGCTTGCGGGAGGTTGTAGAAGGTGTTGTTGACCTCCACCGTCTGAAAGCGGTCCGCGAAGTACGGCAACCATTCGCGCTGAGGCATCTTCTCCGGATAGAAGATGCGCTTCCAGTGTCCGTACTGCCATCCCGAGGTGCCTATGTGAAGCATGGTCACACTTCACGTCAACGCCCTGGGCCCCCCAACGGCCCAGCTCACTCCAGGTCGGTCAGCGTCACCCGCTTGCTGGTGATGAGCCTGCCCTGGGCGGGCGAGAGGTAACTGCCGGACGTGGGCGCGACGTCCGAGTAGTCCGCCCCCACGGCTATGGTCACGTAGCCCAGCCCACCCCGGCTCGCATGCGTCGGGTCGAAGGCCGAAGCCACGGCATCGCCGGTGCCGTCCCTCGTCGGGAGCATGACCTCCACCCAGGCATGGGTTCCGCCCTGGCCAAGCAAGTGACCGGAGACGTATCGCGCCGGTAGCCCGCAGACCCGGCAGAGTGCGAGCATCACGTGGGCGTAGTCCTGGCACACGCCCGCGCCCAGGGCGAGCGCCTCGGCCGCCGTGGTACGGACCCCGGTGATCCCGAACCGGTAGGTCATCGACTGGTAGACCCAGTCGTTGATATGGTCCGCGAGGGGCAGGCCCCATTCGGCCGACGATGCCAGCTCCTCGGCGGCGCGCCGAATGCGGTCGTCGGCCACTGTGAGGCGAGAGGCCTCCAGCAGGTAACCGTCGGCGAGCCAGCCGTCGGCGAGGCGGTTCGGCTCCTCGGCGCGGCGCTCGACCCAGACCTCGGCGGTGAACTCGATCACGTCTGACACTCGCGGCGCGAACACGTCGACGATCACGTTGCCGAACCTGTCGCGACGGTCCTCGAGGCGCACGCCCAGAAGGTCGACCGACAGCTCGTGACGCAGCCTCCGCTGGTCGCCAAAGCGCTCCGGTGGGATGACCACGAGGCGATGGTTGAGGTTGCGAATCGGTTGCGAATACTCGTAGCGGAAGCTCTGGCGCAGGAGGTACGAGGCCCTGCGCGCGCTGCCCCAGTCGACGGATGCGGGATTGATGGCCATCAGTCTGCCTGCGCTCGGTCGGCCCAAACGGTCATCGAGCGAAAAACCGCGGGTCCGAAGGTGGTCAGCATTGCCACATCAAGCGCGTCGCGGCCGCGCCCGATCAGCACCCGCCCGACCCGTCGCTGATTGTTGCGCGGGTCAAACGTCCACCAGCGATCTCCCAGCCAGACCTCCATCCACGCCGCAAAGTCCATGCGGTCGTCGTTAACCGGGACGTAGAGGTCGGGCAGGTAGCCGAAGACATAGCGGGCCGGGATGTTGAGGGCTCGACAGAAGGTGACCGCCAGGTGGGTGAGGTCCCGACATACGCCCGTGCGCTTCTCGAGCACGTCGATCGCGGTGGTCAGCGCGTTGCTCGCCCCGTACTGGAACTTGATGTGGTCGTGCACCCAGTCGCAGACAGCCTGCACCCGCGCTGCCCCCGGCTCAGTCTGCCCGAACAGCTCCCACGCCATCCCCATCAGCTGGTCCGACTGGCAGTACCGGCTTGGAAGGGTGAAGTGAAGGAGCTCGCCAGGGATCTGCTCGACCGGCGACTGGCCGGCGGACGAAGCGTCGGGGTCCGGCTCGTCCGGCACCAGGACGACCGCGTCGTACCTGAGCAGCTGCGGCCCCTCGGCCATCACAAGGCGCTTTACCGGGTTGCCGTACAGGTCGGCGTACTCGTCGATCGGCACGGAGGGCTGGCTCGACCACGTCTCCGTCACGAGCTGGTGACGTGCGTCCGAGCGCGGTCGTACCTGCACCGTGGCAACCGTCGGAGCGCTCACGTCATACCTGAACTCGCAACCGACCCGCAAGTCGATTGTCTTTCCCGTTGTCGCGATGTCGCTGACACTATAGCGGTGGCTCCCATGAAATCCCTCGATGCCGGCTACCAGGTAAACGGCTTTTACGATGAAATGCTTGCGGGCGCCGGCCGGCCCAGGCCTGCCTACCGCCGGCTCTACGAGCACCTGCAGGCGCTCGGCACGAAGGAGCTGCAGCGCCGCCAGAACCTGGCGATGCAGATGCTCCGCAACTACGGGATCACGTTTGCCGTGTACCCCGACGCCCAAGGTACCGAGAAGGTCTTTCCCTTCGACATCATCCCGCGGATCCTATCCGCCCGCACCTGGCGTCTCCTGGAGAAGGGCCTGGAGCAGCGTCTGCGGGCCCTGAACCTGTTCCTGGACGACGTGTACGGCCCCAAGCTGATCTTGAAGCAGCGCGGCGTGACGCCGGACATAGTTCTCACGAGCTCGCTCTACCTCAGGGAGATCGAAGGGCTGCCCGTGCCCCACGGCATCCACTGCCACATCGCCGGCGTTGACCTCGTACGCGACGAAAAGGGGGATTTCTTCGTCCTCGAGGACAACCTGCGAACCCCGTCAGGAGTCTCTTACGTGCTCGCCAACCGCCACGTGATGAAGAGCGTGATGCCCGATCTGTTCGCCGGCTACCAGGTGCGACCTGTCGAGGGCTACGTGCATGAGCTCCTGCGCCTGCTGCGCTGGCTCGCTCCGAGCGGAGTCGACGACCCGACCGTGGTGCTGCTTACGCCCGGGCTCAACAACTCGGCTTACTACGAGCACCTGTACCTCGCCAAGCAGATGGGCATCGAGCTTGTCGAAGGCACCGACCTCGTGGTCGACCAGGACCACGTCTTCATGCGCACCACGCAGGGGCTGCGCCCTGTCCACGTGATCTACCGCCGCATCGACGATGCGTGGCTTGACCCGATCTTCGGCCGCCAAGAATCGCTGGTAGGCGTGGCGGGGCTGGTGAGCGCGTATCGGGCCGGCAACGTGGCCATCGCGAACGCCCTCGGGAACGGCGTGGCTGACGACAAGGCGGTGTATTCGCTGGTGCCAAAGATCATCCGCTACTACCTCGACGAAGACCCCATCCTGCCCAACGTTGAGACCTTCCTCTGCGCTGACGAAACCCAGCGCCGCCACGTCCTGGCCAACCTGGAGCGCCTGGTGGTCAAGACCGTGGACGGCTCGGGCGGTTACGGCATGCTCATCGGGCCGGAGTCGACCAGCGCCGAGCGGGAGGATTTCAAAAGGCGCATCAGCGCCACGCCCCGCTCGTTCATCGCCCAGCCCGTGGTCGCGCTCTCCGTCCAGCCGGTGCTCGACGGCGGCCGGCTGCGGCGCACACACCAGGATCTGCGTCCCTACGTCTTGACCGGGGCGGAGGTGAGCGTCTCCTCCGGGGGGCTCACCCGGGTCGCGCTGAAATCGGGCTCCCTCGTGGTCAACAGCTCGCAGGGCGGCGGCAGCCGGGACACCTGGGTGATGACCGACGACTCATTGGAAGGCGACGATGCTTAGCCGCGCCGCCACGTCTCTCGCCTTGCTCGGGCGGCACCTCGAACGCGCCGACCACCTCGCGCGGATCCTCGGAGTGCATGTTGAGCTGTCGCTCGACCGGCGGGACGAACCCGGCCCCAAGTTCTGGATGCGGTTCATGGAGCTCGCGGGCTGGCGGAACAGCGACACGGGCCGGCGGGACCAGGCGGTGGAGATGGTGGTCGGCGGCACGCTCGGACCGTCGGTGCGCGCCAGCGTCGGCGCCGCCCGCCTGGCGGCCCAGGCGGTGAGGCCATCGCTGCCCAGCGAGCTCTACGAACAGGTCAATGCGCTGCACTGGCGCGTGCAGGAGTCGCGATGGCAGCCCGACCTGTACCCGTTCCTCTACGACGTGCAGATGAGCATCCGCCTCGTCGACGGCCTGCTCGACGACACCATGCCGAACGACGACGCGCGCGACTTCGTACGGCTCGGCAAGTTCGTTGAGCGAGCCGCCAACGTGACCAAGATCGTCACCCGGAAATCAGCGGAGCTCGCGGACACCCCGGAGGACGCGCTCGAATGGACGGCCGTCCTCAAGTCGTGCTTCGCTTTCGAGTCCTTCCAGGCGCGCTACTCGGGTGGCGTGACGCCCGACCGGGTCATCGAGTGCCTGCTGCTCGACCGCACCCTGCCCAGGTCGGCGCGTTTCTCCGCCTCGATCGCGCTCGAGTCGGTGGCGCGAATCGATGGCAGCGGACGCCGTTCGCGTCCGCGCCGGCTTCTGACCAGGCTGCTGTCGATGTTCGAGCAGGCCGACCCGCACGCGGTCGCGGAGCACGCCCTGGACTTCGACGCGGAGTGCCGCTCGCTCCTGCGCCAGCTCGAGGTGGCTCTGCGCGAGACGTACTTCCACCCGAGCAAGGTCCCTACGACCGTGATGGGCGAGGAAGGGCGGGCCATGCCGCAGCAGCAGCAGCAGAAGGGAGCGCGGCCATGAAGCTCGAGATCGTGCACAGCACGAAGTACCGGTACTCGGGCCCGATCGCCGAAACCATGATGGAGGTGAGGCTGCAGCCCATGGATGGGGCAGGTCAGCGATGTCTCGACTTCTCACTCGAGCTGAGCTCGGGCATCAAGCCGCACGTCTACGTGGACGGCTACGGCAACCACGTCCACTATTTCAACCTCGTGCGGCCGCACAGCCGATTGAGTGTGGTCAGCCGCTCGGTCGTGGAGACGGGGCTGGAGCCCGACCAGGAAGCCGGCGAGGACCTGGTCCAGGACTTTCTTCGGTTCCGTTCCCCCGTGAAGGACGTGGAGGGCGTCCGCGAGCTGGCGCGCCGCCACGCGATCCAGGACCTGGCGTCACCCGGTTCCGTGGAGCAAGCCCTCGACGAGCTGACGCTGACGATCAGCCGCGAGTTCACCTACGACCGCGCGGTGACCAACGTCTACACGGTGGTGGACGACGTCCTCAGGCTGCGCGCAGGGGTCTGCCAGGACTTCGCCCACCTCTTCATCGCGGTGGCGCGCGCGATGGGCGTCCCAGCCCGCTACGTGAGCGGCTACATCCACTTCGCGGGCGAGAAAGGTGTCACCACTGCATCGCACGCCTGGGCCGAGGGCTGGGTGGCGGGCAAAGGGTGGATCGGCTACGACGCCACGCGGCCGGTCCGAACCTCGGAGAACCACGTGCGCCTGGCCGTCGGCCGCGACTACACGGACGCCGCCCCGACCCGCGGGATCTACGTCGGTTCGGCCGGCGGCGCGATGCACGTCCGGGTCAGGACACGCGAGCTCTGAGGCCCCACTAAAAGCGGCGGCCGCGCACGTGCTCGATCGAAAAGCTGGCCGTGTCGGCGATGAGCATCACCGCCATCACGCCGGCTTCTACGGGGTCGCTGACGACCAGATCGGCCGCCTGCGGCACCGAGCCGGCCATGCTGGTGCAGACGACCAGGATTCCGGCCTCGCGGATCTCCCGGACCGCGTTGGTGATATCACCTCCCATCAGGGCGCCCGCAAGGACCAGGGCCCGAGCCCGATGCAGCCGCGCCACCGCTCGCACCGCGTCCGCCAGCTGCTGCTCGCCCACGAGCGGGATGGTGTCGACCGAGATCCGCTCCCCGCGGATGTTGTGCCGGTCCGCCTCCGAGACCGCACCCTGGGCCACCATGCCGACCTGGGCGCCACCGCCGATCACGATCACGCGCTTACCGTAGATGGCCTGGAAGGTCGGAACGACCGTGACCCTGGTCACCACCTCCAGCCCTTCGAGGTCTTTGACCAGCCCAGCGGCGTCGGGCGCCCCGGTCACCTCCATCTGCAGCTGCGCCACGCCCGAGCGATGCTCGCCGCCGGCGACGTAGGTGATGTTGGCGCCGTGGCGGAAGATCGTCTCCGCCACCCGGTAGAAGACGCCTGGGCGATCGGGCGATTCGACCAGAAGACCGAGGGCCTCAGGATTCACCCGGGAAAGATAAGACAGTGAGAGGCGCTGTGGGGCTGTCGGCGCGCCACCAATCCGGATCCGCGATTTTGGAGGCGAAATCCATATCGCTGCACAGGTCGGTGCTTTAGCCTTACCCGCAATGCGTAGCCTGCACCGGATCGGA
>DATITA010000152.1:0-8603 GCA_035468355.1 Candidatus Dormiibacterota bacterium
GCTGCAGGACTTCACGTTCCGCCACGGCTATCCGACCAGCCGCATCGACGGCCCGCGGCTGCACTTCAAGAAGCCGATTCCGCTCTCGGAGAAGATCGCCCTCGACCGCGAGCGCTGCGTGCTCTGCTATCGCTGCACGCGTTACTACGACGAGGTGGCGTGGGAGCAGGAGCTCACGGTCGACCAGCGCGGCGTCCACTCCTTCATCACCAGCCAGTTCGACCGGCCCCTGCAATCGAATTTCAGCGGCAACATCATCGACATTTGCCCAGTGGGCGCCCTCACGTCGCGCGTGTGGCGCTTCGAGTCGCGACCGTGGGACATGACCCACAGCGACACCATCTGCTCGAGGTGCGCGGTCGGCTGCAACGTGACCCAGTGGCAGCGGCGCGGCCAGCTGGTGCGGGTCACGTCGCGCGAGAACGACGATATCGACGAGGGCTGGATCTGTGACCGCGGCCGGTTCGACTACACCGACGTCAACGACCCGGCCCGCTTGCGCACCCCCTCCGTGCGCAGCGCCAGGGCCACCTGGGCTGACGCCGTCACCACGCTGGCCGCGGGCATCAAGGGGAAGGGCGCCAAACTCGGGCTCTCACTGCCGCAGGACCTGACCAACGAGGAGGCTTTCCTGTTCAGAAAGCTGCTCGACGGCCCGCTCAAGGGCGCGAAGGTCAGGATGAACGGCCGCACCGCGCTGCCCGCGCCGGCCGGAGACACCCTGCGCATCAAGGAGATAGATGACGCGAAAGTGATCGTGGTCGTGGCCTCCGACATCGAGGACGACGCCCCGATCGTGAACCTCCGGATCAAGAAGGCCGTCAGCAAGCGCGGCGCCAAGCTCGTCGTCGTCCACCCCGAGGGCGTGGATTTCGACCGCCACCAGGGCACCGTCCACATCCGCAACGCGAAGGGCGCGGCGGCCGCCGAGGTGCGCAAGCTCGCCTCGCACGAGCTGCTGGCGAACCCGGGCGGACCCGTGGCGATCCTTTACGGCGACGGGCACGGCAGCGAGGACGCGGCGGAGGTGGCCGCAGTCTGCGCCGAGCTGGCCGCAGCCGCCGGCGGCAAGGTCATGCCGCTCTACCGCGGCACCAACGAGCGCGGCGCGCTGGCGCTCGGCGTGGCGGGGTCGGACACGCTCGACGGCGTGGAGGCGCTCCTGGTCTGGGGCCATCCTCCGACCGCCGGAATCCCCGCGTCCGTGCGATTCCTCGCCGCTTGGGACCATCTGCCGCGCCCCGGGTATGAGAAGGCCGCGGTGCTCCTGCCGGCGACCAGCTTCGCCGAGCGGCAGGGCACCTACGCGAACCTCGAGGGCACGGTCCAGTTCCTGCGCCCGCCCATTGCCGTAACGCCGCCGCTAAAAGAGGCGTGGGAGGTGCTGTGCGAGCTGAGCACGGCGCTCGGGGTGGCCCTCGACTACGCCGGGATCTCCCCCATCCAGCGCGAGATCGCGGGCAAGTTCGCGCCGCTCGCCGCACTGTCGGAGCCGCCCGCCGCCGGCCCGTCCCCGAAGCCCGTCCTCATCGGTGCGGCGCACCCGTGACGCAGTTCTACAACGAGAAGGCGCGGGTGGGTCAGGCCCCCCCCGCGGGACCCCCCCCGTTGGCCCAGACGGCGGTTGCCAAAACGCAGCGCTGCGGTGGTCCGGCAAAGCCGGACCACGCGGGAACAAGACAGTGACGCAGTTCTACAACGACCCGGTCGGGCATTGGGTTGTGGTCGTCGTCGCGGCCGCCGCGCTGCTCTTCATCGTGCTGACCGCGACCGCCTACACCGTGTGGTTCGAGCGGGTCGCGCTGGGCCGCATCCAGCGCCGCCCCGGCCCTAACCGCGTCGGCCCGTTCGGCCTGATGCAGCTCGCCGCGGACGGAATCAAGCTCGCGTTCAAGGAGAGCTTCGTTCCCGCGGAGACCGACAAGGTCATCTACGTCGCGGCGCCCGCGATCGCTGTGGCGGCCGCCTTCCTGGCCTGGGCGGTGATCCCGATCGGCCTTTGGTACAACGTCCAGTACTGGATCGCCGACGTCAACATCGGCATCCTCCTCGTCTTCGCCGTCAGCGCCATGAACGTCTACGCGCTGGTGCTCGGGGGCTACGCGTCGAACAACAAGTATTCGATGCTCGGCGGTCTCCGCGCGGCCGCTCAGCTGATCAGCTACGAGATGGCATTGGGCCTCTCGCTGGTCCCCACGTTCATGATCGTCGGGTCGCTGCGGCTGCGCGACATCGTGCAGTACACAGTCGACTGGGGCTGGTACCACGGCCCGATCCCGCTGATCATCCTCACCCCCGTCGGGTTCGTGATCTACCTGATGGCGGCCGTGGCCGAAACCAACCGGGCGCCGTTCGACCTGCCAGAGGCCGAGCAGGAGCTGATCGGCGGCTTTCTGACCGAGTACTCAGGCCTCAAATTCGTCATGTACTACCTCGCCGAGTACATCAACATGATCACCGTCTCGGCCCTGGCCGCCCTGCTGTTCTTCGGCGGTTGGTACTTGTGGATCGTGCCCCCCATCCTCGCGTTCTTCGTCAAGGTCGTGCTCTTCCTGTTCCTATACATTTGGCTCCGCGGCACCTTCCCTCGCATGCGCTACGACATGCTCATGCGCCTCGGCTGGAAGGTCCTGCTGCCGCTCGCGATCGCAAACGTAATCGTCACCGGGGTCGTCCTGGTGGCCGTGCAGGGGTAGCCGATGGCCGAAGACGAAGAGAATTTTCCTGACCACCCGGCCCCGCTGAGGGGTCCGTCGGAGGGCGTTCCCGCGTACCCGAAGGGCAAGACGCCGAGCGTCGCTTCCGACGTGGCCGCCCTCGCCGGCGGCCTCAGGACCACGCTCGGAGAGTTCTTCCGCCCGGTCGTCACGACCATGTACCCGGAGGACAAGACCCCGAGGTCCGAGCGGTACCGTGGGCGACACTACCTCCGCCGCTACGACAATGGCCTCGAGCGCTGCATCGGCTGCGAGCTTTGCGCCGCGAACTGTCCCGTCGGCTGCATCCTGGTGATCGCCGCGGAGAACACCGCCGAGAAGCGGGTCTCGCCGGGCGAGCGGTACGCCAAGACCTACGAGATCAACATGCTGCGCTGCATCTTCTGTGGCTACTGCGAGGACGCGTGCCCGGTGCAGGCGATCGTGCTGGGCCCCGAGTACGAGCTGTCGGACACCAGCCGCGAGAAGTTCATCTACACCAAGGAAAAGCTGCTCGAGCCGCTTCCTCCGGACGTCGCGGCGCGACTGCAGGCGAAGGAACCCAAACTGCTTTGACGATCGCGATCTTCTTCATCGCCGCCGCGGTCGCGATCCTGGGCGCGCTCGGCGTGGTCACCTTCCGCGAGCCGATCCGCTGCGTGCTCAGCCTAGTGGTCGTGATGCTCTCTCTATCCGTGCTCTTCCTGCTGCTCAGCGCGCAGTTCGTCTTCGTGGTCCAGATCATCGTTTACGCCGGCGCGGTGATGGTCCTGTTCCTTTTCGTCATCGCCCTGCTCGGACCGGCGCGCGAAGCTGCGCGGGGCAGGCTGCGGTTTCAGTCCTGGCTCTCCGCGCTGTTCATGCTCGTGCTGCTGGTGCTGATGTGGACGATGCTGCAGGGGATCCAGTACCGGCAAGCCGACTCCACCGACATGTCCGTCTTCGGCAGCGTGCAGTCGATCGCGGTCGGCCTGTTCACGACCTACCTCTACCCCTTCGAGCTGACGTCGATCCTCCTGCTCACCGCCGCGATCGGCGCCATCTACCTGAGCCGCCGGGAGCTCGACGAATAGTGAGCACCCTCAACATCGGTGGATCACAGCTCGACACCTCGTGGTTCCTGCTGCTCGGCGCCGTGCTCTTCACCATCGGCGCGGCCGGCGTGCTGGTGCGGCGCAACTCGCTGGTCATCCTCATCTGCATCGAGCTCATGCTCAACGCGGTCAACCTCACGCTGATCACGTTCGCGCGCCAGCTGCAGAACATCGAGGGCCAGCTCTTCGCGCTCATGGCGATGACCGTGGCGGCGGCCGAGGCGGTGGTCGGCCTGGCGATCCTGGTCGACATCTTCCACACGCGTGACGTCGAGGACGTCGACGACCTCAGCGAGCTGAAGGGATGAACACCATCACCTCGCCTCAGACCATCGCGCTCCTGGTGCTGCTCTTCCCCGCGACGGGGGCGCTGCTGCTGGCCGGACGTGGATGGAGGCTGCCGCGGAGAGTCACGGTGATCGTTGGGCCCGTCGCGGTCTGGGCCTCTTTCATATGCACCCTCAACCTCTTCCTCAACAACGTCAGTGCGGACTTCACGTACTGGACGTGGATCAAGAGTGGCGCGCTCAACGTGCCGTTCAACCTGCTGGTCGACCACCTGTCGATCTTCATGTGCCTGGTGATCACGGGGGTCGGCGGTCTGATCGTCACCTACTCCGTCGGCTACATGGCGCACGAGGATGGGCCCAGCTACGCGCGCTTCTTCACCTACATGGACATCTTCATCTTCTCGATGCTGCTGCTCGTGCTCGCCGGGAACTTCGTGTTCCTCATCGTCGGCTGGGCGATGGTCGGTCTCAGCTCGTATCTCCTGATCGGCTTCTGGTACCAGCGCCGCTCCGCGGTGCTGGCAGCGCGGAAGGCGTTCGTGATGAACGTCGTCGGGGACGTCGGCATGATCCTCGCGGCGTTCGTGCTGTTCGTCACCTACCACGCGATCACCTACGCCGGCGTCTTCACACAGCTAAAAACCCTGGGGATTGCTGACAGCGGGACACTCGAGCTGGCGGCCTTCCTCCTTCTCGTCGGCGCGGTGGCGAAGTCCGCCCAGATTCCGCTGCACACCTGGCTCCCAGACGCGATGGAGGGCCCCACCCCGGTCAGCGCCCTCATCCACGCCGCGACCATGGTCACCGCCGGCGTCTACCTCGTCGCCCGCATGCACCCCATCTATGACGTCGCCACCTACGCCCACGATGCGGTGGCGATCATCGGCGCGGCCACGGCGCTGTTCGCCGCCACCATCGCGATCGTGCAGACCGACATCAAGCGCGTGCTCGCGTACTCGACCATGAGCCAGATCGGCTACATGTTCCTGGCCGTCGGCATCGGCGCGTACTCGGCAGGCCTGTTCCACCTGCTCTCTCACGCCTTCTTCAAGGCCCTGCTCTTCATGGCCGCCGGCAACGTCATCCACGCCATGGCCGACGAGCAGGACATGCGCAAATACGGCGGCCTGTGGCGGCAGCTCCGGCCCACCTCGATCATGTTCCTGGTCGGCTGCCTTTCCCTCGTGGGCGTCATCCCCTTCGTCGGCTTCTTCTCCAAGGAGCAGATCCTGGGTCTCGCCTTTTCGCGACCCGGCACGCTGGGCCTGGTCGTGTGGGGTGTCGGCGCCATCACCGCGCTGCTGACCGGGTTCTATACAGGCCGCATGTGGTGGCTCGCGTTTGCGGGCAAACCTTCCCCGCAGCGCCCGGTCGAGCACCCCCACGAGGCGCCGATGGTGATGCTCGTCCCGGTCGCGATCCTCGCCGTGCTCGCGGTGGTGGGCGGCTTCATCCAGACGCGAGCCCTCGGCATCGGGCCCTCGGCGGTGTCGGACTTCCTGGCCTCGTCGGTCGGAAAGGTCCCCTGGGAGGACACGACGGCCGCGGTGGTGGCCGGCCTCGTGACCATGGTCGTCGCGGCGGCTCTCTTCGTCGGCGCCCTGCGAATGCGACCCTGGAGCGCGCGGTTCCCGTGGGCGCAGCGACTGCTCGAGCGCAAGTACTACTTCGACGAGATGTATAACGCCGCCTTCGTGCGCCCCATGGACGCCATCGCCGGGTTTGGCGATCGTGACATTGAGCAGCCTCTCATCAACGGCGCGGTGATGGAGACGGGCATCGCCACGAGCGCCGGCGCGGCGGGCCTGAGCCTCACCCAGAGCGGCTACTTCCGCAACTACGTCCTCGTTTTCGTTGGAGGCGCCGTCGTGGCCACGATCGTCATCCTGATCAGGGCGAACTCCTGATGCTGACCGTCCTCTGGCTTCTGCCCCTGGTCGCAGCGGTCCTCATCGCCTTCATGCCGCCGCACTTCGCGAAGTGGATGGGCGTCGTCGTCGCTGTGGCGGTGCTCGGCCTGGCGGCCGCCGTCGCCTTCCTGTTCGAGCCCGGCGCCCACGGCTTCCAGTTCCAGGAGAAGCTGACCTGGATCCCGCAGCTGAGCATCTTCTACCGTCTCGGAGTCGACGGGATCAGCCTATGGCTGATTGTCCTCAACGCGTTCCTCACCGTGATCGCGGTCCTCGCCACCCCCATCGACAAGCGAACGCCGAGCTTCGTCGCCCTCATGCTCGCCATGTCCGCCGGCCTGGCCGGGGTGTTCATGGCGACGGACCTCGTCCTCTTCTACGTGTTCTGGGAGGCGATGCTCATCCCGGCCTACTTCCTGCTGTGGATCCATGGCGAGGGACCACGCCCGGGAGCCGCCGCGCTGAAGTTCGTGCTGTACACGCTGGTCGGGTCGCTGTTGATGCTGGTCGGCGTAATCGGCGAGTACATCGTCACGGGCCGCCAGACCTTCGACCTCGCCACCCTGGCCACCCTCGCGCCCGCGCCTTCGGTCCAGTTCGGGCTCTTCTTCGTGTTCGCCCTTGCCTTCGCGATCAAGATGCCCCTGTTCCCGTTCCACAGCTGGCTCCCCGACGCCTACATGGCAGCGCCCACCCCGATGCTGATCACGTTTGCCGGCGTCATGGGCAAGGCCGGCGCCTACGGCTTCCTGCGCATCGCCGTGCCCCTGTTCCCGCAGCCGATCGGCTGGTGGGACTGGACGTGGGTGATTCCCGCGCTGGCCGTGGCCGGCATCATCTGGGGCGCGCTGATGGCCCTGGCGCAGCGGGACATGAAGCTGCTCGTCTCGTACTCGAGCCTCAGCCACATGGGGTTCATCGTCCTTGGCATCTTCGCCCTCAACGTGCAGGGCCAGCAGGGCGCGATCGTCCAGATGGTCAACCACGGCGTGATCATCGCGGCGCTGTTCCTCATCGTCGGCTGGATCGCCGACCGCGTCGGCACCCGTGACCGCTCGGCGATGGCGGGCCTGGCCTTGCGCATGCCGGTGATGGCGGGGGTGTTCGCGATCGTCGCCCTCGCCGCGCTCGGCCTGCCCGGGCTCAACAGCTTCGCCGGCGAGTTCATGACCCTCCTGGGCGCCTGGCAGCGACTGCCCGCCCTCGCCATCGTGGCGACGATCGGCCTGCTCCTCACGCCCGTCTACATGCTCCGCCTGTTCCAGGGCGTGATGCAGGGCTCCCCGGCGGGTCCCGTGCCCCGGGCCGACATCTACGCCGGTCAGCTGACCCTGCTGACCCCTCTCATCGCCCTGATGTTCGCCCTGGGCCTCGAGCCCAACGTGCTGACCCGCCTCATGACCGCGCTCGGCCAGACCGGGCTGGCCAAATGACGGCCTTGATGACCGCCGACCTCACCTATTCCTGGTCGCAGGCCCTGGCCGACGTCGGCCAGATCGCTCCCATCGCGACCCTGGTGGGCTTCATGCTCTTCGCGATCGTCACCGACCTGGTGCTGCCGCGCAGCCGGCGCGGCGGGGCGGTGGCCATCGTCGCCGCGGTCGGATACGCGTACTCGCTGGGGACGGTGTTCTACCGCTGGGCCGGCGGGCAGGGCGGCTACGCCTACCACCGCTTCGCCACCGGCGACAACTACGCCCTGTTCTTCGAGATGCTCTTTGCGACGCTCGGCATCCTGACCGTCGCTCTTTCTCACTCCTACCTGCGCAAGCGCGGGATGCTGGAGGCCGAGTTCCACATCGTGATCATGGCCGCGGTCATCGGCATGATGGTCCTCGGCTCGGCCACCTCGCTGGTGACCGTGTTCTTAGGGCTCGAGCTGCTGTCGATCGCGCTCTACATCGCCTGCGGATTTTCCCGGCGCGAGAGCCGCTCGCAGGAGGCGGCGGCCAAGTACCTGCTCGTCGGCGGGTTCGCCAGCGCCTTCGTGCTGTACGGGATGGCGCTCGTCTACGGCGGCGCCGGCACCACAGTCATCCCCGAAATTGCCACCCGGCTGGGCACCTCGGCCTCGGGCAACCCTCTCATCCTGCTCGGCATCGTGCTGATGGGAGTCGGATTCGCCTTCAAGGTCTCGGCGGCGCCCTTCCACATGTGGACGCCGGACGTGTACCAGGGCGCGCCGATCCCGGTCACCGCCTTCATGTCCGTGGGCACCAAGGCGGCGGCTTTCGCAATGATCGTGCGGGTCTTCGCCGGCGGGCTGCCCCACCTCGCACCCGAATGGCAGGCTCTCCTGGCCTTCGTCGCGGCGACCAGCATGGTGGTCGGGAACCTGATGGCGATCGCGCAGTCGAGCCTCAAGCGCCTCCTCGCCTACTCGGGGGTCGCGCAGGCGGGCTACATCCTGATCGGCGTGATCGCGGGCGGCCAGAACGGGCTCTCCGCCGTCCTCTACTACCTGTTCGTCTACATGTTCATGAACTTCGGCGCTTTCGCGGTGGTGACCCTGCTGGCCGAGCCCGATGGCGACCGCGACAACGTCTCCGACCTCAGGGGCCTGGCGCAGCGCAGCCCGCTGCTGGCGGTCGCGATGACCATCTTCATGTTCTC
>DATITA010000153.1:0-8810 GCA_035468355.1 Candidatus Dormiibacterota bacterium
GCTCGAAGTCGGCTTCGTTTCCGGCGCGGTAGGTTGGCGTGGCACTGACTTCGTTGTTTGTTGCCTCGATCGCTACTGCCATGTCTTCGTTTTCTGCCCCTTGGTGATGCTGGCCACGTAGGCCGCTGTCGTATGACTACTTTGCTCTGGGAGGCCTGCGGCTTTCGCCGTACCGATGAGCGGACTTTTGCTCATTCATATGGACTAGAGCCCACATCTGGGGGCCGAGTGTTGCCAAGGCGCTGGCCGGGGACTCATACCCTGTGGTTGATCCTGGAGGACGTTCTTGCGGGGAAGAGCCCGCGACTTTTTCACTGTCGATAACTGCCTGGGTCACCCAATACGCCGGGTCTAATCAGCAACGCCTGAACGGTCTGATCAACGAAGGAATACCGGCGCGCCGCCCAGCGGAGCGCGATGCTGATGCCTGCGTACAAGCAGATTGCTGCGCGGCGTGCGCACCGATGAGCCACGCGACCACTGCCTGGTTCTGACGTACCGATCTGCCGTCAGAAGGCTGCTACCGAAGGCCACCACCCCTTAGACCGCTGCTCTAAGCGCGATCCTTAATGCCGGGTCGCGCGCAATACTGTGACCGTGCCTACCCGGTTCGACGCTTGCGAATACGTGTTGGGATTTCAGAACTCAGCGGCGTGAGGATGACCAGTGGAATCGCGCGTCTTGTCTGTGATTGGTAGCGGTCGTATTGGGGCCAGAGCCGAGTTACCTCCGGCCACAGCCGGCGCTGCTCTTCGTTAGATGCAATCCGAGCCTTGGCCCGAAACCGCTTGGTGCCAACCTGTACCTCTACGTCCGGAATCCCCTTCATGTTGAGTAGCCACGCGGGCGGGGTGTCACTGCCGCCTTTTGAGGCGACTACTACGTAGTGGTCTCCATCACGGTGATAGAGGAGGGCGGCCGTGCGTGGCCGTCCTGTCTTTCGGCCGGTCGTGTGGAGTAATAGCATCTGCACCCGTCCGAGCTGCTCCCCGATCCGACCACCCGAGAGTTCGTAGACGAATTGGTGGGCGGCGAGAAGTCGCAAGCCGACAACGCGGTCGAATGCAGTCATCGGCACGAGCTGAGTGTAGGGATGCCTGACAAACCAAGCAGGACCGGCCGAGGTTGCAGCCGTGATTCAACTCGACACGACTGGGATCTTTCGTCGAGCTAATCAGCACAAGAGGGCTCGCGTATGACGAGCAGCCGATTTGAGCCTGTCGGTTCATGGGTCGCCCCGTTGAGGCTTTAGCTGTGCGTTCGGTGCGCTCGGTTGCCCGGTCCTCTGGCCCGACCCGGCCGCGTGGGCTTCGTTGCCGCTTGCACGACAGCTCTCAATGTCGCGCGACCGGGCTTCGCGAAATCCGGCCCCGGCGCAGTGGTCATGATGAAATCGGTGAGCACCGTCGCAAAGCGCTGGGGTTCTTCGGCCTGAGGAAAGTGACTGGAGCGTTCGAATATCTCAAGACGGCTGTTGGGGAGGCGCCGGGAAGCCTCTACGGCGTGGGACACGGGTATGAATGGATCGCGAGCACCCCATAGGATCAGAGTTGGCTTGTGGGCGGCTAGATGGATCCTGTTCATCGCACTGACCCGCTGACCCTGCAAGTCGATGACGCTGCGCAGCGAATCGACGAAGGCGCCTCGCGCTCCAGCATCGGCGAGCGATGAATACGCCCGGCCGAACTCACGGAGTGCCGGGCTCGGCCGGACTGGAAACCAGCTCAGGTGCATTCCGATCTCCCTCACGGCATCGCGCACCCGCCGGTTGGCGATGACGGGCAAGACCCACTCAGAGCCAGGAAGTGTCGCGGCCCTCAGCAGCAGGTTTACCTCACGCCCCAGCCCGCCACTCGCGACGAGGGCCAAGCGCTCGCATCGGTCTGGGAACTGATAGGCGAACTGCATGGCGATCCCGCCGCCGAGAGAATGACCGACCACCGTCGCGCGGCGGTATCCAAGCACCTCCAGCAGGTCACGCAGCACTGTCGCGTACGCGCCCAGCGAATAATCGCCGCGCGGTTTCCCAGACTCGCCATGGCCGGGCAAATCCAGGGCGACAACCCTGAATCGCTCCGCGAGCTGGGGAATCACCGCGTCCCAGTTATGCCGGCTCCCCGCAACCCCGTGGACGAGCAGTACCACGGGGCCCTTTCCAGCCTCCAGGACGGAGATCTGCGTACCGAAAAGATCCACCAACCTGGCATGCGGCTCACGTCGCTGTGCGTGGTCTGAGCTGGCTTTCACGGCCACATCCCGACCTGGACCTCGCCGCGGCCCAGGCCGGCAAGGCCATTCCAGATTAGCCAGGCCAACTGCTCGGCCACAACCGTTTGGGGGACCGCCTGCCCAGATACCCACCAGTCCGCGGCCGCCTGTACATAGCCGACCAAGGCGACGGCCCAAGCGTCCGTCGGACCTGGATCCGCTCCATTGGCCGGCAACTCATCACGGAGCATGATCGAGATACGGGTCGCGAGGGTGCTTGCGAACTGTTGTGCCGGTTGCCCGGTCGACGCCGTGCTGGAGGTCGGGGTCTGCCTCAGAAAGCCAACGAGCCGGCGCTCGCGTCCCACGTACGCAAGGTAGGCGTTGATCACAGAGGTGAGCTGTCCATGGCGCTGCGCCTCGCGGTCGGAGGCTGCCTGCAGTTCCGCTATCAGCGCGGCAGTCGCGGTGGCGGCAACCTCGGCGTGGAGGTCGGTCTTGCCCGTGAACTGCCGATAGAGGATCGGCTTGCTCACGCCCGCCTCACGAGCGATGTCCGCCATGGTGACTGCGGGACCCAAACGTCTGATGGCCCGAACGGCGGCCTTGACCATCAGCGCGCGGCGGGCTTCACGGCGGGCGCTACCTCGGAGTCGAGCGTGCTTGAGCTTTTGGCTCCGATCATGACGGCCGGTTACCAACCTCGAAGCACCGCGCATGCTACTCACAGTAACAGCTACCGACGGTAGCTGTTTCGAAGGCCCAGTCAGTCGAGATGCGGAGGCATACGCTGCTCGGGATCTGGCGAGGCTACTGCTTATGGCCAGGCTACCGAGGTGCCGCCGGTGAGCAGCCTGGTGCCGAAGCTGTAGTGTTGGCGATGGCCCCGAGGGACACGCGCACGATTCCGAATTGGTCGCAAGACCGGCTCAGGATCCGTGAGGCGATCCGCCGGGGTCATCCTTTTTAGCTCGGAAGCTCTCTGTGCCCACGAACAGTCGAAGCGGCTGATGGGGGCCTGACGGCGGCTCCATGTCACCAGGATGTTTGGCTTCCCCTACGCTGGGATCGTGGCGTACCAGGCTACCGGTGATCTCTCCCAGAGCGGGCGCGCCGACCTTGTAGTGCTTTTGATCGTTGAAGCCTTCGAGGGATACCAGGCCGCATTCCGTGCGATTACTCAGCGAGCCAAAGGACGTTTCGAACGGCGTGAGTGGCACCACGCGGTTGCCGACGCCACCGAACGTCTCGACCTCTATGGCCTCGTCATCGACCGCCTCGAGAGTAACGTGCGGGTGACCCTGGGCCCGCAGGTGGCAGATCGCATGGTCTGGGCGAGTACGAAGGCGGCTTATTCGCCGCTGATTGACGCTCGTCCAGATCGCGAGTTGGCGGAGACCTTTTTCAACTCGGTGACCCGCCGCATCTTCGCGACCGTGGGAGTCGACCGCAACATCGAATTCACCGAGTCAGACTTCGATTCACCAGCGACAAAGACTCATACGCTCCCGCTGCGCACATACGAGCAACCGTCGGACCTCTCAGAAGTCATCGAGAACATCCTGCGCGACTGCGACTTCGATTGTGAATTTGAAGACTTGCGGCGTGACTGCGATCTCGTAGCGCGCAGGTTGAGCGACCGCCTCCGTGACACAGGGGCCCCGGCTCGCGTCGAACGGGCTGCGATCATCCCGGCTCCGTTTTTCAGGCGAAAGGGAGCGTACGTGCTCGGATGGCTGATCAGCGGCAACGTAAGCATCCCGTTGGCACTGGCACTACTCAACAAGGATCGCGGCATCGTAATCGACGCACTGCTCACTGACGAAGACGACATCAGCATCCTGTTCAGCTTCGCTCGCTCCCACTTCAATATCGATCTTGGGCCCCCAAGGCAATTGATTCAGTGTCTGAAGCTCCTGATGCCGAAGAAGCCGATCGCGGAACTCTACATCGCGATAGGGCATCACAAGCACGGGAAGACCGAGCTGTACCGCGACCTTCTGCGCCACTTGAGCACCTCAGACGAGCATTTCGTCTTCGCGCCGGGTGCACACGGGATGGTCATGGTCGTGTTCACTTTGCCGGGCTTCGACGTCGTGTTCAAGGTCATCAAGGACCGCTTTCCCGCCGTCAAGCCGATGACGCCCAGCGATGTGAGGAAGACCTATCGATTGGTGTTCAGGAGCGAGCGCGCCGGTCGGCTGGTGGAGGCTCAGGAGTTCGAGCATCTCGAGTTCGAGCGGGCGCGCTTCGCGCCTGAGATCATCGAGCAGTTCAAGCTCGAGGCGGACGAGACTGTAAAAATGACAGCCGATCAGGTTGTCATCCACCACGCCTACATCGAACGCCGGGTCACACCGCTCGATGTGTACCTGCGGGAGGTACCTCAGCAGGCCGCGCGTACCGCAGTTCAGGACTATGGTCAGGCGATCAAGGACCTGGCAGCGAATGGGATCTTTCCTGGCGAGCTCCTACTTAAAAACTTTGGAGTCACCAGGCATTCTCGGGTGGTCTGCTACGACTATGACGAGCTCTCGTTCCTGACGGATTTCACCTTCCGGGCGATTCCACCGTCACGGTTCGATGAGGACGACTACGCCGACGAGAGTTGGTTCGGCGTCGGGGCCCGAGACGTATTTCCGAAGGAGATCCGACGCTTCATCGGTCTGCCCGCCGACCTCCTGGCGGTGCTGGACCAGGCCCATGGTGAGTTGTATGAGGTCGGTTTCTGGCATGAGATGCAGGCTCGCGGGGCCGGCGGTGAAATATTCGACATCTTCCCGTATCAACCATCGCTGCGCCTGCAGCAAACGTGAACTAACCGAAAGCTTCGACGCGACGTCCACCGCCTTGGATTCGCTTAGGTCAGGGCCAAGGTTGGGAGGCGCCCGAAAGCGCTCAAAGGTGTTAGCCTCCGCAAGGAAAGGCGGGGTCATCGGTCGGGCGTCCCTGGATTACTAGAACCAGCGCTGCTTCGACATAGGGGGATCTCATGTACGTCGATTCTGTCCACCCGAGACACGGCATCCGTCGGGCGATTCTCGCGGCGCTCATCAATGAGGCGCGCGAACTCGATCGGTGGGTGCACGCCATGCTCGTCCAGCTCGTTGTAGCGCGGAGCTGACGGCGGAGATGCCGCTCCACAAGATCAACGGCCAGTGGATCCATTACGAGGACAGTGGCGGGAACCTCCCACCGGTCGTCCTAGCGCACGGGCTACTTATGGACTGCGAGATGTTCGCCCCGCAAGTCGAGGCTCTTGGCTCTAGGTGGCGGATCATCACGTGGGATGCCCGGTGCCACGGCGAGACCGAAACAACGGACGAGCCTTTCACGTACTGGGACCTAGCCGAGGACCTACGAGGGCTGCTCGACCATCTCGGCATTGACCGGGCGGTGATCGGTGGAACGGGCCAGGGCGGGTTCGTGACTCTCCGTTTCGCGCTCAAACACCCCGAGCGGGTGGCGGCCCTGATCTTGCTCAGCACCCAGGCGGGCTCCGAAAATTCCGAGAAGGGCGCAAGCCACAAATCGATGCTCGAGGTGTGGGAGACCGAGGGATTGAACGACCAACTCGCGGAGACGATCGCTGCGATCATCCTTGGGGACAAGTGGACGGGTCGCGAGGCCTGGATCGCTAAGTGGCGGCAATGGCCGCACTCGCTACTGCGCCCAGCATTCAATGCGCTCGTCGGCCGAGAGAACATCCACGATCGGCTCGTGGAGATCAGGGCCCCTGCCGTTGTGATCCACGGTACCGCCGACGCTGCAATCGACATCGAGCTGGCTCAGCATCTCTGCTCAAAGCTGGCCAACTGCCTGCCGCTGATCAGGATCCAGGGAGGCGGCCACGCCTGCAACCTCACTCACCCGAACCTCGTCAATTTGGCCTTACAGCGGCACTTGGTCGAACTTGGCTTTGTGACATCACGGGGAGTCGAGCGGCGAGGCGATGGCCGGCGCTCCGACCGCACGCGCCGGAGCGGTGAGAGGCGGGATCCTGTCCGCGCGAGCGCGGGGCGCCGAGTCCTCGTTCCTTTCGAGAGGCGGATGGCGGAGAGACGTGGCCGGGAGCGCCGCGAATCCTGGCCTACGAACAATCACAGAACGCCAAGTCCTATCTAGAGCAGTTAGTCGCGTTCACCTCCCCCGGCTTCTGCCCGACCTGTTGTGCGTTCGCGATCGGGAGCAGGCGGGAGGTCCAAGCTGAGGAACTTGCAAGCATGGTTCGGGATGATCCCAGGCCGGCGCTTTCCCCCCGCTCAGCGTCCGATCTCGAGTTGGCCAGCCAGCGCTAACGGGAAAGGCTGTCGTGATGCCCTTCCGGGTTAAGCAGGCTCGTGAGAGAACCGCAATCCTAACCGTGGAAAGACCTCCTCGGCGAAGCGCCTGATCACGCCGCCCTCAAAGGCGTTTGGAAGGTTGACGATTACGTATTCGACTCCGGCGTCCACATACTCTCCGATGATCTGAGAGATGTGTCCCGCATCGCCAGCGTGTGGATGCCATTCGCGGATGAAAGCTTCACTCTGGCCGGTCCGGCGAGCGGTGTCCAACACGACGCGGTCGACCTCACCCGGGTCACCGAGAATTGTGTAGAACTCGATCGTCTTCAGGATCGAGGCATAGTCGCGACCGACGGCCTCACAGTGCTCCCGCAGCACGTCGAGCTTGTGGCGGACGGTCTGCACGTCGGCATTGAAGTTGCAGGCGTCGCCGTACTGTGCAACTAGCTTTAGAGTGACTTTCTCGCCGGCGCCTCCAAGCCAGATCGGTGGATGGGGCTTCTGCACCGGCTTCGGCTCGTTGATGGCGCCGCGAAGGCGGTAATACTTACCCTCGAACTCTGCTTGCTCCTGTGTCCACATTGCCTTCAAGACTTGCAGTGTCTCGCGCAGCATGCGGAGCCGCTCCGGCGTGTCGGGATAGTCGTAGCCGTACGCCTCGTATTCCTCCTGATACCAACCTGCGCCGATACCAAGGATCAGGCGGCCATGGCTCATGACATCGACGCAACTCGCCATCTTGGCCAACAGCGCCGGGGGCCGGTAGCTGTTGCAGGTGACCATCTGACCTATCCGAATCGTTCTGGTGTCGCGGGCCAGAGCGGCCATTGACGTCCAGCACTCAAAGGTGGCCTCGAGCTGGGGAGTGGGCACGGTGTGGAAGTGGTCGTACAGCCAGATCGCATCGAACCCCGCCTGCTCTGCCTCCCGAGCGCAGCGGCTCATGGTTTCGAATTTCTCGATCGGATCGGGTACATCGGCCAGGTCCATCCGCCAGCCCTGAGGTACGAAGATGCCCAGCTTCAAATCTGCCAATTTGTCCCCCGTTTGATTGAATCCCTGTGGTTCCTTACAACTCCTGGGTCTAGACGAAAAGCGGCTGCGTCCGTGAACGCTCAACAAGAGCGGCCATCTCGCTGTCGCTGGGGCGCGTTTCGAAACGCTTGGCTGAATCCAGAATGCGCGGCAGCAAGTCCACGTCGCCCGCAGTGATGAGGAACACACCGGGCCGCCCCAGCACCCACCACACAGCCAGGTCGATATCGGCCTGGTTCTCGAGCGGCTCATACCAGGTGGTCCGCGTCCGCTCCCGTCCCAGCCACGGGCCATTCGCAATGGACTTGATTGTCTGAACGGCGACGCGCCGCTCGCGGCACGTCTCGACCAGCGCCTCGAAGTTCTCTGCGTAGTAGGGCAGCCGCATGGTGATGAAGTTGTATGGCAGCAGGACGGAGTCGAAGTCGAAACGCGCAAGGCTGCGCCGGTGGTTCGCCGCAATTTGCGCACCATGACCGGTGACTCCGATCCATCGAATCAGACCTTCTTGCCGCGCCTGGATCGCGGCCTCGATCGCGCCTCCCGGAGAAAGTGCGGTATCCCACTCGATCGGGTCAGCGAGGTTGTGCAGCTGCCAGAGGTCGACGTGGTCGACACCGAGCCGGTCGAGCGATCGGTGCAACTCCTCGCGAGCCTGAGCCGCGGTGCGGGCTCCAGTCTTGGTAGCGAGGAAGGAGCCAGTGTTGCGCCTCAGCCACGGGCGGAGCCGTAGCTCGGCGTCCCCGTAGCTCGCCGCGGTGTCGATGTGGTTGATGCCGTGAGGCAACAGAAGCTCAAGTGTTCGATCTGCGACATCCTGGGTCACGGTCGACAAGGATGCGGCGCCGAAGATAATCCGGCTGCTGGGGTGACCCGTTCGCCCGAACGGCTCACGCGCGATAGCCATCCTAGACCTCCACCTTCCGTGATCTCCTCCGAATTACCTGCCCAAAGCTGGGCCGCCGTACTTCAGGCCTCGTGTCATCGAAGAAGGTAGCAGCCCTGAGCTCCACACCGGTCCAGGTGCTTCAAGCGGTCCCCAGGCGCCAGCCGCTGAGGACAGGTTCCTACAGTCCCCACTAACCCAACGTCCACACCGGGCACGTTGTATTCAGTTCGAAAACGAGGAACCCGGAGAAGAGGATCGCGGAGACTGCGGGGATGGCCGTCCAGAGCAGCGGCGTCTGGATGAGGAGTCCGACGACAAAAGCGATGATGAAGATGATCAGCGCAATCATGAAAGCCGCCCAGCCGCTAAGGTCGCGCCGGGTCGTGTGATCG
>DATITA010000154.1:0-15539 GCA_035468355.1 Candidatus Dormiibacterota bacterium
TCCAGGTGCTTGCCGAGGAAGTCGTTGGCGTAGATCTTGGCCTGGTCACCGGTGACGACCTGGTTGCCGGCCTGGTCGCGAATCTCGGCGGGGAATTCCGCCGGGTCGAGCGCGCCGCCCGCCTTGATCTGGTCCGCCGGCGGGAAATAGATCTGCTGCGCGGAGAGCTGGTCCTTTACGTAGCCTGTCACGAAGCTGCCCTCGTAGAGGGCAAATCCCGCAGCGGCCGCAAGAACGATGACCATGGCTGCCTGAAGACTGATAATCCGCCACCTGATTGCCGAGTTCATGTCGTCTCCTCCTGATGTTCCCTCGATGAGGGAGTTGTTCTGATTGAGCGTCGGACGGCTCATGACCTCAGTCAACAGGCCGCCGCGCCGGTCAACGACTGCCGTTCGGCCCCTCCTCGATGGGGCCGAGGGTCCCTCTCGGGAAGTGACTATCGGTCCGCACATGGCGCCGCCTCGACGATCTGGCGGCCGAGGCGCGCAGAGGCGAAGGGCCCTTTGAAGCGAGGTCGGACGCACCTGTCCCGCGCACGGTGTCTGGAGGAGCTTGAGGCCATGAAGATCTCATCCGTCATGACGCGCCCTGTGGTGACGATCGCGCCGCAGGACGGGGTCAAGGACGCGGCGGGGCTCATGGTCGCGAACGAAATCTCGGCGCTGCCGGTGGTCGACGCCTCGGGCGCGCTCGTCGGAATCGTCTCGGAGGCCGACCTGATCCCGATGGAGACCCGTCCCGATCCGCGCTCCCAGGCGACCCCCCTGGCGCCAACTGCCGGAAGCGGCCCGGTGCACGTTGCTGACGTGATGACGCGCAACGTCATCACGGTGCAATCCGAAGATGAGGTTGCGCACGCGGCGAGGGTGATGATCGAATCGGACATCAAACGCGTCCCTGTCATGAAGGATGGGCGCCTGGTCGGGATCCTCAGCCGGCGCGACCTCGTGAAGGTGATCGCCCGCCCCGACGAGGAGCTCGAGGCGGAGCTCGAGACGCGATTGCGAGAGGCCGGAATTGACCTCCCGGACGGAGGCGTGACCGTCACAGGCGGGGTGGCGTCGATCAGGATGGAGACGGTGAGCCACGCGGGCCGGCTTGCCGAGTCGGTCGCGCTCGGCGTGCCGGGCGTGCTCGAAGTTCGGTTCGGCGCCTGACGCTCAGATGACCCGGACGTGGGGTTGTCGCCATCCGTCATGACCATGCCTGAAAAGCCCCCGTCCTCGACGGCGTCCAACCCGCCCCTCGAGGGCAACTCGGTCGCGATCCTCATGATCGTCCTAGCCGCAGTCGTGGCGGGGGCGGCGCTGTGGCTGGCCAGGGAGCCCTCCCTGGCCGACCTTGCGTGGGCCCTTGCCGTGGTCGTCGCGCTCGTGCCGCTCGGGATCTCGGTGGCCTGGGACCTGTGGCACCACGAGACCGGAGTCGACCTCATCGCCTTGCTCGCGATGGCCGGCTCGCTGGTCTTGGGCCAGTTCCTGGCCGGAGCCGTGATCGGTCTGATGCTCTCGGGGGGCCAGGCGCTCGAACGATTCGCCAGCGCGCGGGCGCGCCGCGAGCTGTCGTCGCTGCTATCGCGCGCTCCGCGCGTCGTCCATCGCTACCTGCACGGCGTGCTCACCTCGCCCGACATCGCGGACGTGAGGGAAGGAGATCACCTCCTGGTCAAGCCAGGCGAGGTCGTGCCGGTGGACGGGCTGATGACGTCGGACGCCGCCGTCCTCGACGAATCGGCGCTGACCGGCGAGTCGATGCCCGTCGAACACCTCATTTCGGATCGCGTGCGCAGCGGGGCCGTCAACGTGGGCGCCCCGTTCGACATGCGGGCCCTGACCACGGCCGATGAGAGCACCTACGCCGGGATCGTGCGGCTGGTGCGCGAGGCGCAGGACTCGAAGGCCCCGTTCGTGCGCCTGGCCGACCGGTACGCGCTCTGGTTCCTGCCCCTGACCCTGGTGGTGTCCGCGGCGGCGTGGGGGATCTCTGGCGACCCGGTGCGCGCCCTGGCGGTGCTCGTGGTCGCCACCCCTTGTCCCCTGATCCTGGCGGCGCCGGTCGCGATCGTCGCGGGGATCTCGCAGGCCGCGCACCGCGGTGTGATCGTCAAGGGCGGTGGGGCGCTGGAGACCCTGGCGCGCGTGCGCACGCTCGTGTTCGACAAGACCGGAACCTTGACCGCCGGCTCGCCGCGGGTCGCGTCGGTCGAGGCCTTCGGCCGCTTCGACTCGAGCGAGCTGCTGCGCCTTGCGGCCTCGCTCGACCAGGTGTCGCCCCACGTGTTCGCCGACGGCATTGTCATCGCCGCGCGCGACCGGCACATCCCGCTGGACTTCCCCGAAGGGGTGCAGGAGCATCCAGGCAAGGGCATTGACGGGGTCGTCGACGGGCATCGCGTCGCTCTCGGTCAGGCGCGTTGGCTGCAGGACGGCAAGCCCATGCCCGAGGCCGCCTCCGAGGTGCGCAAGCGCATGGCGGCCGATGGCGCCTCCGCCGTATTCGTGGCCGTGGACGGCGTCATTTCGGGCGCCTTGATCATGGTCGATCCTGTCCGAAGCGAGACTCCCCAGGCCCTGCGGATGCTTCGCCAGGCCGGTATCAACAGGCTCGTGCTCCTGAGCGGGGATCGCCAGGACGTCGCCCAGCAGGTGGGCAGTGCGCTTGGCGTCGACGTCGTGCTCTGGGAGCACACTCCCGAGCAAAAGGTCGAGGCGGTGCGACGCGAGCGCAGCAGCGCGGTCACCGTGATGGTCGGCGACGGGGTCAACGACGCCCCTGCTCTGGCGGTGGCCGACGTCGGGATCGCGATGGGCGCGCGGGGCGCCACTGCCTCGTCCGAGGCGGCTGACGCGGTCATCGTCGTGGACCGCCTCGATCGGGTCGCCGAGGCGGTGCTCATCGCCCGCCACGCCCGCAAGATTGCGGTCCAGAGCGTCGTCGCTGGCATGGTGCTCTCCATGGTCGGGATGCTCCTGGCCACGGCCGGCGTCCTGCCGCCGGTGGCTGGCGCATTCTTCCAGGAGGCCATCGACGTCGCCGTCATCCTGAACGCGCTGCGCGCGCTGGGCGGAGTCAAGGTCCCGGAATCACAAGGCCGTTAGGCACTCGATGCCACCGGCGTCCCCGCCGAAGCTCTGGTCACAATGATCGAGCGACGTGGTGCGCACGGCGTTCGCGACATCGGCGTCCGGACGAGGCGGACCGACCGCTTGGAGGCGCCACCGACGCCGCATGGTCTGCCGGGCTGGCTCAGCACCTTCAACCTGCGCTGGGTGGATCACATGAAGCGCGGGCCGAAGGACGGGGGGAGCCGGGCCGCCTGATCTCGGGTCAGCGGGCGCCCAGCGGCCTTCTCTCGGCCCCGGGCTCGAGCCGGATGCGCGCATCGACCGCTACGGCTCCCGACGAGTGGACGACCAGGGGATTGAGGTCCATCTCGGCGATCTGGGGATGCGCCTCGACCAGCGCGGAGACGCGAAGCAGGACGTCCTCCAGCGCCGCGACGTCGGCCTTGGGCGCCCCCCGGTGGCCGTCGAGCTGGGGAAACGTCTTCAGGGACCGCAACATCCGCCCGGCCTCACCCCGGGTGATGGGCGTGATCCGAACCGCCACGTCTTTCAACAGCTCGGTCGCCGTGCCTCCGGCCCCGCATGCGAGCACAGGTCCGAAGTGCTGGTCCTGCACGACCCCGACGATCATCTCCACCCCGGGCTCGACGATCGGCTGCACCTGGAAGGCCTCGATAGGATGGCCGGCCGTGGCGAAGCTCGCCGCCATCTCCGTGGCCGCGCGCTCAACTGCGCTCGACCCTTTCAGGCCCAGGCGCACACCTCCTGCGTCCGACTTGTGGAGCACCCCGGGCGCGATGGCCTTGAGCGCGACCGCCGACCTCAGCTCGTTGGCGGCACGTCCTGCGTCATGAGCGCTGACCACGATGCGGGTCTCGACCAACGGGATCTGGTAGCAGGCGAGGAGCTCGGCCACCGGTGCCGGCGACATCCAGCCGGGCTCCTCGGCCAGGGCCGAGGCGATGACCGCGGCCGCCCGGTCACGTTCGATCCCGTCCAGCTCGGGCGGCGCCTCGTCTGGAATGGCGCGCCATGCCGCGTAGCGGGCGGCGAGCGCCAGCGCGCGCCCCGCCTCCTCGGGAAAGGGGTAGTGCGGGATGGAGACGTCACCCGAACGGATCAATCGCGGCGTGCTCTGCTTGGACATGAATACGCTCAGCAGGGGCATCGGCCGGGGCAGCTTCTTGGCCGCGGCGTGGATCGCGCGAATCACCTCCGAGGGTCGCGTGACCAGCGGCGGTGTGAAGACCACGATCACCGAGTCGATGTCCTGGCACCCGGCGAGGATCCCGATCGCACGCTGGTAGTCGTCGCCCCTGGCCGCGGCCAGCATGTCCACCGGGTTGGCAGTCGATCCCGCGGTGGGCAAGAAGCTCGCAAGCTCGGCTCGGATCGCCTCAGGCAGAGGCGGGACGACCAGGCCCGCCGCCTCGCACGCGTCCGCGCACAGTATCGCTGGGCCGCCGGCGTTGGTGAGGATCGCCACGCGATTGCCGGCAGGGAGGGGCTGGCTGCCCATGAGCAGGGCGGCGTCGAACAGCTCGGCCAGCGTGTCCGTGCGGATGACGCCTGCCTGCTCGAACAGCGCGTCGATCGTGACGTCGGAAGCCGACAGCAGAGCGCCCGTATGCGAGGACGTGGCGCGGTTGCCGGCCTGCGTGCGGCCGCCCTTGACCGCGAGGATCGGCTTGGATCGGCTCACCCGACGCGCGATTCGCGCGAACTTGCGCGGGTTGCCAAAAGACTCGAGGTACAACATGATCAGGTCGGTTTCGGGGTCCGCCTCCCAGTACTGGATGAGGTCGTTGCCCGAGATGTCGGCCTTGTTTCCGACCGAGACGAACGAGGAGACTCCCGAACCGAGCGCCTGTGCCCGAGCCATCACGGCGATGCCCAGACCTCCGCTCTGGGAGAGAAACCCGACGCGCCCGCGCACGGGCTTATCCGGCGCGAACGTCGCGTCCAGCCTTACTTCTGGTGCGGTGTTGATCACGCCCATGCAGTTGGGACCCACCAGGCGCATGCCCGACTGGCGGCAGACATCCACGAGCTTGTGCTGCAGCTCGACGCCGGCCGGCCCGGCCTCGCCAAAGCCAGCCGATATCACCACCAATCCCCGCACGCCTTTTTGCGCGCACTCCTCGGCCACCCCAAGCACCGCTGCGACCGGGACCACTATCACCGCGAGCTCGACGTCTTCTTTGATGTCGAGCACGGACCGGTACGCGGTCAGCCCTTCGACTGCCCGTGCGGAAGGGTTGACCGGGTAGAGCGGGCCGTTGAACCCCACCGCGACCAGGTTGCGAAACAGCTCGGAACCGATGCTGCCTGGCGTGTTCGAGGCCCCGATCACCGCCACCGAGCGCGGGGCCAGGATGTGGTTCACCGCGGCCAACGCGGCGATCCGATCGCGATCTTCGAACAGGCGCAGCGCGTCCGGTGTCAGTCCGGTTGGGAGCTCCGCATGGACCTCGCCCGGCTCGGAGCGCGAATGCACCGGAAAGCCGCTCTGCCGCAGGACCTCGAACATGCGGTGGTTCTCGGGCCGGACCACGGCCTCCAGCACCTCGATCCCGGCAGAGGCTGCGGCCTCCGCGAGCTGGCCGAGCAGTATGGTGCCGAGGCCGCGGCCCTGGTACGCGTCCGCCACAGCCAGGGCGAGCTCAGCCTTCCTGGGGCCGATCGCGGCGTACATCGCGTGCCCCACCAGCTCGCCTTCGGCCCCGGCCGTCGCCACTATGCCGTAGCGCTCCTTGTAATCGACGTTCGCCATCGCCCTCGCGGACGCATCCGCGTTCGCGACGGCCGCAAAGAAGCGCAGGACGCGCGACTCGAGTGAGAGCGAGGAGAAGAACGCCGCCAGCGCGGGCTCGTCGCCGGGCCGGATCGGGCGAACCGACAGGGTCGCACCGTCGCGAAGAACAACGGTCGCTGCGCGTTGCGCCGGATAGGGAATGGTCAATGGGTTGGGATCGCTTCGGGCATCATAGTGCCTGGTCGCCGGCCGTCCGGACGGTCGATAGTCCCGTCCGACACGGGACTTCCGGCCCTAATCCGGGTCGCGGGACGCAGCCCACAATCTCAACCCAGTGCTCAAAGGAGGAGACTGATCGAATGGATTCACCGGCCCCGTATTTCCACTGGGGGTTCATCCTCATCTCGATGCCCAACCTGTTGGTCATCATCGGGATGATCGTGCTGTTCGCCCTCGCCGTCCTGCTGCCCTTCCCTCACGGAGGTGACACCGACGATGGACGTCATTAAGCCACTGCCGGTGCCCTCACCTGAAAAACCGGCGAACTGGACTGCGCGCGTACGGCAGATGATCGAAGGGAACCTGCCGATGGACCACTTTTTGCCGCACCGGATGCCTTACTTCGTCGGCTCGTGGGTCTACGTATTCGGGGTGGTGACGATCGCGGCCCTCGCGTGGGTGGTGGCAAGCGGCGTCGTGCTCTCATTCATGGGCCCTCAGTGGTGGCACGACTCGAACCTCGGCCACTTCGTCAACAGCGTGCACTTCTGGGCTGTGCAGCTCTTTTTCCTCTTCATGGTCCTGCATCTTTGGGGCCAGTACTTCATGGCCAGCTGGCGCAATGGTCGCGCGGCGACCTGGATGATCGGTGTCGTCATCTTCGGCATCAGCATCCTCACGGCCTTCACCGGCTACCTGTCCCAGGAGAACTTCGCATCGCAGTTCATCGCGGTCAACGCCAAGGACGCCATGAACGGCGCCGGGATCGGCGCCTTCTTCAACGTACTCAACTTCGGCCAGATGTACGGCCTCCACGTGATGCTCCTGCCGATCGGGATCACCGTCCTCGTGGTCATGCACATCGTCATGGTCCGGGCCCGCGGCGTCGTCAAACCGATTGACGCCGAAGGAGCGGTGAGGTCATGAAGCTCAAGCCGATGGGGGCGACCCAGGAGGAGTACTACCGCGGCGTCCGCATGGTCCCGTACGACCTGGTCAAGGAGCTCGTCCTGGCCATGGCCGGGGTCGGCGTGCTGACGCTGCTCGGAGCGGCCCTATTCTCATCGCCCGACGTCGCCCCGGTCACCATCGCGGCCTGGGCGCAGAGCGACCCGGTGGACTTCGTGACCACCGCCACCGGCGAGCTGGCCGGCTCGACCACGACCGCCGGCTACGGCAACCCCTACAACACCAACGGGCCGGGCCAGTCCTGGGGCCCGATCGCTCCGCAGCAGTGGTTTGGAACGCGCATCCCGATCGATTCCGCGAGCGCGTATGTCATCGACCCGCTGCAGCGCGCCAGCTTCAGCAACACGGACCTCGGAACGGCGTTGAACACCTGGCACGGCTCCGACGCCACCCAGCAGGGCAAATGGCTCGACGCCTATACCAAAGCCCTCGCTAACGCCACGGTCAGCGACGGCAAGGTTGCGGTGGCCACCGGCGACTACGGTCCCCTTCCCGTGATGATGTCCAACCTGCTCGGCGTCGCCCAGTCGGGCGGCCTCGACGGGCTGCTCATGATCAACGGTCGCTTCTACCAGACCGACTACACGCAGGCCCTGCTCTTCATGGCCGACGGCAGCTTCCTATCCGGTCTCGCTGATCAGTGGAAGTTGACCGGCAGCCAGTGGGGAATGATGAATGAGACCGGGTGGTACCCGGGACAGACCTGGCTGTGGCTGTACACCATGTGGTACCAGGTGTTCCCGTTCAACAGCGACTCCGGGATCGTTGGGCTGAGCGCCGGCAACGCAGACCTCGGGATCATCATCCTGATGACGCTGCTGACGGTCGCCCTGGCTCTTGTCCCGTTGATTCCGATCCTGCGCGACATCCCGCGTTGGGTGCCGGTTCACCGCTTGATCTGGAAGCAGTACTACGCGCCGAAAACCTCCGTAACGCGCAACTGATCGACCGACCCTGAACCGCCGCCCGGTTCGCTAACGAGCGCCGGGCGGCGCCCCGTGCGGGGGCGCCCAGAAGACCAGCACACGGAGGTCATCTTCGATCTCGTGAAAGCTGTGCTCCACACCGGCGGCCACGAACACCAGGCTCCCTGGCGCCACGGGCCGGTCCTCGCCCGCCACGCGGATCGTGGCCCGTCCGCTGATCACGTAGTAGACCTCGTCCTCAAGGTGCGGCTTCTGCCTGTCCGTGACGCCTTGCGGCCAGACCGCCAGGCCAACGCTGAGCCTGTCCGAAGCGAGGAGATCCACGTAACCGTGGCCGTCGGCGTCGCGCGGCTGCGGGTCGAGATCGGGGATTTCGTGGGCTTTCATCGAGCACTCCTGCGGTTGGGGGTCAGCGATTTGCCGCGTGCGCCTTGCGCGCCTGACATAGTTGACCTTCGACATCCTGCTCTCTTCACTCGGCTGTTGGAGGTGGACTAATGGCGGCGATCAGCAAGGCGGACGCGGTGTGGGAAGGCGACCTGATGAGCGGGTCGGGAAGGGTCAAGGTCGCGAGCGGGGCTTTCAGCGAGTTCCCGGTGTCCTGGGCGAGCAGGGCGGAGAGCCAGCACGGCAAGACCAGCCCCGAGGAGCTGATCGCCGCGGCCCATGCGGCGTGCTTCAGCATGGCTTTCTCCAACGGGCTCAGCAAAGCGGGTCACAAGGTCGAGCGGCTCAACACCAGCGCGGAGGTCGAATTCGTGCCCGGCACGGGGATCACCAAGATCACGCTGACCGTCCTAGGCATCGTCGACAACATCGACAATGCCGAGTTCCAGAAGCAGGCGGAGGCCGCCAAGGAAGGGTGCCCGGTCTCCAAGGCGCTACACGGCAACGTCGAGATCAACCTCAAAGCACACCTGGAGCACTAGCGGACTAAACGCGGCTTTACACTCCCGAGCGCCATGGGAGACCTGTGGCGGAGGATCGGCTGGGGCCGTTTGCTGGTGACGGCGTCCTGCCTTGTCGCCTGGCGCACCCTTGAAACGGTCCAGGTCGAAGTCGCCGGCCCGCAGCTGTTCCTTTTGCAGCCGCGGTCTTACAGCGTGGTGGCCCTGGGCGTGCGGCCATACGTGAGCGCCTTGATCGTCATGGCCCTGGCTCGCATCATCTCCGTCCACCTCCGCGCGTTGGGGTCCGACGACCAGGGGAGGCGGCTCCTCATGCGCTGGACGCGGGTCATCGCGGCAGTGCTGGCGATCGGCCAGGCATACGCCCTCGCCGCCCTGCTTCAGACCGATGCTATGGTGCCGCCGCTCGATTGGTTCTTGCGGCTTGCCCTGGTCCTTCAGCTCACGGCGGGCACCATGACCCTCGTCTTCCTGGGCGAGCTGATCGACGAGGCGGGGCTCGGTTTCGGCAACGGTGTCCTCTGGATTTACGCCCTTGGCGCTGTCGCCACCCAGACGCAACGACTCCAGGGGTTCGCGTCCACAGCGTCGGCCTATCGTGACTTCTCTCAATACCGCCCCCTGACCATATGGATTGGAGCATCCATCGTCCTGGTCCTGGCCTCGGTGGCGGTTCTGCGCGCTTTCCGCGCGGTCACGCTGGTCGAGGGCAGGCATGCCGTGCGCGCTCGTCCGCTGACCCTACCGCTCGTCATGTCCGGGGTTCTCCGCCCACCCGTCTTCGCCAGCGCCGTGCTGTCCGTGCCGGCGATCTACTCCAACTACGTGGCCCGGTCCCAGCCGGCTTTCCATGCCTGGGTCGAGCAGAACTGGACTGCGTACGGGACCAACCCCGGGTGGGATCTTCTCTATATCGCCATCGCGGGCGGACTGGTCATCTTCTTCGCCTATTTCGCGGCGTCGGTCGACTTCGATCCCGTTCTCATGGCGAGCCGACTGAAACAGCGGCGGCTGCGGGTCGAAGGCAGGCCGCGTGATGAGGATGCCGCGGGCTACCTGCGCGCCCGGTTCCGGCGGCTCACGTTCGCCGGCGCGAGCTTTCTCGCGCTGGCGACGGTGGCGATCCCTGTCCCCGTGTATTTCGTCACCACGGCCCTGGGCGCGCCGATCCCGCTGAGCGGAACCGACGTGCTGCTCGTGACCGCGATCGTGCTGGCTATCGCAGCAGGGATCAACCACGGCGGCGGAGTCGCAAGCCGAAGCGACCTGTCGCCTGCGCCGGCTGTGATCTAGTGGACCGTACCAGCCATATCTAGAGCATCCGACGTCCCAGGCGGCCGGGCGCCCATGCCCTCCTTCTCTCGCCACCCGCGTCTTGGCACCGGCCGCCTGAACGCCCGACTTCGAGTCTGCGGCCTGCTCCACCTCTGGCCGTTACAGTGCACTAGGCGCGGATCAGCGCTTGACGGCGCCCGCCAGGCCCGGGAAGTCCACCACGCCCTGGAGCCGGAGGTCACGAAGCTGCGCCGTCAGCCATTTGCGGGGATCCTTGATCGGTTTGCCTCCGTCGAGGCAATCCCAGCACCGGCCGTTCACGTCGCGGGCGACGAGCATGAGGCAGCGCGGCTGGGTCGACCTCTGCCACGCCTTGAGAGCAGGCTGAAGCTGGAACCGGCGCGGAGCCGATTTCTCCGGCATGGACATCTCACCCGAATAGAGGTCGTCCGCGGCCTGCACGATGATGCCGCCGGCGGCCAGCGTGCCGCCCAGGTTCTCGATCTCGACCTCCATGGGCTGCCCGGGCGCGGGCTGGCCGAGAAACGCGAGGTGGGGGACGGGTCGGGTGGAGGCTTCCCAGCGGCTGTCTGCCAGCCTGATCGCCCGCCGCGAGGCCCGGTCCGCCCGGGTGGCGAAGACCGCGGCCCACAAGGCGAGCGCGGCGGTGACCGCCGCAAGGCCGACCACGATCTGGGCTGAGCTCATCCCTTCACTCGCTTGACGCTGCGCGGGCCCGGATCTGGCGTGTCATGTGTGCGCGGGAGACGCGTAACCGTCCAACGGGGGCCACGTTGCATGACCATGAGGTGGCCGGTCGTCGTCGCCTTGCTTGGCCTGGCCGCTTGCTCGCAAAGTGCGACGGCCGTCACTCCGACTCCACCTGTGACAGGCCAGCTCCCCTCCGCCTCGACGGCTTCTTCCGCGTCGCCCTCCGCGGCGTCCGGCGCAGCAGAGGGGACCGCGCCCAACCCGACGACACTCGCGGTGATGGTCGACCTCTTCGCCGGTGCAAACACCTACGACGTCTCGCTGGTGTCATTTGACGCCCGCGTCGTCGCCAGGGCGCACGCCCGGCTGCGGACGGCCATCCCGGATGCGTCAGAGCTGCCCTATGTCAGCGCTTCAAACACGCGTGTCTACTACCTGGACGGCGACCGGCAGATCCGCTGGCTGAAGCCTGACGGCACGACCGGCGAAGCCGAAGAGGTCCCGGCCGGTCCGAACGTTCACGCCACGTTCGCGGTGACGCCTGATGATTCGCGAATCGCGGTAGCCCTGCTCGACTACTCGGTCAATCCTGTCCAGCTGACGCTTTACGTGGAAGACATGGGTGGCGCTCACCACGCTGTGATCTTCTCGTCGACCAGCCATTACGTCTGGCCGGTGGCGTGGCATTCGGGCCAGTTGGTCGTGGCTTACCTGGGTCCGACCTCCACTCCGTTCAAGAGCAAGATGTTCGTCTATTCGAACCACGACCTGACCTCGCACCCTTACGGGCCCAATCCTTACGGCGGCATCAACTTCCACGTCATCAACCCGGCCACGGGCCAGCGAGAGGTCATCATCAGCGGCGGCGGCGCAAGTGGGCTGCTGACGCGAGCCGGGACCGCGGTCACCCAGGGCCAGGCGGTCGACTGGAGCGGCGGCCAGGACGTCTTCTTCCCGGACAACGATTACGGCTCGGTCAACGCGGTGGGGTCGCTGTCGCCTGACGGCAAGGCGATCGCCGCCTGCTGCGACAGCCTCGCGGCCACCGGCTCGATCGTCCTGTGGTACCCGGGTGGCGCTCCCAGAACTCTGGCGGCGAACGGCACGAGCGGCGATTGGGTCGGGTGGTTCGACAATGCCCATCTCATCACCGGTTTCAACCAGCGGGCGGACGGCAACCCGAGCGTGGTCGACCTCAATTCGGGGTCGGTCGAGCCAGTCGACGTCCACGGAATCGTGGCGGCGATGCTGCCCGGCGGCCTCGACTCTTAGCGTCCCCACAGGCCCGTAGTGGGTTCAAGGTACGCGATAAGTGGCGCGTATCCTTGGGCTAGAGATGGAAAAAGCCACTTTCGCGGGCGGATGTTTCTGGGGCGTCGAGAACCTTTTCAACCAGATGCCGGGTGTGATCGAGGCCGTTTCGGGATACGAAGGCGGCACGCGCGAGAACCCGACATACGAGCAGGTGTGCTCGGGGCGCACCGGCCACGCCGAGGCGGTCGAGGTGAACTACGACCCCGCCAAGATCACCTTCGACGAGCTCCTGAACGCGTTCTGGAACATGCACGACCCGACCACAATGAACAGTCAGGGTCCGGATCACGGCCACCAGTACCGCTCCGCGATCTTCTTCCACGGCCCTGCCCAGGAGGCGGCTGCGCGCCGCTCCAAGGAGGAGGCCCAGCGGTACTTCGACCGGCCGATCGTCACCGAGGTCGTCCCTGCCTCGACTTTCTGGAGGGCCGAGGAATACCACCAGCGCTACTTCGAGAAGCATCCCGGCCACTACGCGTGCCACTTCATCCGCGGCTGGGTGCCGGCCGGCTCCGAGGAGACGGAGGGCGTTAAGCCGAGCTAATAAGGGCCTCGAGCTACCTCTGGAGCTCGTCACCCGCAAGGACAACCTCCAGAGCTTCGTCAGCGAGGCCAAGCCGGTCCTGGCCGGGATCGTGTGGAAGCTCTCGTAGCCGGGCGCTGAGGTAGCCCGAAAACTCCGCCGCGTATGGTGGATGCCGATGTTTGCGCGCTGGGGCCGTTTCGTATACCGCTTTCGCTGGGCGACGCTTGTCGGGTCGGCGCTGCTGCTGGGACTTTCCGTCGTTTCACTGTTGACGGGCGCGCAGCTCGCCGGCAACGGCGGGTTCGGGAGCAAGCTGCCCGCCGGACAGGCGGCCAAGCTCATCAACGACGAGATCCAGGCGCAGCAGGGCGCGACCGGCTCGAGCATGAGCCTTCTGTTCAGCAGCCCGAACCTGAGCGTCACAGATCCGGCTTACAGCTCAGCGGTGGAGGGCGCACTGGCGGATTTGTCGAACGACCCGCGCGTGACCGCGCTGCGCACTCCCTACGACGTCCCGTCCAGCGAAAAGGCCGGCCTCGTCTCCCGCGACGGCCACATGGCGCTGGTGGTGGTCGAGCTCAAAGACAGCTCTCAGCAGGCGCAGAAGTATTTCGAGCAGCTCGTCGCCGAGGTTCGCCCTGGCCCTCTGAGCGTCGTCGCGACCGGCAACGTGCCGATTAACCAGGCCTTCAACACGACCCTCGAACAGGACCTCCGGCGGGCGGAGCTCGTTGCCCTTCCCGTCGTGCTGATTCTTCTCGTCCTCATCTTCGCCTCCATCGTCGCGGCCTTTCTTCCGCTCGGGGTCGGCGTGCTGGCGATCGTGGGAGGGATCGGCGGCACGCTCTTGCTGGCGCATTTCACCGACGTTTCCCAGTACGCGATCAACGTGGTCACGCTGATCGGACTCGGCGTTGCGATCGACTACTCGCTGTTCATCGTTAACCGCTTTCGGGACGAGCTGGCCTCCGGCGCGAGCCGTGAGGATGCGATCGCGATCGCGATGTCCACCGCGGGACGTGCGATCACCTTCTCGGGCATCACGGTGGCCATCGGCCTTTCGGCGATGCTCTTCTACCAGGGCACGTTCCTCGCCTCGATGGGGGCGGCAGGGGCGACCGTGGTCGGGGTCGCGGTCCTTTATGGGCTCACGTTTTTGCCGGCGCTGCTGTCCGTGCTCGGGGACCGGGTGAACTGGCTCAACCGCATCACCGACTTCCTTGTCCTGGTCGTGGGCGGAGGAACTCTCCTTCTGGTGGGCCTCCTTTTTGGCACCACCGCAGTGGTGTTCGCGGCCATCCCCGTGATCGCGTTCAGCATCGCCGTCGGAATCGCGCTTCGCGGCTTGCTGCCTACGCTTGGAGTCCGGCCCCGGGCTGCCGGCACCGGTGCCTGGCATTCGATGGCAATGTGGGTCATGCGCCGCCCATGGCTGATCGTGGCCCCGGCGCTGGTCCTTCTCGTGCTGGCGGGCACGCCGTTCTTGCAGCTGCGAATGGCCCAAGGAGGAATCGACCAGCTGCCTCCTTCGAACCAGGCGCGCCAGGGCTATGACACGCTGGTCAAGAACTTCCCGGGCCGGGACCAGACGTCGATCGAGGCGGTCGTCTACTACCCGGACTCGCAGGCACTCACGTCTGAGCACATAGGCGACATCTATGACCTGAGCCGGCGCCTGGCGGCGACGCCCAACGTGCAGACCGTGCAGAGCATCGTCGATCTCGATCCATCGCTGACCAAAGCTGACTACCAGCGCCTGTACTCGGGGCCGTCCTCGTCCCTGCCCCAGGCCACGCGGCAGGCGCTCTCGGTGGGATCCGGCCCGCACATCGTGCTGCTCAACGTGCTGACCAGCAAGGAGTACACGAGCGACGACGCTCGAGCGATCGTGAACGCGGTTCGCGCCGAGCACGTCCCGGGGGGCCAGGTGCTCGCAACCGGCGAGACCGCATTCGATTTGGACGTCGTCCATTTCATCCTTCAGCGGACGCCGATTGCGGTCGGCTCGGTGATCGCCGTGACGTACGTCGTGCTGTTCTTGCTCACCGGGTCTGTGGTCCTCCCTTTCAAGGCGGTGGTGACCAATCTGTTCTCGATCTCGGCGTCGTTCGGAGCCATGGTGTTCGTCTTTCAGGAGGGCCATTTCAGCAAGCTGCTCGGCTTCACGCCCCAGTCGATCGATCCGAGCATCCCGGTGATCCTGTTCAGCATCGTCTTCGGCATGTCGATGGACTACGAGGTGCTGTTGATCAGCCGCATCCAGGAGGAATACCAGAGGACCGGGGACAACCAGGCCGGCGTGGCGATCGGTTTGGAGAAGAGCGGCCGGCTGATCACCGGCGCTGCTGCGATCATGGTGGCAGTCTTCATCTCATTCGGCCTCGCCGACGTGGTGATCATCAAAGCGATCGGCATCGGGCTGGCGATCGCCGTCGCGATAGACGCGACAATCGTGCGCATTCTCATCGTCCCCGCCGTGATGCGGATTCTCGGCCGCGCCAACTGGTGGGCGCCTCGCCCGCTGATGCGGCTGCACCGAAGGATTGGAGCGGGCGACCGACGTTCAGGCACGGCGGCCCCGGCGAGCGGGGTGTAGGGGGCGCTAGGGAACACCCCCTACATTCGGGTCGCCGCGACTCTGTCGCGGGAGAGCTGGGTGGGGTCGAGCTCTTCCAAAACATTCGCATCGCAGCCTCAGGGCGGGCTGGGAGGAACCTTGGCGTTCGCCAAGAGTCTTGGACTGCTGATGGGACTTCCCTCGTCGACGCGACAGCGAAGAGCTGTCCGGCGCACAGCCCGATCGGCTGTCTCTACAGGACTCAGAACTAGCTTGACGAGGAGGCCAGCGGCAGCTCGACATCGAAGGTC
>DATITA010000155.1:0-70040 GCA_035468355.1 Candidatus Dormiibacterota bacterium
GCTGCGTGGCTCGCCGTGCCGCCCGTCTGCGTCAGGATGCCTTTCGCTTCGACCATCCCGTGCACGTCGTTGGGGTTGGTCTCCACGCGAACCAGGATCACGGCCTTGCCCTGCTTGCCCCACTCCACCGCGGTGTCTGCATCGAAGACGGCCCCGCCGGAGGCGGCGCCGGGTGAGGCGGGCACGCCCTTGGCGAGAGGATGCACCTTCGCGTTCGGGTCGACGCGCGGGAACAGAAGCTGCTCGAGCTGGCGCGGCTCGACGCGGGCGACGGCCTCCTTCTTGGTGATGAGACGCTCCTTCACCATGTCGACCGCGATGTTCACCGCCGCCTCGCCGGTGCGCTTGGCCGACCGCGTCTGCAGCATGTAGAGCTTGCCGCGCTCGATCGTGAACTCCAGGTCCTGCACGTCCTTGTAGTGCTTCTCGAGCTGCCGCGCGTACCGGTCGAACTGCGCGTACACCTTGGGCATGTGGCGCTTCAAGGCGCTGATGTTCTCGGTGTCGCGCACGCCGGCCACCACATCCTCACCCTGCGCGTTGGTGAGGTAGTCGCCATACAGCGCCCTTTTGCCGGTGATCGGGTTGCGCGTGAACGCGACGCCTGTCCCTGAGCCCTCGCCCATGTTGCCGAACACCATCATTTGCACGTTGACGGCCGTGCCAAGGTCGTCTGAGATGCGCTCCATCTTTCGATAAGTCTTCGCGCGCTCGGTGTTCCAGGAGCGGAACACCGCCTCGATCGCCTCGCGCAGTTGCTCGACGGGATCAGAGGGGAATTCGGTCTTCGTCTCTTCCTTGTAGATGGCGAGAAATCGGGTGACCAGCGGACGCAGCTGCGCGGGCTTTAGCTCAGGGTCGGTCTTGACCTTGGCGCGCTTTTTCGCTTCGACCAGCGCGTGCTCGAACTTCTCGCCGTCGATTCCCTTGACCGTCTTGCCGAACATCTGGACGAAGCGACGACGCGCGTCGAGCGCAAAGCGGTCGTCGTGGGTGAGCAGCGCGAGGCCCTTGGCCGTGTCCTCGTTGAGACCGAGGTTGAGGACGGTGTCCATCATTCCCGGCATGGAAAACTTCGCGCCGGAGCGCACGCTGACCAGCAACGGGTCTTTCGAGTCGCCGAACTTCTTGCCGGCGTTGCGCTCCAGGACCTTGAGAGCCGCAGTTACCTGGTCCCAGAGTCCGGGCGGAAACTTCCCGCCGTGGGCCAGGTACCCGCGGCACGCTTCGGTCGTGATCGTGAAGCCGGGAGGCACCGGCATGCCGGCTCGCGTCATCTCGGCCGCGCCGGCGCCTTTGCCGCCGAGCAGGTCGCGCATCGCCGCGGACCCTTCTTTGAACTGGTAGACCCATTTTTGTGATTTCGGCATTTCTCTTTAAGTGTGATCCAACCCTGCGACGCTACGCTGTTGATCGATGGACGACCTCGGCGCGGTCACCGACGACCATGTGATCCTCGCGTGGCTGCAGGCCGAGATCGAGTCGCTCGACTTCCAGCAGTACATCGTCGGCGATCCCCCCAACCCGGCCTACCTTTCGATGGCGCTGAAGGCCGCTCGCTCGCCAAACCTGAAAGACGCGGAGCAGAACGAGCTGCGGCGCCGCATCATCTCGAAGACGCACGGGTTCGGCATGGGCGCAGGGAGCTTCCAGGGGTTGGCCAACGACATCCAGTGGCGGCGCCACCGCCTCACCACCTCAGAGGTCGGCGAGATGCTCTATGCGAGCCACAGTGGCGCGTGGGTGATTCTCGCCCCGGTCACACGCAAGGTCACAGAGGGCGCCACCAACGTCGGGCATGTGTTCACCGGCGACCAGACCAACATGGTGGTGCTGTCGCTGGCTGCGGGCATCTGTCACTCCGAGAAGAAGGTGCCCGAGATCATCGCGCTGCGCCGCGCCGACGGAGCTCTCGTGATCCTCGAAGGTCACGCGCGGGCGACCGCGATCACGCTGGAGGCGCACCGGTTCCCGCACGGGGTCGAGGCCTACGTCGGCGATTCGCCGAGCGTGGCAACCTGGGCCTACCTGTAGGTCAGCCCAATCACTTCCCCACCCTGTGGGGAAGGTGGCCCGAAGGGCCGGATGGGGAGGTCCGTATTGCCAGTTGTACCTCCCCATCCCCGGCCTGCGGCCGGTACTTCCCGGCACAGCGGGGAAGTGGTTGCGGAAGTACATTAGGGGCGTCATGACCAGACCACGCAAGATCGCCCGCTACGGGTGGATCCCCGACCAGCCCGACCAGCGCGACCACATGTACGCGGCCCCGGCCGAGTTCCTCACCGCCCTCCCCAACAAGGTCGACCTGCGCCGCCGCTGCCCAAAGGTCTACAACCAGGGACAGTTGGGCAGCTGCACGGCGAACGCCATCGCAGGCGCCATCGAATTCGAGCGCAGAAAGCAGCGGATGACCGACTTCGTCCCCTCGCGCCTTTTCATCTACTACAACGAGCGCGTCATCGAGGGCACGGTTCGCTCAGACAGCGGGGCGCAGCTCCGCGACGGGATCAAGTCGGTCGCGAGCCAGGGCGTTTGCCCCGAGCCCGAATGGCCGTACGTGATCGCCAAGTTCACCACCAAGCCTTCCGTGAGGGCGTACAACGACGCGCAGCTCGACCGCGCCATCTCCTACCAGAGCCTCGTGCAGGACATGAACCAGATGAAGGGCTGCCTCGCGTCCGGCTATCCCTTCGTGTTCGGGTTCACCGTCTACCAGAGCTTCGAGAGCGCGACCGTCGCCAAGACCGGGCATGCTCCCATGCCCGGCTGGGGAGAACGCCCGTTGGGCGGGCATGCGGTGATGGCGGTGGGCTACGACGATGCCGCGCAGTGGTTCATCGTCCGCAACTCATGGGGCGCCAACTGGGGCATGAAAGGCTATTTCACGCTGCCCTACTCATACCTGATCCAGCCCGGCCTGTCTTCGGACTTCTGGACCATCCGGCTGGTCGGCCAGTAGCGGGCGCCACATCGGGGGCGGGCGGTGCCCGGCGAGCATTGGGAGGAACGCCCGCCGGGCTGACCGGAGCAGTCCTGCACCCGATCGCGCCATTACCCGATCGCGGCGGAAGACGTTTCATGAAAGCGATGGGACGCAAGTCGTCTTTTGCCCTCCTGGCATCGGTCCTCATCGCCGGCTGCGCTCTTGGCGGCTCGTCCGTTCCAGTCGAGCCGCAGCCCACGGGAGCACTCGCCAAATGGAACGACTTCCCAGCCGGCAGCACGCCTCGACCCATCCTCCTTCTCCAGGGCCTGACGCCGAACCAGGCGTTCACGTCCGGCGACGCGAAGATCGCTTTCATGTGCGGGAGCTACACGCTCGGCGTGAGCTTGCCGGCGGACGTTCCAACCCACGCGACTGTGAGCTGGGCTTCGGGCGAGAGCGCTTCCCACGACGCCATCACGGCGGCTGAGGCTTACGCCGCTCTGAAACGCAACGCGGAGTCCCCGGCGAACCAGGGATGTGGAACGGTGACCCCGCTCCGCGTGACCCAGGCGCGGTTCGCGCCGGCCGCGTACGAGACCGACCGGGGAACCGCCGACATCTCTTCTTGGCTGTTCACCGCGGACGGGGCCGAAGCGGAGATCGCATATCCCGCCCTGCCGCCCTCTGCGTTGTGGGGTGGTGGTTGGGCCGCACCGTCGCAGGCCAGCGCGACGGTGAGCCCTGACGATCGCTCCCTGGTCTACCACTTTGTCGGCGCGCCGGCCGGCGATGAACCTTGCAGTGCCGATTACATCGGCCTCGTGTCCGAATCCGCCACCGCTGTCGCGCTGGACGTGCAGATCACGCAGGACCAGAGGCAGGCGTCAGCTGGGGCGTGCGACGCGGTCGGGCATCCCCGGAGCGTCACGGTGCCGCTCAAAGTTCCTTTGGGCGGTCGGGTGGTAGTCGACAAGACCGCAGCGGTAATGCCGGTCTGTCGCGAAGGCGCTCCCTGCTGACCGTGCACCTTTCTCTCGCAGGCGCGGAACACCCTTCGCGGCGATTGCGGCGCCTCACGTCCTAGGGCCATCGCCACGATGGGCTTCTCCTTCTTGCATAGAATCCCCTCACCGGAGATGAGCCCAAAGCTCTTAGACGAACTCGAGAAGCTGGTCTGTGAGCTGGTGGCGATCGAGTCGGTCAACCCTGATCTCGTCGCGGACGGCAGCGGCGAGGCCAACATCGCCAGCTTCGTGGCGTCGTGGCTCCAGGACCATGGGCTGGACGTCACGATCGTCGAGCCGGTCAAGGGCCGCCCGAGCGTGGTCGGCGTGCTGCGAGGCAGCGGCGGCGGCTCGAGCTTGATGCTCAACGCGCACATGGACACGGTGGGCGCCGGAGGCATGGAGCGGGCGTTCGACCCGCTAGTGCGCGACGGGCGCGTCTACGGCCGGGGCGCCTACGACATGAAGGCGAGCCTCGCGGCGATCATGCTCACGGCCCGCGAAGCCAAAAAGCTCCACCTCAAGGGCGATCTCATCATCACCGCGGTCGCGGACGAGGAGGTCGCGAGCCTGGGCACCATTTCGGTGCTCGAGCAGTTCCACGCTGACGCGGCGATCGTGACCGAGCCGACTGAGCTGCGGCTCTGCCTCGCGCACAAGGGATTTGTATGGCTGGAGGTCAAGACCGAGGGGGTGGCGGCGCACGGGTCGCGCGCCGACCTCGGCGTCGACGCGATCGCTCGGATGGGCCGCATCCTGACCGGCGTCGTCAACCTGGACCGGCGGCTGCGCACGGGCCCGGGGCACCGTCTGCTGGGCCGCGGCACCCTCCATGCTTCCCTGATCGAAGGCGGCCAGGAGTGGAGCACCTACCCAGCCCGCTGCGAGCTCAAGGTGGAACGCCGCACGGTCCCCGGCGAGGATGGGGCGAAGTGCCTGACCGAGCTGGAAGCGCTCATCGCCATCGCGCGCGAAGAGGACCCGAACCTCGAGGCGTCGGCCAGGGTCGTGCTGGAGCGCGCGTCCTCGGAGGTGAGCGCCGGCAGCGCGGTGGCGATGGCCGTCGCCCGCGCCGCAAGGGAGGTGTTGGGCCAGGATCCAGAGGAGATCGGCGCCGCCTACTGGATGGACATGGCCCTGACCAACACGGCCGGCATCCCCACCGTGGCCTTCGGACCTTCGGGCGAAGGCGCGCATGCCGACGTGGAATGGGTCGAGCTTGCGTCGGTCGAGAAATGCGTCGAGGTTTACCTGCGCACCGCCGCCACCCTATGCGCCTGACCGCCGGCTCCTGGAATCCGGCTCGATGACCGAGCATTGGACAGGTCGCGAGGCGAGCGCGTCGGGCCAGGTGTTCGAATTCCGCCTGTGGGCGCTGCTCACCGAGCAATCTCGAGGGGGCCTGCACGTCTTCCTGCCACTGGCCGACCGCGGCATCGACGCGCTGGTGCACAGGTTGAGCGACGGCGAGTACCTGCCGGTGCAGGCCAAGGCCCGCTCGACCCTGGTCGACGGCGAGGTGCACCTGGTCGTGTGGGCCGACTCGCTGCAGGACGACAAAGCCCTGCTCGTGAGCGGGCTGATCACCGAGGGCGGCCTTGGGCCGACGATGCTGGTCGCCTCCGAGGGCGACTTCAAGCGGCTCGCCGATCACACGTCCGCCAACGGCCGGCCCGTCTATTCGATGGGCTTCGGCATGAAGCCTCGCTCCCGGAGCCGGTGGCTGCCCTACCTGGTACCGACCGAGCGGCTGGTCGAGAGGTTCGGCATCAGCCCGGTTGGCGCCGCCGCCGAAGAGGCGCTGCCGCCCAGCCCGGTCTGGCGGAGCGAAGTGGGATTCCTCGGCGAATCCGAGGTGACCCGCCTGCTCGCCGAGGACGGTGACCTGGACCTGTTCCGATGCTTTCCCGATCTCGAGACGTCGGAGCTGGTGGCCCTGCACCTGAAGAGCAGGCGAGTGCTCGGACTGCAGATCAAGACCATCGGCGTCGATGCCGACCACCATGCGGGGACGGTCAGCATCCTGCTTTCGAGCTTCCGCTCGTCACCAACCACGCGCTTTGTCGTGCTCGGATGGCTGCGAGATCAGAAGCGCTTCCACGAGGAATGCCTCTTCATCCCTTCGGAAGACATCCCTGATGTGTGCGAACCGTCTGAGCGCACCGGCCACCTGGATTTTGACTGGCACCCCGGCTCGCGTTCGGCCACCCACCTCGACCGGTTCCGGCGTCCGCTTTCAACGCTGGGGGCCGAGGTCCGGTCCGCTCTCGCGACCGGCTTGGGTTAGCTCTCCTCTTCCCTGTACTGGCGCTGGCCGGTGGCAGGGTCCTCGTACACGCGGGTCATCTTCCCCGTGGTCGGATCCTTGAAGACTTCGCCCGTCGGCTTGAGAGCGCCCTGGTTCGATCCGCGATAGCGGCGATCCCAGATGAAATAGCCGGCGACCGCGAAGACGATCACGACGATCACCTCGATCAACGCCCAATTCATGGGGCGCTTCGCTCGATGATTGCGGCCGTGCCGTAGGCGACCACCTCGGTCATGGTCTGCCCCATCTCCGAAGAGTCGAAGCGCATCATCACGACCGCGTTGGCGCCCATGGCCCGAGCGTTCTCGATCATCCGGTCGATTGCGTGCCGCCGCGTGTCTTCGACCAGGCGCGTGTACTCGACGATCTCGCCGCCGCCGAGCGATCGGAAGCCGGCCATGATGTTCCCGCCCAGGCCGCGGCTGCGCACCACGACCCCGAACACCTGCCCGAGCACCTGTTTGACCTCGTAGCCGGCCGGCCGTTCCGTGGTGGTGACGAGGACCGCGCTTGGGGACTGCACGAGCGACATTCTGTGCGTTTTTGCGCTTGAAGTCACGGCCGCGAGGCCGTCAGCCGACCAGCGCCTCCAGGCGGCTGGAGAGGTCGGCGATCTTGACCCGCTCCTGTTCGGTGCTGTCACGGTGGCGGATGGTCACCGCCTGGTCGTTCAGCGTTTCGAAATCGACGGTCACGCAGAACGGAGTGCCGATCTCGTCCTGGCGGCGGTAACGCCGCCCGATGTTGCCACCGGTCTGGTCGTACTCGACTCGGAAATGGCCGCGCAAAGCCTGGATGACCTTTTGAGCCGGCCCGGTCAGCTCGGGTTTCTTTGACAGGGGCACCACGGCGACCTGTACGGGCGCCACGTTTGGATGCAGGCGCAACAGGGTGCGGGGCTCGTTGTTGACCACGTCCTCGTCGTACGCGTCGATCAGAAGGGTGATGAAGATGCGCTCGACGCTGACCGCCGGCTCGATCACCCATGGCAGGTAGCGCTCGTTCGTCTCCGGGTCCAGGTAGGTGAGGTCCTGCTTGGACCGCTCCTGGTGAACGACCAGGTCGAAGTCGGTCCTGTCGGCGATCCCCTCGAGCTCGCCCCAGCCGAACGGGAACTCGTACTCGATGTCGGTCGTCTGCTTCGAATAATGGGACAGGCTCGCCTGCGGATGGTCGTAGAACCGCAGGCGCTCAGGCCCGATCCCGAGCACCTCGGTGAACCAGCGCATCCGTTCCTTGCGCCAGTAGTCGAACGCCTCGTCGTCCTGGTCTGGGCGCACGAAGTACTCCATCTCCATCAGCTCGAACTCGCGCACCCTGAAGACGAAGTTCCCGGGCGTGATCTCGTTGCGGAAAGCGCGCCCCTGCTGCGCGATGCCGAACGGGACCCGCACCCGCGACGAGTTGATGACGTTCTTGAAGTCGACGAACATGCCCTGGGCGGTCTCCGGGCGCAGGTACACCTCGGAGGCCTCGTCCTCGAGCGGGCCGACGTTGGTCTTGAACATGAGATTGAACATGCGCGGCTCCGTGAGCTCGCCGCCGCATTCGGGGCACGTATTGCCGCTGACGTGGTCGGCGCGCCAGCGCTTCTTGCATTTGCCGAGGCACTGGCGCAGCGGGTCGACGAAGTTGGTGAGGTGACCCGAGGCGGCCCACACGTCGGACGGCATGATCAGCGTCGATTCCAGGCCGACGACGTCGTCGCGCAGGTCGACCATGTGGCGCCACCAAAGCTCCCGGATCGCCCGCTTCAACGCGACGCCGTACGGGCCGTAGTCGTAGAAGCCCGACAGGCCACCGTAGATCTCACTCGACGGATAGATGAAGCCGCGCCGCTTGGTGAGGGCAACGACCTTCTCCATGACCTGGTCCCGAGAGACGGTCGGATGCTTCACTGGGAGATCGCTCTCATCTGGTGCAGGAACTGTAGCGACTTCAGACGGCGGTCCAGGTGATGCTCCAGCTGGGTCGTGAGGACGCCTTCGATCGAAGACATCAGCGCCAGGTCCAGCTTGAGGCGCCGGTACGTGTCGAGGTCGCCCGCGGCCATCAGCCGCAGCACCTTGATCGCCGAAAGCGGGACGAGCGACATCACCGGGAGAGCGCACGCGTCGCACAGAAAGCCGCCAGCCTCCGCGCTGAACGCGGCCGGTTTGGCCGCGAGCGGCTTCTCGCACGACACGCACGCCGCGAGCTGCGGCGCGTAGCCGAGCAGGTCCAGGGCCGCCATCAGGAAGTAGGCGGACGCGCGGCGGGGGTCGGTCTCGCGCGCAAGCTCGTAGAGGGCCATCACCGCCAGCTCATAGACGCCGTCCACGGGATGGCGATCCTCGCAGACACGCTCCGCGAGCTCGGCGATGAGGGCGGCGTGTGACATCGTCTCGACGTTCCCTTCGATTCGATACCCGGGCACGCGCTGCACCTGCGCCACCACATCGAGGTCGCCCCGGCCCCTGGCCAACAGCACGTCGATGTGCCCATAGAGCTCCAGGGAGGGGCCCAACTTCGACTCGGGGCGGCGCACCCCTTTGGCGATCGCACCCACCTTGCCGTGAGTGCGGGTCAGCAGCGTGAAGATGCGGTCGGCCTCGCCGTAGTCGAGCTTGCGCAGCACGACGGCGCGGTCGCTATAGGTGGCCAGATCCTTCCTCCAGGCGACGCGCGTCGTCGGGGCTGCCGCGGCCGAGCACTTCGTCTGGCCATGGCTGGTCGGCGGTGACCCGGACCGTCTCGATCCTCCGGCCGAGCACCTTCTCCACGGTAAACTTGGCGCGGCCGCCGGTGATCGAGTCACCTTCCTGGGCGATCTTGCCGAGCACCGCGTGGACGTAGCCTCCCACCGAGTCGTAATCGCCCGATTCCTCGATCGCGAGCCCCAACCGGGAGTTGAGCTCCTCGAGAGGAAAGCCGGCGTCGACGCGGGCCTCGTGGCCGTCGAGGATCACCAGCTGCTCCTCCTCCGCCGAGTCGTACTCGTCGCGGATCTCGCCCACGATCTCCTCGAGCAGGTCCTCCAGCGACACCAGGCCGGCGGTGCCGCCGTACTCGTCGACGACGATCATCATGTGGACCTTCTTGGTCCGCATGTCGTTCAGCAGCTCGTCGACTTTCTTCTGCTCAGGCGTGAACTCGATCGGCCGCAGGATCTTCTCGAGGTCGAACTTCTGCGAGGTGGACAGCGTGTAGAAGAGCAGCAGGTCCTTGGTGTGCAGCAGGCCGACAACGTGATCGATGTCGTTCTCGAACACCGGCATCCTCGTGTGGCGGTGCTCCTTGAAGAGGCGGACGATGTCACGCAGGGTGGCATCGCGCTCGACCGCCACGATGTCGGTTCGCGGAATCATGATCTCGCGGACCGTCTTGTCACCGATCTCGATGATGCCGTGGATCATCTGGTGCTCCTGCTCCTCGATCACGCCTTGCTCTTCAGAGACGTGCAGAAGCGTGAGCAGCTCCTGCTCCGACAGGTAGGGCGCTCGCGCGGCGCGACCCGCGGTCAGGGCCCTCGAGACGATCGTCACGGCGAAGAGAATCGGGCCGAGGAAGGTCGCGAGCCGGTCCACGGGTCCAGCCGCCGCGAGTGCGACGCGCTCCGCGTGGCTGATCGCGAGCGTCTTCGGTGTCACCTCGGCGGCGATCAGCAGGAGGATCGACAGGACCAGCGAAACCAGCAGCGCCATCCACAACCGCCACGCTCCGGGCACACCAATCCTGGTGAAGATGGAGTCGGTTAGCAGCGTCGCCGAGCTCGAGGCGATGATCAGCGCGAGCGTGTTGACGAAGAGCACCGTCGACAGGAACCGGTTGGGGTCGGCGCGCAACCGCTGCAGGATCTCCGCCGCTTTGTGCCCCTGCTCGGCGAGGAAGCGCACGCGCAGGCGGCCGACCGATGTGAGCGCGGTCTCCGTGCCGCTCGCCAACGCGGCGATGAAGAAGCACGCGATGAGGACAAATAGCTCAACCCACTCCTGCCCAGTCATGACGGCCCCGTTTTAACGGAAGAGCTCGCTGACGCTCCGGTTCTCGTGCACCCGGATGATCGCCTCAGCAAGCAGAGGTGCCACCGACAACACAGTGATCGGTGGGCCGAGCTTTTCGGCGGGGATGGGCACGGAGTCGGTCACGATCACCTCGTCCACGTGAGCGTCCTTCAACCGCTTCACCGCATCGCCGGTGAGCACGGGGTGAGTGGCGGCGATGAGCACGCGGTGAGCGCCCTGGTCGTGCAGCGACTCCGCGAGCTTGGAGATCGTGGTGCCGGTGGTGATGATGTCCTCGACCACGACGCAGTCGCGGCCCTTCACCTCACCTGAAACCGCGATCATCTCGACCTCGTCGCCCGCACGTCGCTTGTAGCCGAATGCGATCGGCGCGTTGAGGTCGTTCGCAACCGCCTCGGCGCGCCGCCCGCCACCGGCGTCGGGCGCCACGATGGTGATGTGCTTGAGATCCCGGGTTTTCAGGTACTCGGCGATGATGCGGTGCGGCGACAGGTGGTCGGTCGGAACGTCGAAGAAACCTTCGATGGCCTCGGCGTGGAGGTCGAGGAGCAGCAGGCGGTCGGCGCCGGCCAGCGTGATGAAGTTCGCGACCAGCTTGGCCGAGATGGGCTCGCGCGGCTGCGTCTTGCGCTCCTTGCGCGCGTAGCCGTAGTAGGGGACGACGGCGGTGACGCGGCCGGCGGAGGCACGGCGCAGCGCGTCGAGGATGATGAAGAGCTCCATCAGGTGCTCGTTCACCGGCGGTGAGGTCGGCTGCAGCACGAACACGTCGTGGCCGCGCATCGAGTCCTCGATCTTGACGTTGATCTCGCCGTCGGGGAAGTGGCGGAGGCGGGGGTCGGTGAGCGGCACGCTCAGCTGCTCCGAGATCCGCGCGGCGAGCGCGGGATTGGCACTGCCCCCGATGAGCTTGAGCGCGCCCCAGGGCGAGCTCTCCTCGCCGGCGTACTCGACCGCGGTCTGAATCCGCCCGATCACCTGGCGTCCGATTCCGAATCCGAGCTCACGGCTTTTCTCCGTACCACCCTAGCTGGAACTCCGACGGCTGTCGCGCCGGCCGGCACGTCCCTGGTCACCACCGAACCGGCCCCCGTGCGCGATCCCTTGCCAAGTTTGACTGGAGCGACCAGCATCGTGTCCACGCCGACGAAGGCGCCGTCGCCGATCTGCGTCCGGTTCTTGTTGGTCCCGTCGAAGTTGGCGGTGATCGTGCCGGCGCCGATGTTGGCGTCCTCGCCCAGGTCGGTGTCGCCCAGGTAGGAGACGTGCGGCACCTTGCTGCCGCGGCCCACCCTCGTCCGCACGAGCTCGGCAAAGCTGCCGACGTGAACGTCCTCCGAGATCTCGGTGCCGGGACGCAGCTTGGCGAACGGGCCGCAGTCCGAGCGGTCGCCGATGCGCGCGTCTTCTATGTGGACGTGCGGGCCGATCCGGCAGTCGGCGCCGATGACCGAGTGGCCCTTGATCACGGTGAACGGCTCGATCACGGTGTCCTGACCGATGGTGACCGTGGCGTCGATGAACGTGCTGGCAGGGTCGATCACGGTCACGCCGCCGACCATGAAGCGCTCCAGGATGCGGCGGCGCATGACAGAGGCTGCAGCGGCGAGGCGGACGCGGTCCTTGACGCCCATCGCCTCCTGCGGATCGACGAGCCTGACGATTCCGACCGGGTGAATGTGCAGGAACACGTCGGTGAGGTAGAACTCGCCGGCCTTGTTGTCGTCCCCGACCTGCTCCAGGGCCTCGACCAGCCTGGTCCCGTCGAAGCAGTACACCCCGACGTTGAACTCGTGGACGCTCGCTCTGATCTCAGGCGTGGCGTCCTTGCGCTCCACGATGCGCCCCAGTGATCCGTCCGCGGCCCGGATGATGCGGCCGTCATCCCGGCCCTGATCCTCGACGCTGGCGATGGTCGCCGGGTCGCCGCTCTCCGCGTGGGCGTGCACGACCTGCGCGATGGTGGCGCCGGTCAGAAGCGGCGAATCGCCGTTGACCACCAGGACGAGCTTGCCGCGCAGCTGGTCCGCCGGGATCTGGCGCAGGGCATGCGCCGTGCCCTTGGGATCGCGCTGGAAGGTGGGCGCGATGCCCCTCTCGTCCAGGTGCGCCGCCACCTCGGCGTGGTGCGGGTTTGCGATCACCTTGATTTCGCGGGCGCCGGCCTCGGCGACCGCGTCGAGCACGTAGTCGATCATGGGGCGGCCGCAGATCGGGTGAAGGACCTTAGGAGTACGCGACCGCATCCGGGTGCCGTGACCGGCGGCGAGTATGACGGCCGTTATCGCTTGGCTCAAAGTTCCGCCCTCTCGGGCTGGAGAAATTATAGGGGCGTTGTAACTTGCCCCCAATTGGCTCGTTAACCTCTCGGCATGCGTCGACTGATCGGCCTGGCGGGGGTGGTGGTGACTATCTGCGCCTGCGCGCCGGGCCCCTCGAGCGCGTTCGCGGTGCATTCCCCGTCCCCCAGCTCGGCGCCGGCCGTCGCCAGCCCGTCCCCAAGCCCTTCTGATTCGCCCAGCGCCGCTGCATCGCCAGCGCCCGCGCCGAAGGTGGCGTGCAGTAGTGGAGGCGGAGCCGCGGCCATGGTCATGATTGAAGCGGGGTACGGGTCGTCCCTGATCTATGACGTCTCGGACCCTGTCCACCCACGGCTGTTGTGCACGATCTCCAACACGTCGGCGCATCTGTTCACCGGCGACACGTTCGAGTATCTACGGCCGGTCTCCCCCACCGAGACGGACGTCATCCTCCACTCGCTCGGGAGCGGCAACGAGACCGTCGCCGGCAAGTTGCCGTTCAATGCGGTCATCGTCTCCTGGCTTCCCGACCTGAGCGTCGCCGCGTACACGCTCCCGGTCCCCCAGGACAACGGCAACTTCCCTGGAGGTGGCGTGGCGGTGCACCTCTATTCCAACCAGCAGGAGGGGCCGCTCTTCACCTATCGGGTCGGGATTGGCGACTGCATCTGCCGATTCGGCCTGCCGCCGCAGGTGCTGGATATCTCGCCGGACGGCCAGTATGTCGCCGCAGGATGGGAATCCGGCAAAGGCTCTGAACCGATCGCGGTCTACCGCGTGGCCGACCGGAAGCTCGTGAGCTCCTTCGATACCGCCATCAGCTCCGCGTTCTGGGATCGAACCGGCCACCGCCTATTCCTCACACGGTCCGGCGGCACCACCACTCAACAGTCGTGGACCCCAGAAGGAGGAGTCGCCGACCTGCGCGGCGCCGCGACGTGGTCCTATTTGCCAGGAGTGTCGCCGGACGAGAGCCTGGTCGCCTACACCGCGTACTCCGATCCCATCAACTTTCAACAGCCGCGCGTGTATACGTACGACCTGAAGGCTGGGACGACCCGCATGTTGATCGACAAGCTTCGGTCGCAGGCCATGTTCGTCAAGGACGGCTGGGTCTGGTATCTCGAAGAGGTCGCGTGCACTCCCGCTGACGCGTGTCCAGGCTCCTCGCAAGGCGGCCGCACGGTCTACGCGATGAACCTGGCCACAGGCGCCGAGCAGGTGGTCAGCTTTGCCGCCGGCGACGATCCTCGCTCGAGGAGCGACCCTGCGGGCTGGGAGTTTGTCGGGCCGGGAGAGTTCTGGCCGGCAAGCTGAGAAGACGCCGCGCTGGGGAATACTCTGTTCTCGTGAGCGAGGTGCCGGCGGTCAACCTGGAGGGGGTTGTCCCGTCCCACCTGCCGGTCCTGCCGTTGAAGTCCACGGTGGTGTTCCCCCGCATCTTCATACCGCTGTCGGTCGGCCGCAAGAAATCCCTGCAACTGCTCGACGACCTGACCGGGGTCGAGCGCCACATCGCCGTCGCAACCCAGCTTGACGAGACCGCGGAAGACGTTGGGTTTAAGGACGTGCACCACGTCGGCGCGATGGTGCGCGTGCAGCACCTGCTCAAGCTGCCTGACGGAACCGTGCAGCTGGCGGTGCTGGGGATGCGCCGGATCCGGCTGGTCGAGGCACTGTCCGAGGATCCGTACCTCACCTGCGCCGTCGAGATGTACTCCGAGTCGACCGAGAACTTCCTGACCATCGAGCGCGAGGCGCTCATGCGGCGCGCCATTCAGTCTTTCCAGCAGCTCGTGACGCTGGCGCCGCACCTGCCGGCGGAGCTGGCCGGCGCGGCCGGGTCCATCGACGACCCGCTGCACCTCTCGTACTACATCGCCAACCACATCCGATTGACCACCGAGCAGCGCCAGGAGATTCTCGAGATGGGCTCCGCCAAAGCGAAGCTCGAGAAACTGCTGGGCCACATGTCGCACGAGCTCGAGGTCCTCGAGCTGGGGCGCAAGATCCAATCGCAGGCCGAGGAGCAGATGGGCAAGGCCCAGCGCGAGTACTTCCTACGCGAGCAGCTCAAGGCAATCCAGCGCGAGCTCGGCGAGCTGGACTCCGAGCACGCCGAACTGAGCGAGCTTCGCGAGCGCATCGAGAAGGCCGACCTTCCGCCCGAGGCCAGGCGCGAGGCGGACCGCGAGCTCACGAGGCTGGAGCGCATCCCGAGCGCGTCACCGGAGTCGTCGGTCATCCGGACGTACGTGGAGCTCATCGTCTCGCTTCCGTGGAACGTATCGACCGGAGGCGAGGTCGACGTCGTGAAGGCTCGCGAAATCCTCGATGCCGACCACTACGACCTGGACAAGGTGAAACAGCGAATCGTCGAGCACCTAGCGGTCAGGCGCTTGAAGCAGCAGCGCGGCTCGACCGAGCGCGGACGCGAGCCGATCCTTTGCTTCGTCGGCCCACCGGGCGTCGGCAAAACGTCACTGGGACAGTCGATCGCCCGCGCGATGGGGCGCAAGTTCGCGAGAGCGTCGCTCGGCGGCGTGCACGACGAGGCCGAGATCCGCGGCCACAGGCGCACGTACATCGGCGCCATGCCCGGCCGCATCCTGCAGGCCATCCGGCGCGCGGAATCAAACGACCCGGTGTTCATGCTCGACGAGGTGGACAAGATCGGTGCTGACTGGCGCGGCGACCCGTCCTCGGCGCTGCTCGAGGTGCTGGACCCCGAGCAGAACAAGGACTTCCGAGACAACTACCTCGACGTGCCATTCGATTTGTCGAAGGTGATGTTCATCACGACCGCCAACAGCCTCGAGACCATTCCGCCAGCCCTGCGCGACCGCATGGAGGTGCTGAACCTGTCCGGCTACACCGAAGAGGAGAAGTTGCAGATCGCGCAGCGATTCCTCATCCCCAAGCAGCTCGCCGCGCATGGACTCCGGACCGACGAGATCTCGATGTCGGAAGAGGCGATCCGCCTCATCATCCGCCAGTACACGCGCGAGGCGGGCGTGCGCAACCTCGAGCGCGAAATCGCATCGGTGATGCGGCGTGACGTGGCCGACATGGCGGTGGGCAAGCGTCGCCGGCGCGGGTCGGACGATGCCAAGCGCGTACGCGCGGCCCTAGGCAAGCGCCGGTACTTCGACGACGCGGCCGAGCGCATCGACCGGCCCGGCGTGGCCACGGGGCTCGTGTGGACGCCCAGCGGCGGCGAGATCATCTTCGTCGAAGCCGCGCTCACGCCCGGCAAGGGCGAGCTCAAGCTGACCGGCCAGCTGGGCGAGGTGATGAAAGAGTCGGCATCAGCGGCTCTCTCCTACCTGAAGGCGCGGGCGGCCGACATCGGAATCGACCCTGCGCTCTTCGACAAGAACGACATCCACGTCCACGTGCCCGCCGGGGCGCAGCCGAAAGAGGGGCCGTCCGCCGGCGTGACCGTGCTGACCGCGATGGCTTCGATCCTCACCGGCCGGCCCGTGCGTGACGACGTGGCGATGACCGGCGAGATCACGCTGCGCGGGCGAGTGCTGCCGATAGGCGGCATCAAGGAAAAGGTTCTTGGCGCGCACCGCGCGGGCCTCCGCCGAGTGCTGCTGCCGACGCGAAACGAGGCGGACCTGGATGACATTCCGGCCGATCTGCGCAAGGAGATGCAGCTCGTCATGGTCGAGTCGATCGACCAGGTGCTTCGCGAAGCGCTGACGCCACGGGCTTCGTCCAACGGCGCCGCCTCTTCGGGCGCCGCGCGCAAGAATGGGGCCGCTAAGCGCTCGCGTGCCGTGGCGCGCGCAGCAGGATCCGGTCGTGCGCGGCCAGCTCAGCCGAGTCGTCCAGCGGCGAAAGCTCGCCGGCCCCGCGGCGCCTGAGGGCGTTCCCGATCACATAGTCGGCCAGCTGCGGGTTCTTCGGCAGCAGGCTGCCGTGCAGGTAGGTGCCGATCACGCCCCCCTGCATGCATCCCTCGTAGCCGTCCGACCCGTTGTTGCCGTAGCCGAGCCGCACCTTGCCGAGCGGGCGGGCTTGGGGACCCAGAAACGTGCGTCCGCTGTGGTTCTCGAACCCGACCAGTGTGGTCGGGATGAGATCTGCGATCTGGGTTTCCACGACCACGTCGCCGATGAACCGCTTCTTTCCTGCCTCGGTACGCACGTCGATCAGGCCGATGCCTGGAAATTTCTCCCCTTCCCCGGTCTGGTAGTAGTGGCCTAGAAGCTGGTATCCGCCACACACGGCAAGAACCTGCGCACCATCACCCACCGCGCGTTGCAGCGGTTCCTTTTTGAACTCCAGGAGGTCTTCGTAGACCAGCGCCTGCTCGCGGTCCTGGCCGCCGCCAAAGAAGAAGACGTCGACGTCCTGCATCTCCTTATGACTGCCGCGCCCGAGCTCGATCACGCGGGCGTCGAAGCCGCGCCATTCCGCGCGCTTGAGCAGCGTGAGGATGTTTCCCCGGTCGCCGTAGATGTTCATCAGGTCGGGGTAGAGCCAGCCGACGGTGAACCTCATGTGTCGCTCAAGTGTCCCAGTAAGGCTTGGCCCAGCCGCGCCTGACCAGCTCCGCGCGAACGTCGAGCATCGCCGTGTACGTGCACAGAAGGTGCGCGGTCTCACCCTTTTCGGTGACCTTGATCAGCTGATCGAGCGCCCTCGCAGGGTCGGTTTCGGCCTGCTCGGCCTTAACGCCTGCGTACTTGAGGCGCACCGCGAGGTCGTGCGCGCGAGAACCCGCCGGCACCACGACCCTGGCCTTGCCTTTCAGCATCTCGAAGTCCACGTCCCAGATCCACGACACGTCAGTGCCGTCCGCCTTGCGGTCATTGAGGCCGATCAAAAAGCTGTTGCCATGCGCGAGCTCGACGGCGGTGCGAAGCGTCTCGTTGAAGCCGGCGGGGTTCTTGGAAAGGACCAAATTGAGATTGCGGCCGCGGAACTCCATGCGCTCCTGCCGCCCGAATGCTGCGCTGAAGGTGCGCATGCGTTCGGCGATGTAGTCCGGCTCCAGGCCGATCGTCTTTGCCGCCGCGAAGGCGGCGAGCACGTTGTAGCAGTTGTAAAGGCCGCCCAGCGGGAAGTCGATGCGCGTGCCGTCGATGGTCGTGGCGAGGCTGACGAAGCCGTTGAGCTCGATCTTCGTCGCGGTCAGCTCTGGCGCGGGTCGCGCGAAATCACCGTTGGGGCAGTGGTACACGCCGTCGTGCCCGACGTACACGGCCTCGAAATGCAAGCTCGCCCCGCATCGCGGGCAAGTGCGCGCATCGGCTGCGTGAGGCAGCTCGCGCGCCGCGATCGAGGTGTCATCGAGCCCGTACCACAGGGGTGGGCTCGGCAGCCCGAGGCCGATCTCCGCCACGCGGGGATCGTCGGCGTTGAGGATGGCGCGCGCATTCTCGGGCAGCGCGGCCAGGGCCGATTCGATCTTGACCGCAATCGATTCGAGCTCGCCGTACCGGTCGAGCTGGTCGCGGAACAGGTTCATCACCAGCGTCACACGGGGTTGGAGCTCGGCGACCGCCTTCGGGAGGCTCGCCTCGTCGATCTCAAAAACCCCCCAGTCCGCGCGCAGGTTGCCGGCCGCGTCCGCGCGGTCGAGGGCGGCGGCAGTGACGCCGAAGATGAGGTTGGCGCCGGCGCGGTTGGCGACGACCCTGTGTCCGGCGCCCTCGAGCAGCCAGGTGATCAAGCGCGCGGTCGTCGTCTTGCCGTTGGTGCCGGTGATCACGATCGATCCCTGGTTGAGGTCTTGCGAGAGTTTGGTCAGCACTCGCGGATCGATGGCGCGCGCGACGTCGCCGGGCAGAGTGGTGCCGCCGCCACGTCCGCTGGCCCGACTCAAGGCGCCGGTCGCCTTGCCGGCCCACACCGCCGCCGTCTTGCGAATCGAGGTCACGCCCAGGGACCGATGGCGCGGGTCACCGCCGTCCAGCAATCGAGGGATGCCGTGGCATTTCGCGCCTGCTCATCGTCTGTGCAACGCAGGAAGAAAGCGGAGCCGCTGCCGGTCATCTGCCAGCCCGGCCCGAGGCGATGCCCGAAATCGACGACACGCGGTTCGGCTCGCTCGGCTGCGCGAAGCAGGTGATTCGGAGGTTCGCCGTGCACTTGGTCCCACGCAAGGTACACGGACGCGGTCGACAGCTCGATGCCAGGCCACGCGACCGCGAACCACGCCGGCGTGGTGGGCAGCCGGGTCAGCCTCTCCCCCCGCCCCTCGGCTGTCGCCATGCCGCCACCCAGGAAGAAGGGGACGTCCGCACCGATCGACATCGCCAGGGCGCCAAGGTCGACGTCGAGGCGGTGCAGCGCGGCAAGACCTCTCAGCGCCGCGGCGGCGTCTGAGCTCGCCCCGCCCATTCCCGAACCCGGGGGGATGCGCTTGTGAAGGTGGAACCTTGTCGGGATGGGGCGGCCGACCGCGACCTCGAAGGCATGGTGGGCTTTGAGGACCGAGTTCTGGGGGCTGCTCGCGACCGGCAAGCCGGATGTGGTGAGGGTGGTCTCGGTGGCAGTAGTCATCTGCAGCAGGTCATGGAGGTCGATGGCCTGGATCGTCGTTCGCACGTCGTGGAAACCGTCGTCGGTGCGCCTGATCACCTCGAGGTCCAGGTTGAGCTTGGCGCGCGCCGGAAGCGCGAGCGTCAAGGGGTTGTGCGCTTGAGCTGCGCCCGGTACTTGACCGCGCGGTCCTGATAGTGCTGCGCGGTGGTGCCAACCCAGTGGTCGGACGATCCGTCGAGTGCCTTCTTCACGGTGGCCGGCACTCCGGCCGCCATGTGGCCCGGGGGAACCTCCCTGCCCTCCTGCAGGACGGCGCCCGCCGCCAGCATGGAGCCTGCGCCCAGCCGGCTGCGCTGCAGCATCGTGGCGCCCATGCCGACCACCGCGCCCTGCTCCACGACGCAGCCCTCGAGCTGCGCGGAGTGACCGACGCTGGCGTTCCTTTCGATCACGGTCGGCAGGTTTTCAGCACAGTGAAGGACGGCGTTGTCCTGCACGTTCGCTCCCTGGCCGATCGAGATCCTGGCTTCATCACCACGCAGCACCGCTCCAAACCAAACGCTCGCGCCGGCCTCGACCTCGACGTCACCGATGAGGACCGCGGTCGGTGCGATGTATGCGTCGGGATGGACGCTGGGGCGCTTCCCGCCGAGCTCGAACTCCACTGGCCCCTATAATCCTAGCTTCGTGACTTTGTTCTCCAAACCGGTGATGAAACGTGGCTAAGCGAACCGCCTCGGCCAAGAAGCAGGCACGCTCCGGCGTCAAGCGCGCCGCGCGAAATCGAGCCGTGCGTTCGGAGGTCAAGACGATGGTCGTCAAGGCCAGGCGCTCGATGGCGGAATCCGGCGGCGATGGCTCGGACCACCTGACCATCACGCTCGACGCGGTACGGTCGCTCGACCGCGCGGCGTCAAAGGGCGTTCTTCACCGCAACAACGCCGCTCGGCGAAAGGGGCGGCTCGCCCGCCAGATGGCGAAGATGGCAACCTCGGCGCCGGCCGCAGGCGCGGGGGCGGGCGCGGGCGCGGGCAAGGCTAAGAAACCCGCCGCTGCACCGAAGGCTCCCGCCAAGGCGGCACCGAAAGCTTCGACCAAGGCTGCTGCCCCGACCAAGGCTGCTGCCCCGGCCAAGACGGCTGCCCCGGCCAAGACGGCTGCCCCGGCCACTGCTACCGCGACCAAGACGGCCTCCAAGAAGAAGTAGCCCAGGCTTCTAGAGCCGGGTCAGGAGCACCTCCAAACCGAGCTCGGCGTCGATCTGGCCTGACTTGACCTCCCACTCGTAGTCGCGGATCTTCTTCAGCGCTTCTTCGAGCCGGTCGGGGTCCGCCTGCTGAGCCGCGTCGTAAGCCTTCTGCACCACGAAGCGGTGCTCCGTCATCTCGTCTTGAACGCGCTGGAGCGTTTCGCCGCGCTCCTGTTTTGCTTGAACCTCCAGGACCAGCGCGATGTGGCGGGCCATGCGATACGCGACGGACGTCGGCTGCATGCCGGCCCCCGTCAGGCTGCGCGCGATGGTGAGCGATTGAGCCGTCGGGCGCGGCAGCAGGTTGTCCGTCAGCTTGAAGATCTCGTCTTCGCGACCGCCTGCCAGCAGGTCTGCGATCACCTCGGGCGTGAGCTTTGCACCCGAGGCCCGGTACGCGGCGAGCTTGTTCAGCTCTGAGTCGATCACGCTGAGGTCAGGGGGCGTGACCCGGACGACCTGGGCGGCCACGGCCGCGCTGAGCTGGTGCTTGTCAACAGCGCGGCGGGCCGTCCAATCGTTGAGCGCGCGGCCTTTCAGGTGCTGCATCTCCTCGACCGTTCCGCCCGCCGAGACGATCGCCTTCGCCAGCTTGTTGGTCGCGCCGAGACGACCGGCGACGGTGACCACCACGCGAGTGCTCGGCGGTATCTCTGCGAGCCCCGGGGCCACGCCGTCTGCACGCGTCGCCGGAACCATGCGCGCGAAGACCACGCGATAGGGATCGAGAAAAGGCGCTTGCAAGACGGCGTCCTGGAGCCGCGCCGCGCTGAGGCCCGCACCCTCGAGCGTCTCCAACCCGAAGTCGGAGACCAGCTCAGTGGTCCACTGTCCGAGGATGGCGCGAGCCCTCTCGTCGACGAGGAACCGCTCGTCGCCGTGGAGCAGGACAGCCATCGCCGCGGGCCGGTTGGTTGCGCGGGGCATGGTTGGGATCGTACCCCTGATCGGTGACGCTGCCCATTCATCACATGGCGAGCACGATCGTTCCCTCCTGGTCGGTGCGAAGGAGGTTGGGCGGAAAGCCGGTCGCAAGCCTTCCTGGTCCACGCGAAGCGATCAGCTGAGTGCTGGCAGTGATGGCGACTCTGTCGAGATCCGGCGAAAGCAGGCTGCGCCCTCCGCTGGGCAGCAGCACGTAGGTGCAGGAGCCTGGCACCCGCGCGGCGGCGATCGTCTGGCCGTCGAGGTCGAGGTCGCTGAAGTCGCACAGGCTGGCACCGTCGGGTGACACCACGCGCAAAGCCATGTCCGCGGCCCCAGGCACGTCTCCAGGAGCGCCCTGTTCGGGTGAGAGAACCTGAAGCTCGAAGCCCGCGACGGTGACCGTCTCGCCGGCCCGCAACCGCTGAATCGATGCGCCGCGTGCCGCCGCTTCGAGGGCTGCGGTGCGCCAGGTGGCGCCGCTCATGTCGGCGTCCGGGAAGTACACCGAGGTCAACTGGCGGTCGAACCCTGCCAGGCCACCCACGTGGCCAAGCCCTGGAGCGGTGATGACCAGCGCGTCGATCCGGGATTGCCAGGGCGGGAGGTGGGTTCCCAGCTCGTCGCTGAGCTTTTGCGGGCTTGGGCCGCCGTCGATCAGGATCGCGCCCAGGGGTCCACGAAGCAGAACCGCCTGCCCGTCGCCGACGGCCAGGACGCTCGCCTGGGGCGGTGCCTGGGCCCACATGACCAGGGCGGCGGTCGAGATCACGGCGGGAGCGGCCACGGCGGCGACCAGCGCCACCTTGCGGTGACGGCCTTTCGTTTGCGTCCCGGCGATGCCCCCTCCGAGCGCCGCATAGTACGCGGCCCCCGCCCACGCGGGGAACGTGGGTATGGAGATCGCGGCGGAGGGAGCACGCGCCAGCAGATATGCGACCTGCTCGACGTATGCCAGCAAGCCGGTGATCGGAATTGCGGCATATCGCGCGAGATCCGGCAGGAGCGAAAGCGGCCCGAGCAGGAGGCCGAGAGTGACGAGGACCGGAAGGATCGGCAGCGTGAGGGCGTTGGCGAACGGCGCCGCGGGAGACAGGACGTGAAAGTCGGAGGCCATCATCGGGAGGGTTCCGACCTGAGCCGCGCACGTGACGGCGAACGGCTCCCGCAGGAAGTGCGGCATGAAACGCAGGCGCCTGGAGATCCCGGGCGTCAACAGGATGATCGCGGCCGTGCCGGCGAACGAAAGCTGAAACCCGACGTCCCAGGCCAGCTCGGGGTGCCAGCCGAGCATGACCGCGGCGGTGACGGCGAGAGCCGTCCAGACGTGGGTCGGACGCCCGAGATGTGAGGCGGCGATCGCCAGGCCACCCATGGCTGCAGCGCGTGTGGCGGCCGGAGTCGCTCCGCCCACCATTGCGTAAAGCGCGATCAGGGCCAGGGCCGGCCACGTGGCCAGCCGCCCTAGCAACGGGTTGAGCGCGCCCTGGATGATGCGGGCGAAGACGGCCACCTTTAGCCCACTCAGCACGAGGAGGTGGATGAGCCCGGTGGCGATCAGCGCCTGCTGGAGCCCAGACGGAATCCCCTGCCGGATCCCGAGGACGATGCCCAGCAAGACCGCTGCGTGGGGCGGGCTCACAGCGTGGTCGAGGGCCACCGTGTAGCGGTGGCGCAACCACGCGGGCAGGCCGGCGATCCCGGAACCGGTGGCCACCACATCGAGCGAGGTCGCTTGGACCTCGAGATAGACATGCCGCTGCGCAAGGTAGGCCCGCCGGTCGAACGTAGGCAGGTCTTTCGGTAGGGCGAGCTTGCCGCTCGCCTGGACTTCGTCGCCGAAGGCGACCTCGGTCGGTCCCCGCCAGCGGACCATGAGGCTGCCGATCCCCGCCACGGGACCAGCGGGCGCGGCAATGCCGTCGGGCTCGACCAGCACCTCCACGCCGCCACCCGAGGGCCGAGGGTCGTCTGCGACGTGACCCGTCAGGCTGACGGTCTGCCCGGCCAGCGCAGCCGCGCGCGTCGGAGCCTGTGGGTCGGCGGCGGGAAGCTCGGCCCTGCCCACGGCGAGCAGCGCGGCGGTGAGCGCCAGGGCAATGACCGGCGGCCGCAGAATGACCGCCAGGGCCAGACACGGCGCCGCCAGGCCGATGGCGACGGCCCCCAACGCCGGCCGCTCTGGCGCGCCCACCACCGCAGTCGCGAGCGCGGCGCACCATGACAGGGCGATGACGAGGCCCGGGAATCGAGTCACAGCGTGAGATATCGCCGGGCGATCACATACTCCGCCTCGCTGAGACCAAGGATGTCGACCAGCTCCCGGGTGTTCTGAAACCCACCGAAGTTGGTCCGGTAGTCGATGCATTCCTGGGCGAATGCTTCGGTGAACCCCGGGAGGGTTTCCAGCTCGTCGAGCGTCGCGGTGTTGAGATTGGTCCGCGTGATCGCCGTCCCCGATGTGGTCTTGGCAAACGGCACTTTGATCTGCTCGCCGTCCTTCAACCGGCCAGCCAGGTTGGGCAGCCGGGAGCCGTCCGCATCAGGGCTCAGGCCTCCCGCGGCGGCGACTGCGTCGTATACGCGATCGCCGCGAGGCAGCCTGTAGAGGCCGGGATTCGCCACCGCCCCGACGACGTCCACCAGGAGGCCCGCCGGAGGCGGCACGCTGAGCCCGGCGTTGGCCAGCGGGTTCAGCGCCGCCTTCGAAGGCGGGCCGGCCGAAGAGCTGTAAGCGTGCGCTGCCGCCACACCGCCCAGCGCGAGCGCCAGCGGGGCGCCGAGGAACAGCAGGCGCTTCCAGCCGGAAACGAATCGGATGCGCGAGCCCATGCGCTGGAAGATAGAGACGGCTCAGCGCGTTGAAAACCCACCCTGTTAAGGAAGTGGAGTGGTTCCGGGAGAAGGATTCGAACCTTCGGTCAAGGATCCAAAGTCCTCTGCCTTACCGAGCTTGGCCATCCCGGATTGCCGCCACAACAGTATCGCGGGACGTCAAATGTTCCGAACGAGCGGCGTGACGCGGCTGCCGCACGCGGCGTTGGTACTGGCATGAAGTACGTCTTGCTGGCGGCGCTGGTGTTGGTGACGGCCGGTTGCGGTGCGTACCAGTTTCCTGGCAGCACGCCGCCCACGGGTACGGGCAAGGTCACCGGAGTTGTGACCGCGGTGCCGTGCGCCCCCGTGCAGCCAGCCGGTGATCCCTGCGCGCGGCGTTTCGTGGCTGGAGTCGAGGTGAACTTCTCCGACGGCCGAACCAGCACAGCGGCCGTGACCGACTCTCGGGGCGCCTATTCCATCGACCTGCCACCCGGGACATGGAGGGTGACGCTGAAGACCTACATGCGGATCATCAGCGGGCCCACCTCCCTGACCGTTGCCGCCGGCTCGCACGTGGTTGCCGACTTCGTGCTGGATACCGGAATCCGTGTCCCGGTGCCGCAGCAATAAGCAATGAACTACCCCGCCCACCCATTGGGGTGAGATGGATCGTATTGGCGCGGCCCGGCGAACGGTCAAGCCTGGTTGTTAAAGAGCGCGCCGGAAGGCAGGGCAACGAGGCCAGACCGCTGGAAGAGCGCGGGGCGCTAGGGGACCAGGTTGATCAGCCGGTCCTGGACGTAGATCACCTTCGACGGATCGCGCCCGTTCAGCGCTGAGCGGACCTTCTCGCTGGCCATCGCCGCCGTCAGCGCATCGGCCTCGGAGAGCCCGGCGTTGACGCTGAGGCGGTCGCGCAGCTTGCCCGCGACCTGGACCACCAGGACCAGCTTCAGCTCAGCCGCAGCCGCGGCGTCGAACTCCGGCCACGAGGCATCGGCCAGCATCCCGCTCTCGCCCAACCTCTCCCACATCTCCTCGCAGATGTGTGGCGCCATCGGGTTCAACAGCTTGACGAGCGTCCGCACTGCCGCCTCCCATTCTCGGTCGCGCGCGCCACCACCCTGAAGGTAGTCCTGCATCGAGTTGGCCAGCTCCATCAGTGCCGCCACCGCGGTGTTGAAGCGCAGCTCCTCGTTCTGTTCGGTGACGCGCCCCACCGTCTGGGCCACCTTCCGCCGCAGAACGGCGACGTCCGCTCCACGTCCTGACCCCGGGCCGCCCTCCACGATCGACTCCGGCTCCAGCACCAACCGCCATACGCGCTGCAAGAACCGCACGACTCCATTCAAGCCGGCGTCCGACCACTCGACGTCCTCCTCCGGTGGGCCGATGAACATCTCGTAGATCCGCCCTGCATCCGCGCCCTGCGCCGCCACCAGCTCTTCAGGCGAGACCCCGTTGCCCAACGACTTCGACATCACCTGGCCGAACCGCTTGACCATCCCCTGGTTGAACAGCCGCGTGAAAGGCTCCGACACCTTGAGCAACCCGGCGTCGTAAAGCACCTTGGTGAAGAAGCGCGAGTAAAGGAGATGCAGGATCGCGTGCTCGACGCCGCCGGTGTACTGGTCGACCGGCATCCAGTGATTGGCGAGCTCCGGGTCGAAAGGTTGCGTCTCATCGTGCGGGCTGGCATACCTCAGGAAGTACCAGGACGAGTCGATGAAGGTGTCCATCGTGTCGGTCTCGCGTCGCGCCTCCCCGCCGCATTTCGGACATGTCGTGCGCCAGAACTCCGGAACGTCGGGCAGCGGCCGGTACTCCTTGGGCAGCAGCACGGGGAGCTGCATTGCCGGCACCGGGACGATTCCGTCGACGGGGCAGTAGACCACCGGGATTGGGGCCCCCCAGTAGCGCTGGCGCGAGATGAGCCAGTCCCGCAGCCGGTACTTGACCGCCGGCTTGCCCTTGCCCCTGGCTTCCAGCCATGCAGTCACCTTCTCGATCCCCGTGGCGGCGTCAAGGCCTGCGAACTCGCCGCTGTTGACCATCAGCCCCGGGCCGGTGTACGCCTCCCGCAGCTCACCTTGCTCGCCACCGGGCGGCGCGATCACCTCGCGAATGGGCAGGTAGTAAGTCGCCGCGAACTGGAAGTCGCGCTCGTCGTGCGCAGGCACGGCCATGATCGCGCCTGTGCCGTAAGTCATCAAAACGTAGTCGGCGACCCAGATCGGGATGCGCTCGCCATTGACTGGATTGATCGCGAAGCCGCCGGTCGCGACGCCCGACTTCACACGCTCCGTGGACAACCGCTCGATCTCGGTCTCCTTGCGCGCCTTCTCGACGTAATCGCGGACGCGCTCTCGATGCTTCTCGGTGGTGATGCGCTCGACCAGCGGATGCTCCGGGGCAAGCACCATGAACGTCGCGCCGAACAACGTGTCCGGGCGCGTCGTGTAGATGCGGACCGATTCGCCAGCGAGCCCCTCGACCTCGAAATCCACTTCGGCGCCCGTGCTGCGGCCGATCCAGTTCGTCTGCATCACGCGGACCTTGTGGGGCCACCTGTCGAGCAGGGCCAGGTCGTCGAGCAGCCGGTCGGCGTAGTCGGTGATCTTCAAGAACCACTGCTCGAGGTCGCGCTTCTCCACCTCGACGTCTGGATGGCGCCAGCACCGCCCGTTGATCACCTGCTCGTTTGCGAGCACGGTCTTGTCGACAGGGCACCAGTTGACGGGCGCCATGGCGCGGTAGGCCAGGCCGCGTTCGAGCATCAGGAGGAACAGCCACTGGGTCCAGCGGTAGTAGTCGGGTAGACAGCTGGTGACCTCGCGGTCCCAGTCGTAGAGGATGCCCATCATCTTCAACTCGCGGGTGCCCTTGGCGATGTTCCCCAAAGTCCAGTTCTCCGGGTGCAGGTTTCCTCGCTTCATCGCCGCGTTCTCAGCCGGCAGCCCGAACGCGTCCCACCCGAAGGGATGCAGCACCTCGAATCCCTGCATGCGCTTCATCCGCGCAAGGACGTCGCCCATCACGTAGTTGCGTGCATGCCCGACCGTCAGGTCGCCAGACGGGTAGGGGTACATGACCAGGTCGTAATACTTCGGCCTGGCAGAGTCGTCCCTCGCCTTCATCACCCCGCGCTCGCTCCAGACCTTCTGCCACTTGGGCTCGATGTCCTGGGGTACATAGACGCTACGGCGGGGCCGGCTCACCATGAGGTTCAAATCTTAGGGATGCGAGCTCATGACCCACGATCGCGGCGAGGACGAGCCCCGCGCCCGCGGCTTGCAGCCAGCCCAATCTCTGGCCTGCCAGGACCACCGCCGCGGCCAGCGCCCAGGCCGGTTCGGTGGTCATGATCAGGGCCGTGCGGCTCGCGCTGAGGTGCTGCTGCGCCCAGGTCTGGATGTAGAAGGCGAGCGCGGACGCGAAGAGGCCCGTCACCACGATCGCGAACCACACGGACCCGCTCGGGAAGGACAGCGTGGTCGACCCGCTCGCGGTGAACACGACCGCGCCCGTTCCCATCTGCACCATGGCGAGCGGGGCCGACCGCAGGCCTGGCGACCACCGGCTCAAGAGCACGATGTGCAGCGCGTAGAGAAAGGCGCAGGCGACCGTCAACAAATCACCCAGCCCGAAGCCGCCCGGGCCGCCCACCAGCATCACCGTGCCGCCCAGCGCGACCAGCACGGCGATCACTGTCCACGGGCGCAGGGCCACTCCAAACACCCGGTCGATGACCGGTGTGAAGACCACGAAGAGGCCGGTGATCAACCCCGAGTTGCCAGGGCTGGTCATCGTGAGGCCGACGGTCTGCGCCAGGTAGCCACCCGCCAGCACCAAGCCGGCCAGCACGCCGACCCGCAGCTCGCGGCGGGAGGGCAGCCCCCGCACCAGCACGACCATGACCAGGAAGGCCAGCGCGAAGCGCAGCTCCAGGAACGTCAGGGTCGGGTAGTGAGAGACTGCATCCTTGACCAGCACGAAGGTCCACCCCCAGACCGCGGTGACCATGAGAAGGAACAGGACGTAGATCAATGGAGCGACTCTGGGCGCCGTGGCGCATGCAGTACATCGGCGGTGACCAGCGACCCGGCTGCCTTTTCTGCCGGGTCCTCGAGAATCCCGACGACGAGGACGCCGCTCTCGCGGTCTGGCGCCCCCAGGGGGCTCTGGTCATGCTCAACAAGTTCCCGTACAACCCCGGGCATGCGATGGTCGCGCCCCAAGCGCATCAGGGAAGCATCGAGGAGATGGACGACGCCCAGACCGCAAGCGTCATGCGCGCTGTTCGGCGCACCGTGGCGGTCCTGCGGACCGCGATGAGCCCGGAGGGCTTCAACATCGGGATCAACATCGGGCGCGCGGCCGGCGCCGGCATCCCCGACCACGTCCATTTTCATATCGTGCCGAGATGGAACGGCGACACCAACTTCATGGCCGTGATCGACGACGTCAAGGTCGTCAACGAGGCCTTGCTCGAGACCGCCGCCAAGCTCAAGCAGGCTTTCGCCGCCAGCTGACCCTGCCGCCGACGACGGTCGCCATGACCCGTCCGTCCTCGACCACGGTGATGTCGCACAGCATCCCGGGACGCAGCGCGCCCAGGTCCTTTTCCATGCCGGCGGCGTACGCGGCGCCGGCCGTGTAGGCGCGTAGCGCCGCGGTACGCGTCATGGCGAGCTCTGGATACCAGCCCGCGTTACGACGCCAGGCGGTCGACGCTTCAATGCCCGCCAGCGGGTCGGCGCTCTCGACCGGGGCGTCCGAGCCGAACGCCAGCCTTGCGCCCGCGCGCTCGAGCGCCCGCCAGGCGTAGGAATGACCGGCGACCGCCGGCCAAAGCGCGTCGGCGAGCTCGCGGTCGGCCACCGCGTGGATGGGCTGCATAGACGCGATGACGCCGATGCGGGCGAAGCGCGGCATGTCTTTCGGGTTCACGCACTGGGCGTGCTCGATGCGCGGCCGCCACGTCCGCCACGCTCCCCGGTGCGGCGCCAGGGCGTCGAGCGCCCGGCGCACTGCGCCGTCGCCGATCGCGTGCAGGCACACGTTGAGCTCGGCCCGGGCGCAGCGCTCGACCATGTCGATCAGCTCGGGCTGGAGAAGGCGTGGCGTGCCAGTGCCGTCGAGCATCTCGGCCGTGCGGCTGCCGAGCGATCCGTCGAGAAAAGCCTTCACGCCCCAGATGCGGAGCCACGGATCGCCCCAGCCCGACCGCACGCCCATCCGCTCCGCGTGCGGCAGGTCGGACAGCGGAAGGTTGTAGACCACGCGCACCGCCAGGCGGCTTTCCGCGTTCAAGCGCTGGAGCGATGCGAACCCCTGGGCTCTGTCCATCGAGTGCACGGACGTGAGCCCGAGGCGGGCCAGGTCGAGCAGCACACGCGTCATGGCGGCGTCCAGCTCACCCTCGGAAGGCCGCGGCACGATGTCCCCCACCAGCGCCATCGCCGTCTCCCGGAGGACGCCGGTAGCCTCGCCCATCTCGTCCCGGTCGATCGAGCCGCCCGCCGGGTCGGTGGTCGCGCGGTCGATCCCCGCCTGCCGCAGCGCTTCGCTCGACACCCACGCCGAGTGCCCATCCTTGCGGCGCAGATACACGGGCCGGCCGCCGGCCGCCCTGTCGAGCTGGGCGCGGTTGGGAAACGCCGGGTCCGGCCAGGAGTCGTTGTACCAGCCTCCGCCCGACACCCAGCCGACCTTGGGAAGGGTTTTGGCCCGCTCCGACACCAGCCGCAGGGCCTCGGCCACGCTGGCGGCGCCGGCCAGGTCGAGAGTGAGCTTGCGGTTGGCCAGCCACTCGAGGTGGATGTGCGAGTCGATCAGCCCGGGCAGCGCTTTGCCTCTCAAACGGACGACCTCGGCGCGGCGGCCCGCGGCAGCCCGGGCCCCGGCCCCCACGGCGAGGATGCGGCCGTCGACGCCTGCTGCCACCGCAGGCTCGCAGCCGGTGTACAGCGTGGGCTCGATCACGCCGCCGTCACAGGCCGTAGGTCTTGGCGATGATCTCCTTCATGACCTCGTCGGTGCCTGCGCCAATGCGCGCGAGGCGGGCGTCCCGCCATGCGCGCTCCACCGGGAACTCGCGCATGTAGCCGTGGCCGCCGAGGATCTGAATCGCCTCATCAGCCACCTCGCATGCGACCTGGCTCGCCAGCAGCTTGGCCTGTGAGATCTCGCGCACGGGATACTCACCCTTGTTCCATTTCTCTGCCGTCTGATACACGAATGACTGCACCGCCGCGATCTTGGTGCCCATGTCGACGAGCTTGTGCTTGATCACCTGGAACTGCGCGATGGGCTGACCGAAAGCGGTGCGATTGCGCGCGTACTCCATCGCATACTCGAACACGCCTTGAGCGCCCGCGATCGCGCCGGCCGCGGCGATCATGCGCTCTCCCTGCAGCTCCCACATCAGGTTCTTGAAACCGTCGCCTTCGTCGCCGATGAGGTTTGCCACCGGCACGTGGCAGTCCTCGAACAGGAGCTCCGCCGTGTCCGAGGAATGCATGCCCAGCTTCTGGAGGGTGCGGGTCACCGTGAAGCCCGGCGTCCCCTTCTCGACCAGCAGCAGGTTGTAGCCCTTGTGCCCCCGCTCGCGGTCGCCCTTGGTGACGACCAGCACCCAGTGGCACCTAGCGCCGTTGGTGATGAAGATCTTGCGGCCGTTGACGATGAACTCATCCCCGTAGCGGCGCGCCACCGTCGTGATGCCGGCGACGTCGGAACCCGCGTCAGGCTCGGTGATGGCGAGCGCGGCGATCTGCTCGCCGCGGATCGCCGGCACCAGCCACTTTCGTTTCTGCTCCTCGGTGCCAAAGCGGAACAAAGGCGGCGTAGCCATCTCGGCCTGCACCGCCACGGCCATGCCCAGGCCGCCGCAGGCGAGCTTCGCCATCTCCTCCGACAGGACGACCGCTGAAAAGTAGTCACCGCCCTGGCCCCCGTACTCCGGTGGGTAGCGCAGCCCCAGGAAACCGAGCTCGCCAAAGCGCTCGAAGATAGAGTCGGGGAACGTCTTCTCCTCCCACTCCTCCAGGTGCGGCTGCACCTCCTTCTCGAGGAATCTCCGGATGTGCATCCGCAGCTCGTCGTGCGCGTCGGTGAAATACATGCGTGCCGAGTTTAAGCTCGGACGCGAGGCGACCGGCTTACGGTATGCTTCGCCGCCTGAATCCCCTTCGGGAAATTTCGTTTGTCTGGGAGTTGGATTGGGCTCGGTAATCAAGAAGCGGCGCAAGAAGATGCGCAAGCACAAGCACAAGAAGATGCTGAAGAAGACGCGATGGGCGCGTCGCGCTCACGCCTAGGACGCGTAGGATGAGGCAGCAGTGGGCTGGGTAATTCTCGTTGTCGTCGTCCTCATCGTCCTCTGGCTCGTCTTCACCTACAACGGGCTTATCTCCGCGCGCAACCGGACCCAGGAAGCCTGGTCTGAGATTGACGTCGAGCTCAAGCGTCGCCACGATCTCATTCCGAACCTGGTCAACACCGTCCAGGGCTACATGGGACACGAGCGGGGCACCCTCGAAGCGGTCACCAACGCGAGGGCCGGCGCAGTCGCGGCCGGGGCCACCGGCGATCCCGCCAAGATCGGCCAGGCCGAGAACGTGCTCAGCCAGAGCCTCCGCAGCCTGTTCGCGGTGTCGGAGAACTACCCCGACCTGAAGGCCATCTCCGCCTTCACCAACCTCCAGGAGACCTTGACCGCCACCGAGGACAAGATCGAGTTCTCGCGCCGCTTCTACAACGGCAACGTGCGTGACTACAACATCAAGCTGCAGACCCTCCCCACCTCGCTGATCGCGGGGATGCTCGGGTTCAAGCCCTTCGGCTTCTTCCAGGCCGACGACGCAGATCGCGCCGTCCCGCAGGTCAACTTCGGCAACATGCCGGCTCCTGGTGCTCCTGGTTCGCTCCCGCCGTCGACGGGCGCCTCGGGGCCCCCGCCTCCCGGCTCGGCCGGCCCGCCGCTGCAGAGCTAGGGTTCGCCTGGCGGTTCACACCGCCGCCGCCGCGCTCGACCTGGCCCAATCGGCCTCGAACCTCGTCGCGTACTCGGATACCGCGTACGGGTCGCTCGTCTCGATGTCCAGCTCGTGGTTGACGTCAAGGCCGCTGCGAGTCCAGTTCGCAGACCCCAGGACCAGCTCGCCGTCGAACAGGCCGATCTTGGCGTGGAGCAGGGCGCCCCTGGGAACTGGGTACCAGCGAGCCGCGACCCCGCCGGCGACCAGCAGCGCGTAGGCGTGGAGGTTGTAGGCCTGGTTCGGGTCGAGCACGACTCGCACGTCGACACCCCGCCGGTGCGCGGAAACCAGCCCGTCGATCACCACCGGGTCGGTGAGCGTGTAGATCTCGGCCAGCGCCCGCCGCCTCGCGTGCAGGAGCGCGGCCTCCAGCATGTAACGGATCTCCTGCCCGGGGGTGGTCTGCCCGATCTCTCCCGGCAGCTCCGACAGCGGCGCCGGCCGGCCGCCCGACAGGCTCCAATCCTGCTCGAAGATCCTCACAAGCCTTCCGATCTCGGCCTCCACCCGGGTCTCGAGCACGTAGTCGTGGTTGCGGTCGCTGTGCGCGCCCCAGTTCATGCCCCCGACCACCGCCTCGTCGTCCGCGATCAAGAGCTTCACGTGGTCGATCTGATGGCGCCCGTCGTCGACGGGATAAGCCCGCTCGGCAACACCCAGAGAATCCAGTCGCGCCGCCGATCTCCGGCTGGCGCTCACCGTCGGGTCGGTGATCACGCGCACCGCGACGCCCCGCCCGGCGGCGGCGGCCAGCGCGCGCACCAGGTCTGGCCTCCCCAGCTCGTACACCTCGACCAGCACCCGCCGGCGGGCCGAGCCGATCAGGCCTCCTAAGAGGGTGAAGATGCCGGCGTCCTGCCAGAGGCGCACGGGCTCGGAGGCGGCCGGCCGAACAACTTGCGCCGTCACCGGTGGCGCCGCCGCGGAAGCCGCCGGGGCAGGGTTCGAGCAACCCACCAGGCAGAAGGAGAGGAGCAACGCCCAGACGCAGGCCACTCGAACCACAGCGACGCCAAGCTACCGGCGCCACGCCCAGGCGCCAACCCAGGGTGTTAAGGACGGATCAGATCAGCTCGACCTTCATGCCCGCCCTGGCCCCGAGCAGCTTGTCGGCCCGCGCTTCGCGCACCGCGACCTCCAGGTAGCCCATGCTCCCGACGTACACGAAGGGCTCGTTTGGGCGTCCGTCCGAGTAGGTCGTGGCGATCGCCGTGATGTCGTGGTTGTGGACGCGCATCCGGCGCGGCGGGGCCTTCAAGTTGGTCACGAGATTCCCGAACCCGTCGGTCCACAGCACCCGCGGTCCCAGGTCCGGCAATCCGACCGGAGGGTCCGCCGGCGGCCCCAGCGACTCCAGCGGGACTCCCGCCGCGAGCGCAGCCGCGGCCGGCGCGAACACGTCACGCCCCTCGAACGTCGGCGCGCCGTGCGGCCGCGGAGCCAGCTCGATCACGGACTGGATGCCGACCTCTTCGATCACGATCGCGAAAAGCCCGTTGTCCGGCCCGATGTAGTACCGGCCGCCCGCGCGCACGACCAGCCGCCGCCTCGTGGTCCCCACCCCAGGGTCGACCACGGCCAGGTGCACCGACCCGCCCGCGAAATGCCGGGTTCCGGCAAACACCATGAACGCGCCCGCCGACACGTCGAACCGCGGGACCTCGTGGCTGACGTCGACCAGGACCGCGTTGGGGCAACCCGCGAGGACCACCCCCTTCATGGCGGCGACCAGGGGCGAACCAGAACCAAAATCGGTCGTGAAGGTGACGACCGGGGGAGCCTCTAGCGGCCCGCTACCAGTACCGCGTCTCCTTCCAAGGGTCGGCCTCGTCGTGATACCCACGCTGCTCCCAGAATCCAAGCCGGTTGCGCTCCATGAACTCTAGCCCCCGCAACCACTTCGCCGACTTCCAGAAGTATTTCGAGGGCACGAACAGACGCAGAGGCCAGCCGTGGTCAGGGGTGAGGTCCTCGCCGTTCCACGCGTAGCACAGCAGGTTGTCCTCGCCGTCCAGCACGCTCAGGGGCACCGACGTCGTGTATCCGTATTCGCAATGGGCCATGACGTACTTGGCCTCGGCTTTCGGCTTCACCCTGGCCAGGATCTCGCCGATCGGAACACCGGTCCACCGATCGTCCAGCCGGCTCCAGCCCGTGACGCAATGGATGTCGGCGACCACGTCTTTCGATGGCAGCGCGCGAACCTCGCCGTAATCGAGAGTGAGCTCGTTCTCGACCGCGCCGAACACCTTGAAGTCCCACTTCGCGATGTCCACCTTCGGCACCGGGCCGAAGTGCAGCAACGGCCAGCGGTCGGGCGCGGTCAGGGTCTGGCCGGGCGGGATTCGTGACGCATCCACGCCTTCCGGCACCTTCTTGGCCCTCGAGAGAAACGGCATCTGGCGAGTATATGAACTGCCCTCCGCCCGGGGGTGTTCCCACGGGAAGCGCCGATCTGGCCCGGCTATACTGGCCCTTCGGTCGCAACCTGCGATGGGCCCGTGGCGCAGCTGGGAGCGCGCTTGAATCGCACTCAAGAGGTCAGGGGTTCGAATCCCCTCGGGTCCACCAAATTGCCCTCTTTTGCATGCTGCCGATCCGCATAACGCAGATTGGCATTACGCAGTCTTTCGCAAACGCTATGCGTCAACCCCATTCAGTCAGCTCGTGTGCGAAGGTCGCAAGATCCTGCTGGCCACCGACGGACAGGGCAACGCCGATGACACATCGAGCATCATCGGCGTCTTCGCTGCCTGTTTAGGTCTTTACCTGTTGGAGTTCAAGAACGTCTGCCGGGACCGTATCCCGCACACACGACTGCTTTCATGACCTTCCTCCCGACCCGCCGGCAGACGCTACCGACGCAAAGGCAGACGGCTTGAACCCCTTGACGATCAGCCATATCGCCAGCACCATCTCTTGCAGGGCGAGGCCGGGGATGTTGACCACCATGCTGACCGTGGTGACGCCGAACTCCTGCGTGAAGCCCGAGTACACGGTCATTCCGATCGACAGCCCGGCTCCGATCAGACCCCAGCCCGACAGCCACCGAGGCACGAGTCTCGACCTGTACAGCAAGTAGTAGTACATCAAAGCTGCGGTACCAAACGAGAGGCCCCCGAGGAAATCCGGCCCCCAATCGCGGACCGCGAGCAACGCGCTTCCGACTGCCTGATATGAGGGTGCGGCGCCCGTGCCTGCCCCCTGGCTCAGGGTAAACAATGCCAGTAGGCTGACAGTCCCGACCAGGATGAGCATGCCCTCGACTGTCCTGCCTACCACGGCTCCCAGAGCCAGAGACCGGTTGTACTTTCGGAGCACCGGGTACAGCCCTACAGCGATGCCCACGGCCGTCGCAGCCCAGAGGAACTGTATGAGGGCCGTCAGGACCACGGCGTTGCCGTTTACCGCCAGCTTGCTGAGATAGCCGGAACCATCGAGAGTCGAGCCCAAGGGGATCGCGCTCACAATGGCGGCAGCTGAGCAAGCGATCAACAGCACTCCCACCGCGATCGCGTTTCCTCTGTATGGCTTCATCGTTTCTCGCCTCTCCTCTTTGAGAGCCGATTCGCGCAACTCCACGTTCGCTTTTGCCTCAAGTCCCGGCCTTTGCGCGATTCCCACCGCTGATTGCTGTTGCATCACAGTCCTCCCAACCTCGGTTCCAGCCTCAGCGCAACCACACGACGCTGGGCAGTCCTATATCGCCAACTCAAGGGTCGTCGAAGCCGGCTCTGCAGGTAAGTGCTCCGAGACCTGTAGCCGAAAGGACCAACGGCCTGGGGCGAGACAGCCGCGATGACACCCAATTCACGGTGAGCACAGCGCCGCCTGGTTCGCGCTACGCCTGCAGCCATCGCCGCGCGGGATCAATGACACCGACCTGGTCGGCGAGACACCATAGCCGTGGTCATGCCGGCCACGCCGGGTCAACAAAGTCGAAGCCTGCGCATTGGACGGTGGCCTTGAAGCGGCCGAAGCGACGTCGGATCCTCTTCTCCGACGGGGCTCATGCCTGGGTGGGTCCACGAAACGGCGGATGGCCTCGAGCGCTTGGTCCAAGGCCCGGCCGCCGTTCAAACCTAACCGGAGCCGCCGTCCACCGAATTCAGAGGTGTTCGAGTTGTGTATGGCTGGGTCCACCAACCCGATGTCTCACGGCTGCGCGCCTTCAGAGTCGCGCGACAGACCTCTCGGCAAGCATCTGCCACGTCTTTTCGGGTCGCCGCCTGACCGTCGACGGGCGCGATCGCCCCCGCCGGCGGCCTCTTACACGGAAGTCGGCTCGGCCAGGCGTTCTGGCGCAGACGCGCGCGTGGATCGACGCCTCGTCGCCAGCACCGAGCCCGCGATCACGAGCACAAAACCTAGCCCCATGCCCAAAGTGAAGCTCTCGCGGAGAACTGCGACCCCGAGCACCGCGGCGACCGCCGGGTTGACGTACGTGATCACCGTCGAACGCACCGGCCCCACCTCGGCGATCAGGGCGAAGAACAGCAAGAAGGCGACCGCCGTGCACAGCACTGCGAGCGTTGCGACCGAAGCCAGCACCGGCACGGTGGGCAAGGCGTGCGGCCACTGGAGGATGGCCACCGGCGCGTACGCCAGAGCGCATAGCGTCAGCGAGATCCCGATGACGCTTACCGATGGCACTCCGGTCAGGAAACGCGAGAGGATCGCGGGCCCGATCGCGTAACAGATAGCGACAAGCCCCATCTCGACGAGGGCGATCGGGGCCGATGCGCGCAAATCAAATCCGACGATCGCGGCCACCCCGGCCATCCCGATCAGCAATCCGGCGACCCCTTTTCCGCCGATCCAGTCACGGTTTCCGAACAGGGGCGCAATCAACGTCGCCACCAGGGGCACGGCCGAGAGCAGAACTCCGGCGAGCGAGCTCGAGATCTTCTGCTCGGCGCTGGATAGGAGCAGCCAGGGAATGCCGATCTCGACCGCGGCGAAAGCGACCAGCGGGACCCACCTCGCGCCGATTCCGCGCAGGCCCCCTCGGGCCACGACCACAGGCATCAGGATCAACGCCGCGAGGCCCGTCCGGAAGAAGACGAGCGTGGCGGGCGAGAGCTCGCCCACGGCGACTCGAATCAGCAGGTAAGGGATGCCCCAGATCACGCACATCGCCGCGAACAGGAAAAGGCCGCGGCGTGTCATCCCAAGACTTATACCGCGGATGGGTTCCCCGAACGTCCATGCGCCCTCCGAGGCCGCCCCGCCGCCGACCGCCCCGCGGCCCGATAATCCCGCTTGAAAGTTGGGAGACTGGAACCTCTTCTTCGCCACCTCGGGGGGCAGCGCGGCGACGCTGCTCGGCTTGATCTTCGTGGCGACACAGCTTCACGTCGGCGTGTTCGCAGATCCGGCCAACCGCTGGGCGGCCCTGGCTCAGTCCACGCTCTCCATCCTGTCGATCGTCTTCGGGCTTTCGCTCGTGTCCCTCATACCTGGCTTCAGCCTGCAGGTTCGGGGCGAGATCATCGTCCTGGTCGTGATCGTTGCGTTATGGCGTGTCTTCAAGACCTGGTGGCCGGTCTTCCGCATCACCGAGAAGGGTGGCTGGCAGCGGGTCGCGCAGAGTTTGTGGCTGCTCGTCGTGCCTCTCCTGGTCTACATCTACCTCGTGCTGGGCGCCATCGAGCTCTTGCTCGGCGACCAGACCGCTTACGTGAACGTCGCGGGCGCGTTCATGGCCCTTTTCGCGGTCGCGCTGCGCAACGCCTGGCGCTTGGTGGTATCAGTCGAGCGGCAACCGAGCTGAGGACCGGGTACTACCGACCCCGCCGACCGTTACCTCCTAGAGATGTTCAAGTTCCGATTCACGCGACTTCTGATGTGGATGGGCCTTGCCGCTGCCGCAACCTACCTGCTGGATCCGGACCGGGGCGAACAGCGCCGCAACGATGTCCGCAAGCAGATGGGGAAGATGCGGAAGATGGGCAAGAAGGCGAGGCTGGAAGCAGGGCTCTAACGCGTTCCCTCCCGTTCAGGGAGAGATCACGTCTGCGCTCAGGCCGGCACGGTCGCCGGCCGCACGCTTTTGCCGCGCCTTCAGGGCGACGTCCGGTAGCGCGGCCGTAAGTAGGTGCCGACCGGCCGCTCGAGCTCGTTGACGAACGCGTGCAGCTCCGCGTCGGGCGCCGCCCAATCGAAGCCGCCCTTCGGCATCCGCCACGTAGCCGTCGAGCGAGGTGATCGCCGAGTAGATCAGTCGGGCCATACGCGCTAGACGGCGATGTCCTTGCGAATGAACCGGTAGGAGGCGAGGGCGAGCGCCAGCGCGCACACGACCAGGACGCCGATCGTGTCGAGGACGGGGAGACCGTTGACAAGGGGAGTGCCGTAGTAGTAGAACGGGGACAGCCGCAGCGTGAGCGAAGGCCAGTCCAACCCAGGCCCCAAGAACGTGATGACGAACCAGATCACCAGCAGGAAGCTGAGCAGGCCCGTGTCGACAGCGGCCCGCAGCCAGCCCGCTAACAGGTAGCCGATCGAGGCCACGAGCAGCCCTAGGGGGACGATCGAGAGCGTCGCGGCGGCCAGGTTCCCCCCGTCGAGGCGGACGCCGGTGGCCGCCGATGCGAACGCCATGACGATCCAGGTGACCACCGCGATCAAGACGGTCGCTGTGCTCACGGCGCCGAACCGGCCCAGCAGCACGCGAAGGCGGGTGTGAGGCGTCGCCAGCACCAGGTCGAGCCGCCCGTCCTCCTCGTCCGCCGACCAGCGATTTGCCTGGGTGACCGCAAAGGCCATCAGCATCAGCGGGACGAAGATCAAGATCCCACTCAGCAACCTGGCATTGGTCAGCACGTTGCTGCCACCGAGTCCGAGGACTGATCTGAGCAGCGGCGAACCTGCCAGCAGCTTCCCGAGCTGTGCTTCCGTCTGCTGCACGACGACGACCATCCATCCGGAGAAGCCTGCAATGCCAAGCGTCCACCAGAAGGTGGGCACGACGATCGTCCCCAGGCTGCGCGTGTAGACGGAGCGCAGCGACCACGAACCCTGGATGAGCGGCCGACGTTGCCGACCTGAACGCCGCGGCAGGTGGAGAAAGCGCGGCGCGGCCACCACGCCGCCGACATCACGCCGGACGAACAGCCACACCGCGGCAGCGCTCAGGACAACCGTCAAGGCGAGCAGAAGGACCATCGCGCCGGCATTGGTCCCGTAGCTTGGGATCAGCGGCTTGCTGAGGTTGTAGTAGTAGGCCGGAGACAGCCGGCTCACCCAATCGGTGTTGGGGACGACTCGGTGCACCATGTCCAGCACGATGAAGACGAGCAACAGCCCGCCCGTCGCACCGGCCGCCGAGCGGCGCTCCTGTGTGAACTGGGAGATCAGCAGCGCGACAGCTCCGAACACGGCCGAGATCAACGCGAGGTTGAGGCCGAACATGATGGTGTCGACCAGGCCGAAGTCGACATGCACCCTCGCGCCGCCTGCGTAGCCGAGCAACCCGATCACGAGCGCCATCGCCAGCAGGGCAGTCCACATCGCCGCGAGCTTCTCGATCGCCATGCGGACACGAGTGCGCGGCAGCGAGAGCATCACATCGAGCTGGCCGCGCTCCTCCTCTCCGCGCAGCATGCGAGTCTCGTAGAGGATGGGCCAGATCGCAACCAGGAGCAGCGTCAGGCCGTATTTCCAGGTCGCGTAACCCCCTGGCGTGTCGATCTTGATCGGTTCGGCGAACCACGCGAAGCTCGGCCCGAGGGCCACCACCGCCGCCCGCGCCTCCGCCGTCCCAAGCAGCGTCGGGATGGCGGCGAGGACGACGGCGATCAAAAAGCCGATGCCCACGCCCCAGCCGAAGATCGGGACGCGCAGATCGCGCAGCGTTTTGAGGTAGACGTTCCTAAACCACACCTGTGGCCTCCCGGGCCGCCACGCCGTCTGCCTCGTAGTACCGCAGGAAGGTGTCCTCCAGGCTGGGCTCGTGACTCGTCAGCGAGACGACCGGATAACGAGCGGCCGCCTTGATCACCGCGTCGGCCGCGCCCTGCATCGAAAGGTGGAGCCCGTGGCCGTCGGCCGTCGATTCGACGCTCGTGACTCCTTCGAGCTTGGCGAACACCTCGGCGGGCACGCCAGTCGAGAACGTGATGGTGATCTCGTACCGCTTGATGTCCTTCACCTCGGCGACCCCGCCCGTCCGCACGATGCGACCCTCGCGGATGATCGCCACGCGGGTGCAAATCTGCTCCACCTCGCTCAGGATGTGCGAGGAGAGGAGGACGGTTCGACCTTCCTCGCGAACCTCTTTGACCATGCGCCCGAACTCCTGCTGGTTGAGCGGGTCCAGCCCGTTGGTCGGCTCGTCCAGCACCAGCACGCGAGGGCGGTGCATGAATGCCTGGATGAGCACCACCTTGCGCTTGTTGCCGCTGGAGTACTGGCGGTACTTGCGGCTGGTGTCCAGGTCGAGACGCTTGACGAGCTGCTTCAGATACGCCTGGTCGACACCGCCGCGCAGGTGTGCGAAGTACTCGAGGATCTGGCCGCCGGTCAATCCCGGGTCGAGCGAAGGCTCGCCCGGCACGTAGCCGATGAGCCGCTTGATCTCGACGGATCTCTCCCAGCAATCAAGCCCGGCAATTTGCGCCGTGCCGGCGTCCGCGCGCAGCAGCGCCATCAGGACGCGGATCGTGGTCGTCTTGCCGGCACCGTTGGGACCCAGGAACCCATACACCTCGCCCTCGGGCACATCGAACGTGACGTCGATGATGCCCCGCTTGCTGCCGTAGCTCTTGGTCAAGCCTTTGACTTCGACCGCCGCTTGTGTCATTTCATGCCTCCTCGCATTCCGGCACTCACCCGAACCACCCCCGCATCACAACCTCGTCCACCACATCGACCGCCCCCTGCGGTGCGCCGAGGACGCGCTCGAACGCGTCGGTGTAGCCGGCGAGGGTGCTGACGACCTCCTCGTAGTTGACCGTGTTGGCCTGGCGTGCGATGAACAGGTCAGTCGCCACTTCCTGCAACCCGAGCAGCAGCATCAACATGACCTGCGCAGTGACGACCGGCGAGCTCACGTTGAACACTCCCTCCCTCATCCCCTGTTCGACGATCGTGGACAGCAAGGGCAACATGTGGCCCGCGAGCCCGCGCCGGAACTTCTCCCGGACAATCGCGTTCTCATCCGAGATCCACACCTGGAGCAGGGAAAGGACGAGCGCCTTGCGGTCGGTCTTCCAGCGGCCGATCCCGCCGAAGACTCCTATGAGCTTCTCCAGGGCGGTGAGGTGACAATCCTCCACGATCGGCGCCACCGCGGCCAGCCCGGCGTCCACCATGCGCTCGATGACGGCTTCCAGCAACGCCTGCTTGGAATCGAAGTAGTGGTAGAAGGCGCCACGAGACGCCTCCAGCTCGTCGAGGAGGTCCTGGACGCTCATCTGCTCGTAGCCCTTTTGCGCGATCAGGCGCTGGGCGGCGTCGACAAACGCCTCCCGCCTCACCGCGTGGACCGCCGGGTTCACGGTGCGCGCCATCGGGCCAAGGATAACAGACCGACTGTCGGTTTGTTAATCCTTCTCAGTCCCAGGGGATCGGGTCGCGCCTCGCGTAGAAGTGGCGTGGGTCGGGCGAGGCGACCGTGAAATCAACCAGGCTGCGCATGTAGTTGGCCCTCTCGAACTCCGAGGGCGCGGGCGAGGAGGCCTGGCTCATGCTCCCCTTCATCTCGCGCACCGACAGGTACTCGTGCTCGTCCATCCAGGCGGTCAGGCCGGCGGTCACGGCGCGCAGGTGGCCAGGTCCGCGGCGCAGGAGGGCTGAGGCCATCATGGTCACGTCGGCGCCGGCCAGGACCAGCTTGACCACGTCCTGCGCGGAGTGGATCCCGCTGCTGGCGGCGAGAGAGATGGGCAGCTGGCCGCTGAGGATCGCGATCCAGCGCAGCGTCATGAGCGATTCCTCCGAGGAGCTCAGGTGCAGGGTCGGCACCACCTTCATCTTGTGCAGCGAGATGTCGGGGTACAGGAATCGATTGAAGAGCACCAGGCCCTGGGCCCCGGCGATGGAGATGCGACGCGCCATGTTGGCGAGCGACGAGAAGTACGGCCCGACCTTGACCGCGAGCGGGATCGAGATCGAGCTGGCCACCTCGCCGACCAGGTCGACGTAGCGCGCCTCGACCTCGGCCGAGCTGGTCCTCACGTCGGCGGCGACGAAATAGATGTTCAGCTCGAGGGCGTCGGCGCCCGCCTCCTCGATGAGGCGCGCGTAGCGCGTCCAGCCTCCAGTCGAGATTCCGTTCAGGCTTCCGATGACCGGGATCTGGATCCGCGCCTTCGCGGCCTCGACCAGCTGCAGGTACGACTCCGGGCCGGTGTTGTAGTCGTCGAGCCCCGGGAAGAAGTTGTGGACCTCGGGAAAGCTGTCGTTCGCGGTTTCGAGGATCGAGTTGACCGCGAGCTCATGGTGCTCGATCTGCTCCTCGAAAAGGGACTGCAGGACCAGGGCGCCCGCCCCTGCCTCTTCGAGAGCAAGCAGCCCGTCGAGGGTGCCTGACAGGGGCGACGCGGCGGCGACCAGCGGATTGGCGAGCTCCAGACCCATGTAGTTCGTCCTGAGGTCCGCGGTCATGGCAGCTCCTCCTCGGCAGCCCCGCCGTTCTCCGCGGGGTCTGCGCTCTTGGCGATCCTATCTTTGGGAGCGTTTCGCTCCACGGCGGCCATCTGCTCGTAAACGTGCCACCGCTCGTCGACGTCCTTCTGGGCGAGGTTCATCAACCGCTCCGCCAGCTCTGGCTTGGACCGCGCGAGCAGCGCGTAGCGGCCCTCCTTGGCGGCGAAATCCTTGAGCGGCATCGACGGGGCGCGGGAGTCGAGCACGAACGGGTGCTCATGCGCCGCCTCGCGCTGGGGGTCGAACCGGTAAAGCGGCCAGTAGCCGCTGTCGACGGCTTCCTTCTGGTGGCTCATCGCAGTCGACATCTCGATGCCGTGAGCGATGCAGGTCGAGTACGCGATGATCAGCGAAGGGCCGTCGTGCGCTTCCGCCTCGGCGAACGCCTTCACGGTCTGCGCGTTGTCCGCGCCCAGCGCGACCTGCGCCACGTACACGTTGCCGTACGAGCTGGCAATGAGACCGAGGTCCTTCTTCGGCGTCCGCTTGCCCGCGGCTGCGAACTTCGCGATCGCGGCGCGCGGCGTCGCCTTCGAGGCCTGGCCGCCCGTGTTCGAGTAGACCTCGGTGTCGAGGACGAGGATCTTCACGTTGCGGCCGGAGGCCAGCACGTGGTCGAGGCCGCCGTACCCGATGTCGTAGGCCCAGCCGTCTCCACCCACGATCCACACGCTCTTGCGCACGAGCAGGTCTGCCAGCTCGGCCAGGCGTGGCGCGGCCGGAGCGGGCGAGACCGCGAGCTTCGCCTTCAGCTCGACCACGCGCCGGCGCTGCTCCGCGATGCCGGTCTCGGTCGTCTGGTCGGCGCCCAGGAGGGCCGCCGCCAAGTCGGGACCCACCTCCGCCGACAGCTCGCCCAGCAGGCGGCGGGCGGTTCCGGACTGGTTGTCGAGCGCCAGCCGCATGCCCAGGCCGAACTCGGCATTGTCCTCGAACAGCGAGTTCGCCCAGGCCGGCCCCCTACCTTCTGCGTTGGCCGCCCATGGGGTCGTCGGCAGGTTGCCTCCGTAGATGGACGAGCAGCCGGTCGCGTTGGCGACCATGAGGCGGTCGCCGAACATCTGGGTCAGCAGCTTCAGGTAAGGAGTCTCGCCGCAGCCCGCGCAAGCGCCCGAGAACTCGAACAGCGGCTGCAGCATCTGCGATCCCTTGATCGTGCCCACCTTCACCTGCGTGCGGTCGAACTCTGGAAGCGATTTGAAGAACTCCCAGCTCGCCTTCTCCTTCTCGAAAAAGCCGTTCTTGGGCGCCATGTCGAGCGACTTGTGGCGCTGGACCTGCTTGCTGTGCGCGGGGCAGTAATCGGCGCATGTCCCGCACCCGTTGCAGTCCTCGGGCGAGACCTGGATCGTCATCACCATCCCGGGCTGCTCCTTCGACTTCCACTCCTTCGAGAGGAAGCCCTCCGGCGCGCCGGCCAGCAGGTCGGGCGAGAAGACCTTCATGCGGATGGCGGCGTGCGGGCACACGAGCGCGCACTTGGCGCAGTCGATGCAGATCGCCGGGTCCCACCGCGGCAGCTCTTCGGCGATGTCGCGCCTCTCCCACTGCGAGGTGCCCACCGGGAAGGTGCCGTCGACCGGCATCGCCGACACGGGCAGGAGGTCTCCGCCCCCGGCGATCATCGGTGCGGTCACCCGCTGAACGAACTGCGGCGCCTCAACGGGCACGACGGGTCTCACGTGGACGTTGCCGCCGGCGACCTTCGGGACCGTCACCTCGTGCAGCTCGGCCAGCGCCAGGTCGACCGCTGCGAAGTTGCGCTCCAGCACTGTCAAGCCGCGTTTGGCATACGTGCGCTGGATGGCCGCCTTGATAGCCGCGATCGCCTGGTCCTGTGGCAGCACGCCGGCGAGTGAGAAGAAGCACGCTTGCAGGATGGTGTTGACGCGGCCGGGCAGGCCCGCGTCTCGGGCGACACGCGTCGCGTCGATCACGAAAAAGCGCAGCCGCTTCGCGATGATCTGGCGCTGCACCTCGACGGGGAGCTGGTCCCAGACGTAGCCGGCGCGGTGCGGGCTGTTGAGCAGGAAGGTGGCGCCCTCCGCCGCGTGCTCGAGCACGTCGACCTTGTCCAGGAAGCCGAACTGATGACAGCCGACGAACCCTGCCTTCTGCACCAGGTAGGTGGATTCGATCGGTCGCGGTCCGAAGCGCAGGTGCGACACGGTCATCGAGCCGGACTTCTTAGAGTCCAGCACGAAATAGCCTTGCGCGAACTGGTCGGTTTGCTCGCCGATGATCTTGACCGTGTTCCGAGTGGCTCCGACGGTGCCGTCCGAGCCCAGTCCGTAGAAAACCGCGCGCACGACGTCCGCGGGCTCGGTCGAGAAGGTCTGATCCAGCTCCAGGCTCAGGTGGGTCACGTCGTCGTTGATGCCGACCGTGAACTCGCGACGGGGACTCGACCTGGCCAGCTCGGCGAACACGGCCGCCGCCATGGCCGGGGTGAACTCCTTGGAAGCCAGCCCGTAGCGGCCGCCGATGACCATGGGCGGATCGGCGCGGGAAGCCAGGGACACGACGACGTCCTGGAACAGCGGCTCCCCCGCCGCCCCGGGTTCCTTGGTGCGGTCTAGCACAGCGATGCGCCGCGCGCTGGCTGGGAGCGCCGCCACCAGGGCCTCCGAGTCGAAGGGGCGGAACAGCCGGACCTTGAGCAGCCCGACTCGCTCGCCTCGCGCGACCAGCGCCTCAACGGCCTCTCCGGCGGCGCCTGCGCCCGAGCCCATCAGGATCATCACGCGCTCGGCCTGCGGGTGGCCTGAGTAATCGAACAGGCGGTATCGCCGCCCGGTGAGCTCGGCGAAGCGGTCCATGGCGGCGCTCACGATCCCCGGGACGGCGGCGTGGTAGAGGTTGCCCGCTTCCCGCCCCTGGAAGAAGACGTCCGGGTTCTGAGCCGAGCCGCGCATCACGGGGTGATCCGGCGACAGGCCCCGGCTGTGATGGGCGGCCACGAGCGCGTCGGGGATCATCCCGCGGAGGTGCTCGTCGGCGAGGGGAACGATCTTGTTGACCTCGTGGGAGGTGCGGAAGCCGTCGAAGAAGTGCAAGAAGGGGATGCGGGACTCGAGCGTGGCGCGGTGCGCGATCAGGGCGAGGTCCTGGGCCTCCTGCACGGAGGAGGAGCACAGCATCGCGAACCCGGACGAGCGCACGGCCATGACGTCGCTCTGGTCGCCGAAGATCGACAGCGCATGGGTCGCCACGGCTCTGGCCGCCACATGAAACACGGTCGGGGTCAGCTCTCCCGCGATCTTGAACATGTTGGGCAGCATCAGGAGCAGGCCCTGCGAGGCCGTGAACGTGGTGCAGAGCGCGCCTGCCATCAGCGCTCCATGAAGGGCGCCGGCCGCGCCGGCCTCGCTCTGCATCTCGATCACCTCCGGGACTGTCCCCCACAGGTTGGGCTGCCCTGCCGCGGACCACGCATCGGCCTGCTCGCCCATGGCCGTGGAAGGCGTGATCGGATAGATCGCGATCACCTCGCTAAGCCGATGCGCGACGCGCGCCGCGGCTTCGTTGCCGTCTACGGTCACGAAACCTCTCACGGATGGCCCGTTGTCTACGCTGGCACCGGGCTGCCCCAGGCCCCACGGCCGAAAGACCCGTGTGGCGAGGGTCGTTAGGCTGCCGAGCGGAGCCCCGGAGCGTGTTTCCTAGAGAATCTGTAGGTGAAGCTGCCCCGCTCGCTCGCGCCGCTCGCCGAGCGCAACTTCCGCCTCCTGTGGATGGGCCAGGCCGTGTCCGCGGCCGGCGACTCCATGACCTCGATCGCCCTCGCGTTCGCGACCCTTTCGATCACGCGGTCCGCCGGCGTCCTGGGCGCGGTGCTCGGAATCTCGGTGGTCGGCCGGATGATCGCGCTGCCGATCGGAGGGGTTTGGTCCGACCGGCTGCCCAGGCAGCTCGTGATGTTGACCTCCGATGCGGTTCGGGCGCTCGTGCACGCGATCATCGGCGGGCTGCTCATCTCCGGCCACGCGCAGCTGTGGGAGCTCGCCGCCGGCGCTTTCGTGTTCAGCTTCGCCGGAGGATTCTTTCAACCGGCCTCGGGCGCGCTGACACCGCAGACGGTCAGCGCCCCCCTGCTCCAGCGCGCCAACGCCCTCATGGGACTTTCGAGGAGCGGCACCGACGTCGCCGGCCCGGCGATCTCGGGGATTCTCGTCGCCCTCATCGGGCCAGGCTGGGTGTTCGTGATCGACGCCGCGACCTTCGTGGTCAGCGCCGTGTCCCTGGCGCTGCTGCGTGTTGAGCGGATCGGGGGCAGGTCAAAGCCGAACTTCTGGAGCGAGCTCGTCGAGGGCCTGCGCGCAGTCACCGGCCGGCGCTGGTACCTGCTGAACCTCGGAGCGCACGCGCTGTGGAACTTCGCGATCGCGGCCTTCTTCGTCCTCGGGCCCGTCGTGGCCAAGCAGCGGCTCGGCGGCGCTTCGGCCTGGGGGCTGATCGGCGCTGCGATGGGCGTGGGGGCCATCGCGGGCGGCTTGATCGCGCTGCGCGCCACGCCGCGCCGACCCCTGGTGGTGGCTAACCTGGTCTTGATCCCCGCGGCCCTCATGCTGGTCGCGATCGCAGTGCCCCTGCCGACGGTTGCGATCATGGCCGTTTGCGTGGTCGGGTGGGCCGGGCTGACCTTCCTCAACGAGGTGTGGTTCGCCACGGTCCCTCAGCTCATCCCGCAGGAGGTGCTGGCCCGCGCGAGCTCGTTCGATTGGCTGCTGTCGATCATCGCCATGCCGGTGGGATTCGCGGTCAGCGGCCCCGTGGCGGACCAAGTCGGAATTCCGACCACGCTCCTGGGCGCCGCTGTGCTGATGGCTGTGCCCTGCTTTTTGATCACACTCGTTCCAGGCGTGCGCCGCGTCAAACGCACTGACGAGGGCACCATCGTGATGGAGGCGGCCTGACTTCCGGAGGATGGGCGCCCGCTAGCCGATTCCACCGAGGTACCCGCCGTGCCACAGCTCAAAGGCGAACAGCGTCCAGAGCTGCTTGCGGTTGTCACGACGCCCGCTGAGGTGCCCGTCGATGAGATGGGCCACGTAGCCGGGGTCGAAGAAGCCCTGGCGGGCGATTCGCTCGGGCGACAGCACCGCGAGCATCTGCTCTTTGAGCGGGCCGCGAAACCAGTGCGCGACCGGGATGCCGAAACCCTTCTTGGGACGGTCCAGGATGCGGTCGGGCAGGATGCCGCGCAACGCGCGCTTGAGGACGAACTTCGAGCGCAGCCCGCGCAGCTTGAGGTTCAGGGGCAGCCGCGTCGCGTACGCGACGAGATCGTTGTTCAGCAAGGGCACGCGCCCCTCCAGCGAGGCCATCATCGAGGAGCGGTCCAGCTTGACCAAGATGTCGTTCTCGAGGTACATCCGCATGTCCATCATCAGCACCTGGTTCAAGGGGTCGAGCGGCGGGGTGCTGTCCGAGACTGAAGCGCCAACGCGTCGTGATACCTCTTCGCGCATGTCGCCCGACAGCAGCGCCGCCCTCTCCTCGGGGTCGAACGACCCCATCCACCGCTGGTGCCTTTCCGCGACGGGATAGCGGGCGCCTGCGACGAAGCGCTTGGCCCGAAAGTCGAAGCTCAGGTTGTCGCGCGAGACCGGCAGCCGCCTGACCACCGGTTCGACCAGCCCCTCGCGAAGCAGGCGAGGTGCGCGCATGTAGTAACCGGCGAGGCGATGCGCCTGCATCGTCGGGTAGCCGCCGAACAGCTCGTCTCCCCCGTCGCCGCCGAGAGCGACCTTGACATGGCGCCGTGTGAATGCGGCCAGGAGATAGGTCGGGATGACCGAAGCGTCTCCGAGCGGCTCGTCCAAAAGCACCGGCAGGCGCGGGATGAGGTCGAGCAGCATGGAGGGCTCGAGCGTCAGCTCGTGGTGCTCCGTCCCGAGGTGGCGTGCGACCTCTCGCGCATAAGGAGCTTCGTCGAACGACCGCTCCGCAAAGCCCACTGAAAAGCTCTTCACCTCGCCGCCGAGCCGGGACATCATCGCCGTGACCGCGCTGGAGTCGATCCCGCCCGAGAGGAAGACTCCCAGCGGCACGTCGCTGATGAGCTCCTTTCGCACGGACTCGCTGAGCACCGCGCGCAGTTGCTCGCACTCCTCCTCGAGGCTCAGGTTCCGGCGATCGCCGTCGATACCCAGCTCGGGCGCCCAGTAGCGGCGCAACCGGGGCGAGCCTTCCTCGACCGCCCAGGTCAGCGTGTGTCCGGGCTGCAGCTTGCTCACGCCGCGCACGATGCTGCGCGGCGAAGGCACGAACTCGTACGCGAGGTATTCGTCGAGGGCGACGGGGTCGATCCCTTTCCGCAGAGCCGGGTCACGCAGCAGAGCCTTGAGCTCCGAGGCGAAGACCAGCCGGCGTCCGTCGATCGCGTAGTGAAGCGGCTTGATGCCCATCCGGTCGCGGGCCATGAACAGCGCGCCGCGTCCGCGGTCGAGCAGTGCGAATGCGAACATGCCGTTGAGGCGTGAGACCACGTCCTCCCCCCACTCCTCGTAGCCATGGACGAGGACCTCGGTGTCGGACTGTGTATAGAAGGTATGGCCCGCTGCCAGCAGCTCCTCGCGGAGCTCGAGGTGGTTGTAGATCTCGCCGTTCTGCACCACCCACAGGCGCGAGTCCTCGTTGTGGATCGGCTGGTGGCCTCCCTCGAGGTCGATGATCGACAGGCGGCGAATCCCGAGCGTGACGCCGTCGACCTGGATGGTCCCTTCGTCGTCAGGCCCCCGGTGGACCATCGCCGAACACATCCTTCCCACCAGCTCGCGGCCCCGGGCAGGCTCGCCCCCCGCGACGCCGCAGATCCCGCACATCTAGTGGTCCACTAGGTGCGGTGCCGGACGGATGGCCTCCCGTCGGTCGCGGACTCGCGGCGGGGCGATCGTTCGATGATCTCCCGGATCACATAGGTCGTCTTGCCCTGGGACTCGTGATAAGTGCGGATCGAGAGCTCCGCCAGCAGGCCCATGAGAACGAACTGGACTCCGACGATGGCCAGGAACACCGCGAGCAACAGCAGCGGGTTGTCATGCGCGTACGGATAGGGCGGCACGACCTTCTGGATGATCACGATCGCGCCGAAGACGATCGAGAGCGCCCACAGACCGAAAGCGGCGAAGCCGAAGAAGTAGATCGGCTTGGTCGAGTAGCTGCCCAGCAGCTTCAAGGTCATCAGGTCGAGCATGACGCGCGAGGTTCGCGACAGCGAGTATTTCGAGTTGCCAAATCTGCGGGACCGGTGGTTGACCGTGATTTCGGTGATCCGAGCGCCGATCCAGGACGCGTAGACGGGTATGAACCGGTGCATCTCGCCATACAGCTTCACTTCCTGTATGACGTCGCGGTGATAGGCCTTGAGGGTGCACCCGAAGTCGTTCAGCCGCACGCCGGTGACCCTGGCGATGATCCAGTTGGCGATCTTCGAAAGAGTCACTCGCGTCGAGTCGTCATGCCTGTCCCGGCGCCAGCCGCTCACGACGTCGTAGCCCTCGTCAATCTTCTCGAGGAGCCTCGGGATGTCGTGCGGGTCGTTCTGCATGTCCCCGTCCATGAAGATGAGGACGTCTCCGCGGCTGTTATCGATCCCGGCCTGCACTGCCGCCGTCTGGCCGAAGTTGCGGCGGAACGAGACGACTCGGACCCGGCCATCTCGGACGGCAAGCTGGCCGAGCTGCTCGCCGCTGCCGTCTCGGCTGCCGTCGTCGATGTAGACGACCTCGAAAGAGAAGTCCAGCCCCTCCAGGACGCCCATCAGCTCGGCGTGGAGCGGACCGATGCTCTCGACCTCGTTGTACACGAGCACGATCACCGACAGGTGGGGCGCAAGCAAGGAGTTCGGGCGGATCCGCGTTGCCATCCTGCGATTTTAGGCTTGGTAAGCTCCGTCCCCGATGACCGCCGAAGCCGCGCGCGCGACGCCGACCATTCGCGAGCACAGCCACGCGGAAGCCTGGTGGCTCTATCTCACGGTGCCCGTGCTCGGCGCTGCCGTCGCCTTCACCTGGACCCTGCATAGCACCCTCCAGCGCATGTACGGCATGACGGCGCCCGCGTGGGATTTCGCATACGACCAGCAGGTGATCTGGAACATCTCAGTCGGGCAGGGCTTCTACTCGAGCTACGCGAGAGCCAACTTCCTGGGCATCCACCTCGAGCCCATCTTCGTAGTGCTCGCGGGCGTGGAGAAGCTCTGGCCGAACCCGGCCGTGCTGCTCATCTTCTCGTCGGCGGGGCTGGCGGCGACCGCGCCGGCCGCCTACTTCTTCCTGCGCGCCATCCTGCCCGCCGACCGCCCCGCATCGCCGTGGCTCGCCATGGCTCTCGCCGCGCCCATCCCGTTTTGGGCCGCGATCCAGGGGGCCGCGAGCGATTTCTTCCACCCCGAGAACATGGCGCTCGCCTTTGCCATGCTCGCCGCCTGGGCCGGCATCCGCGGACATCGCGTCGCCATGTGGGCCCTGTGCATCCTCACGCTCGCGTGCAAGGAGGACCAGGTGTACACGGTGACCGTGATCGCAATCCTGATGAAGGTATACGGCGCGCCCGCGGTGAAGAAGCACTGGCGGTTCATCCTCTACCTGGCGGCCGCATGGTTCCTCATCGGCACCGGGATCGTGCAGCAGCACTATCGCGACGGCGGCTACACCGACTTCGTCTACTACGCCTGGCTGGTCGGGCTTGATCCGACCTTGCCGATCACCGCGACCACCTTCCTCGAAGCGTTCGTCCGCCCCGGAGCGCTCCTGGTCCTTTCGGGGATCCTGGCCTCTTTGGCCGCGATGCCACTGCTGGCGCCGCGATGGCTGCTGCTCGTCATCCCCCCTTACCTGGCCGATGTCCTGAGCGGGCACACTCCTCAGAACACGCTCGGCGACCACTACGTGCTTCTCCTGCTGTTCCCGCTCATCGTGGCGGGCGGCGTCGGGGCGCGACGACTCCTGCTCCAGCGCTCCATCCGGCCGGCCACCGCCCTCGTGGCGATCGTCCCGGGATTCGTGCTGGGTTGGGCGACGGGAGACCTGCCACCTGCGCTGGGCGGGCACGAGGACCTGTATTCGCGCCCCAACACCGTGTCCCAACTGCTGAACGCCACCTCGATGATTCCCGCCGACGCCCCCGTCAGCGCCGACGACGGGCTCGCGATCTGGCTCGACAACCGCCACACCATCAACGACTTCCCCGACAAGCTCGACGCGCGCTGTTACGTGGTGCTCGATCGCGAGCCATACCTCAACGGCCCGACCCACCCCGACCAGCGCCTCGACACCATCAGCAAGCTCGCAAGCAGCGGGCGACGCCTGCTGTTCGACGACGGAAGGTTCCAGGTCTGGAGCCCGGTCGGGGACTGAGGGGCTTTCGCTTCCCCGCTGGCGGGGAAGGTGGCTCGGCGCGCAGCGCCCAGCCGGATGGGGACGTACTCCTTTGTATCCTGAAACACGAATAGTGGCCACGACTTCCACACGAGAGCGCCTGGATCGGCTGTTCCGGCAGAGGATCGTGATCCTCGACGGGTCGATGGGAGTAATGCTGCAGCGGCGCGGCCTCAGCGACGAGGACTTCCGCGGCAAGTGGTTCCGCGACCACCCCAAGCCGCTGCGCAACAACAGCGACGTCCTTTGCCTGACTCAGCCCGACCTGGTGACGCGGGTCCACCGCGAGTACCTCGAGGCGGGGGCGGACATCATCACCACCAACACGTTCACTGCGACGCGAGTCTCCCAGGCCGACTATGAGCTCCAGGACTTCGCCTACGAGATGAACCTCGCCGGCGCGCGCCTGGCTCGTAAGGCCGCCGACGGGTTCGAAAACCGCTTCGTCGCCGGTTCGCTCGGGCCGACCAACGTCACCCTTTCGCTGTCGCCGAAGGTCGACGACCCGTCGTACCGGGACGTCACGTTCGATCAGCTTCGCGACGGTTACGCCGAGGCCGCGCGCGCCCTGGTCGAGGGCGGCGCGGACATCCTGCTCATCGAGACGGTCTTCGACACCCTCAACGGCAAAGCCGCCATCGCCGCCGTCAAAGAGGTCGCGCCCGAGCTTCCGCTCTTCGTTTCGGTGACGATCGTCGACCGCAGCGGGCGAAACCTGTCCGGGCAGACGGTGGAGGCGTTCTGGACCTCGGTCGAGCATGCCCGGCCGTTCGCCGCTGGCATCAACTGTTCGCTGGGCGCGACGGAGATGCGGCCCTATATCGCTGCGCTTTCGCGCGTGGCTCCGGTTTACGTCACCTGCTATCCCAACGCTGGGCTGCCCAACGCCTTCGGCGGCTACGACGAAGAGCCGCCCATGACCAGCCGGCTGCTCAAGGAGTTCGCCGAGGCGGGCTACCTGAACGCGGCCGGCGGCTGCTGCGGGACGGGCCCTGAGCACATCCGGCAGATTCGCGAGGCCTTGAAAGACATCGCTCCGCGCCCTGTGCCCCAGCCCGTGCCGAGACCGCGGTTCAGCGGCCTCGAGCCGTTCGAGATCGGCCCGGACTCGGGCTTCGTCGTGATCGGCGAGCGCACGAACGTCACCGGTTCGATCCGGTTCCGCCGGCTCATCGAGTCGGGCGACTTCACCGGCGCGGTGAAGGTCGCTCTGGACCAGGTCCGGGGAGGCGCCAACCTGCTCGACGTGAACATGGACGCCGACCTGCTCGACTCCGAGGCGGCGATGGTGCGCTTCCTCAACCTCATCGCCACCGAACCCGAGATCGCGCGCCTGCCGATCATGGTCGACAGTTCCAGATGGTCCGTGCTGGAGGCGGGCCTGAAGTGCATCCAGGGCAAGGGCGTGGCCAACTCGATCAGCCTCAAGGGGGGCGAGGAGGCTTTTCTGGAGCAGGCGCGCAAGGTGCGTGAGTATGGGGCCGCCGCTGTGGTGATGGCCTTCGACGAGAAGGGCCAGGCGGACACCACCGAACGGAAGGTGGAGATCTGCTCTCGCGCCTACAAGCTGTTGATCGAACGAGCCGCGTTTCCGCCCGAGGACATCATTTTCGACCCCAACATCCTCCCCATCGCAACGGGCATCGAAGAGCACTCGGGTTATGCGAAAGCGTTCATCGAGGCGACCCGGCAGATCAAGCAGAGGTGTCCGGGGGTGCACATCTCGGGCGGCGTCTCCAACCTGTCTTTCTCGTTCCGTGGCAACGACCGCGTACGTGAAGCGATCCACTCGGCATTCCTTTATCACGCCATTCGCGCCGGCCTCGACATGGGCATCGTCAACGCCGGGCAGCTGGTCGTTTACGAGGACATCCCGAAGGACCTCCTCGAGATGGTCGAGGACATCATCTTCGACCGGCGACCAGACGCCACCGAACGACTGGTCGATTTTGCCAAGTCCATCTCCAGCGCGGGCTCGAAGCGCGAGGTCGACCTTTCCTGGCGCGAGCGCTCGGTCGAGGATCGCCTCGCCCATGCGGTACTGCATGGCGAGGTCGAGTTCATCGAGCAGGACGCGGAGGAAGCGCGGGTTAAGTACGGCAGGCCGTTGCTGGTCATCGAGGGCCCCCTGATGGACGGCATGAAGGTCGTGGGCGACCTGTTCGGGGCCGGCAAGATGTTCTTGCCCCAGGTGGTGAAGAGCGCGCGCGCGATGAAGCGAGCGGTCGCATATCTCGAGCCCTTCATGGAGGCTGAGAAAGAGGCGTCGGGCAGTCAGCGGATGCGCGGGAAGCTCGTGCTGGCGACCGTCAAGGGCGACGTGCACGACATTGGCAAGAACATAGTCGGCGTCGTCCTGGCCTGCAACAACTACGAGGTCGTCGACCTCGGAGTGATGGTTCCGGTCGACAAGATCCTGGACACCGCGATCGAGCTCGCCGCCGACGTAGTAGGGCTCTCGGGACTGATCACCCCATCGCTCGACGAGATGGTCGTGGTGGCCAAAGAGATGACGCGCCGCGACTTTAAGATCCCGCTCCTGATCGGCGGCGCGACCACGTCCAAGCAGCACACCGCGGTGCGCATCGCGCCTGCGTACACCGGCTCGACCGTGCACGTGCTCGATGCATCGCGCGTGATCGGTGTGGTGTCGGACCTGCTCGATGACGAACGGCGCCTGGTTTTCGACCAAGACAACCGCGCGCTGCAGGACAAGCTCCGCGCCCAGCATTCGACGGCCCGCCGCACCCTACTCTCGATCGACGAGGCGCGCACCCGGCGTGCGAAGCTCGAGTTCCGCGACCTGCCCACTCCACCGTTCACCGGTAGGAAGGTGGTCGAACCGGCGATCTCCGTGCTGCGCGAGTACATCGACTGGACCTTCTTCTTCCACGCCTGGGAGCTGAAGGGCAAGTTCCCAGCCATCCTCGAGAGCCCCTCCCACGGCGCCGTCGCGCGCGAGCTGTTCAGCCACGCTGAGGAGATGCTCGATGAGATCCAGTCCAAGGGCTGGCTCAAGGCGCGGGGCGTGTACGGCTACTGGCCCGCCCACGCCGAAGGCGACGACATCGTGCTCGAGAACCAGGTGCGATTTCCGATGCTGCGACAGCAGGTCGACCATGGCGACGACAAGCCATATCTTTCCCTCGCAGATTTCGTGGCCCATGCAGGCGATCACATCGGCGCGTTCGCCCTCACCTCCGGCCTCGGCGTGGACGAGCTCGCGGCGAGGTTTCAGTCCGAGCACGACGACTATCGCGCGATCATGGTCAAAGCGCTGGCCGACCGCCTCGCCGAGGCGTTTGCCGAGTACCTGCACCAGTTGGTGCGGCGGGAGTGGTACGAGACGGGGCCGACGCTCTCGAGCGAGGAGCTGATCGGCGAGAAGTATCGCGGCATCAGGCCGGCTTTGGGCTACCCGGCGTGCCCCGACCACTCCGAGAAACACGTGCTTTTCGACCTGCTCGACGCGCGCTCGATCGGCATGGATCTCACAGAATCCGGCGCCATGACGCCGACCGCCGCGGTCTCCGGCCTCTACTTTGCCCATCCCCAATCGAAGTACTTCATGGTCGGCAAGATCGGCCGGGACCAGGTGAACGATTACGCCAGGCGGCGCGGGATGCCGGTGTCGGAGGCCGAGCGCTGGCTCCGCCCCAACCTGGGTTACGAAGAGACCTAAACCCTTTCCCTTTCGGATCGCGCCGGCATCTAGGCCTTCGCGGTAGCCGGCGCGCGAGACCGCGGACCGAACGTGACCGTCGGCGGGACGGTCAGCAGGCGCCCATCGCCGAGGCGGACGAGCTGCCAGCCTCCCTCGTGAACCATCCGGTGATGCCGATGGCACAGCAGCACGAGGTTGTCGAGGTCGGTCGTGCCGCCGTGGATCCAGTGGACGACGTGATGCGCGGCGCTCCATGACGCAGGTCGGTCACATCCCGGCCACCGGCATGAGCCGTCGCGGGCGTTGAGCGCACGTCGCGCCGTTCCCGAAACCACCCTCTTCGAGCGGCCGACGTCGATCACAGTCGACTCGGAGTCGAGCAGCACCCGTGTGACGCTGCAGTCGCACGCCAGCCGCTCGACCGTCGCCGATGAGATGGGCAAGGAGAACTCCATCTCGGCCGCCGGCGCACCGGCCAGACCGAGCAAAGTCTCGACCGAGCTCGTCACCTGAAGCTGGGCGCGCTCGGCGCCCCCGCTCGCGAGCTCGACCAGCGCATCGGCCAGCCGTCGCTCCCTATCGCGGTCGTCGTGCTCGCCCGACCTTCGCGCCAGCGGCTCGAGGGCGGTTCGCAGCGCGGCGCCACCGAATGCGTCCAGCACTCCGCTCAACAGCATCGAGCCGTCCATCCACGTGCTGAGCGACAGGCGCCGGTTCTCCACCTGCTCCGACTCCTCCGCCGCATAACCCTTGGGGTCGGCGGCATGCCGGGCATGGCGGCAGAAGTAGTGGAACTTCCCGGGAGTGTGCTCGCGCGCAAACTCGATCAGCGGCGCTTCTTCGAACCGCTCCCGCAGGGTCTCGGCGGTCCGCGCCATCACCGAGAGGTGCGCGAAGCCGTTCTCACCCTCACCCATGGCCTGGATGCTTCGCGGCGGCCGAGGCATCGCCTGGCCCACCGCGACGCGGTCGGCCGCCGCGCCGGCCGTCATATGGCAGTTGAAGCGGATCCAGTCGATGCCGCTCACGAAGCCCAGCTCGTCATAGTCGCCCTTCTCGGCGTAGCGGGCGGCGTCTTCGGCGAAGGAGAGCTCCATCAGGTCGATGGCGTGGCGCTTCCGGACCATGCTCCCGCGCAGCTGCTCGTTGATTGCCGCGGCCACCTCAGCCGGCTCGTCCATGAGCCGACAGTACGAACATCCGTACGAGAAACCAACCCCGCCCGTTAAGGGCGGAGGTCGAACCCTACAGCCACAGGAACGTCTCCGCTCACGCGCCGCCCGACGCAAGGTCGGCCTGAATCGTAAGTAGGCCCCTGACCGCTAGGCGATATCCAAGATCACGTTCTTCAGCTCGGTGTAAAGGTCGAGCCCGTACGGCCCGAGCTCACGGCCCCATCCGCTCTGTTTGAACCCACCCCACGGCGTTGATGGATTGAGGATGTGGTAGCAGTTGACGAAAACCGTGCCCGCCTTCAGCGCGTGTGCCACGCGATGGGCCCTTTTGACGTCGCTGGTCCACACGCCGGCGGCCAGCCCGTAGATCGTGCTGTTCGCCTTGGCGATCAGGTCATCCTCGTCGCTGAACGGGATGGCGGCCACGACCGGTCCGAAGATCTCTTCCTGGGCGATGCGCATCCCGCTATCAACATCCGCGAACACGGTCGGCTTCACGAAAAATCCGGAATCCAGGCCATCAGGTCGCACGCCCCCTGTGACGAGACGCGCCCCTTCCTTGTTGCCGATGCTGATGTAGCCGAGAACGCGCTCCATCTGCGTCTTCGATACGAGCGGGCCCATCTGCGTCATGGGGTCGATTCCCGGCCCGAGCTGCACGTCTTGAACAGTCTTGGTCAGCTCGTCCAGGGCCTGGTCGTAGATCTTTTCCTGGACGAACAGGCGCGAGCCTGCGTGGCACATCTGGCCCTGGTTGAAGAAGATGCCGAAGAAGGCTCCCGATATCGCCCGCGCGAGATCCGCGTCTGCGAACACTATGTTCGGCGATTTACCTCCGAGCTCCAGGCTGACGCGCTTGAGGTTGGTATCTGCAGAGGCCTTGACGATCAGCTTGCCGACCTCCGTTGAGCCCGTGAACGCGATTTTGTCGACGTCCGGGTGCACGGCCAGGCGCGCCCCGGCCGTCTCCCCTAAACCAGGCACGACGTTCACCACCCCGGCCGGAATGTCGAGCTCCTGCAGGACCTCGGCCAGAAGCAGAGCGCTGAGCGGCGTTTCCTCGGAAGGCTTCAACACGATGCTGTTTCCACAGGCGAGGGCGGGCGCCAGCTTCCAGCTCGCCATGAGCAGGGGCTGGTTCCAGGGGATGATTTGTCCGACGACGCCGACCGGCTCGCGCCGTGTGTAGCTGAGGAATCTGCCAGGGAGTGAGATTTCCTGGGTGCCCCCCTCGAGCTTGGTCACCCATCCCGCGTAATAGCGGAAGGTCGCGGCTGCAAACGGGACGTAGAAGTTCAGTGCATCGTTGATCGGCATGCCGTTGTCAAGACTGTCCAGCTCGGCGAACTCCTGCGCCCGCTCCTCGATCAGGTCTCCCGCACGCCACAGGATCTTTGCCCGCTCGGCGGGCGGCAGCTCTCTCCAATCCCCCGACTCGAATGACCTGCGCGCGGCGGCGACAGCGCGGTCGATGTCCTCAGCCCCACCTTCCGCGACCTTGGCGAGAACCTCGCCTGACGATGGGTTGATCGTCTCGAAGGTTTTGCCTGAGGCGGACTCGGCCCAACGGCCGTCGATGAACAGCTTCTTAGGCTGATTCTTGAGAAACGGCGCGACCTCAAGACCCTCCGCTACGGCCATGGCCCGCATGGTACTCGCTGCAGCTTGCCCGTCGCCGATGAAACGATAGACGCGACGATGTCAGAACGCTCGCGGCGCTGGGGGATCCTGCCGTCCTACTTCGGGTGGCAGGGCGACCAGAAGGAAACGACCCCGGAGACGGAACAGGCCATCCTCGATTCGATGGGCGCCGCGCGGGACCGACCGCCGCGGCTGAGGCGGCCCGGCCTGACGCTCGACCCCTGCTCCCCGGCGCCCGACCGTGCGTGGGGCTGGGCGCTTCAGCTCTACTCGCTGCGCTCGAACCACAGCTGGGGCATCGGCGACCTGGCCGACCTCCGGCGCTTTGCCCGGTGGTCGAAGCGCGCCGGGGCCTCGGTGATCCTGCTCAACCCTCTCGGCGCGCAAACGCCGACGCAGCCGTATCAACCCTCGCCGTACTACACGTCGACGCGTCTTTTCCGCAACGTCGTGTATCTGAGAGTCGAGGAGATCGACGGCGCCGAGGCCGCCGCCGGCGACCTGGCGCCCCTGGCCGCGGCCGCCCGCGAGCTCAACGGCCGGCCACTGATCGACTACGACGAGGTCTACCGGCTCAAATCCCAAGCCCTCGAGCTGGTCTTCCAGGCCGCTCCGCGACCGGCTGGCCTGGAGGCATTCGTCCGCCGGCAGGGCGTGGCGCTTCGCGACTTCGCCACCTTCAACGCCCTGTGCGAGGTGCACGGGCCCGCCTGGCGCGACTGGCCCGAGGGGCTGCGGCATCCCGCCGCCGCTGGCCTGGACGGCGTCCGCGAGCGCCTGGCGGACCGGGTGGCCTTTCACCGCTGGCTGCAGTTCCACCTCGACCGCCAGCTCGCGCGGGCCGGGCGCGAGATCGGCCTCATCACCGACGTGCCGGTCGGATTCGCATCCGACGGCTTCGACGCCTGGCGGTGGCAGGACGTCTTCGCGCCCCGGATGCGGGTGGGGGCGCCGCCGGACGAGTTCTTCCGGGACGGGCAGGACTGGGGCCTGCCACCCCTGGATCCCTGGAAGCTGGGCAAGGCGCGCTGGGAGCCGTTCGTCGACGCGATCCGTTCGGCATCGAGACACGCTGCCGGCATCCGTCTGGACCACGTGATGGGCCTGTTCCGGCTGTTCTGGATCCCCGACGGGATGAGCGCCGCCGAGGGCGCCTACGTGAAATACCCGGCGGCGATCCTGCTCGGCCTGCTCGCCCGCGAGAGCCGCCGCGCGGGCGCTTTCGTGGTCGGCGAGGACCTCGGCCTGGTGGAGCCGACCGTGCGCCGGCACCTGAAGCGGCGCGGGTCGATGTCATACCGCCTCCTGTGGTTCGAGGGCTCCGATCCCTCCGCCTGGCCGCGCGACGCGGTGGCGTCGGTCGGCACCCACGACCTCCCGACCGTGGCCGGCATCTGGACGCTGAGCGAGCCGGACCACCGCCTGCACCACCTGCGCGAGAAGCTGGTGAACATGACCCACCTGCCCGACGCCACCCCTCCCGTCGACGTGGCGGTGGCGGCCTACTCGGCGTTGGCCCGCGGCCTTCCCCGCATCGTGCTCGCGTCGCTGGAGGATGCGCTCGGCGTGCACGAGCGCCCCAACGTGCCCGGCACCACCACCGAGTTTCCCAACTGGCGCCGCGCGCTGCCCGCCGGGCTGGAGGAGATCGAGAAAGCTGACGGTGTCCTCCGCATCGCGGAGGCGATGCGCGCCTCCGGGCGCTCTAACCGCGGTCCGCGACCACCCCGGTGAGCACCGCCCGCTCGAGGATGATGAACTCAGCGTGGGCCCAGACCAGTGGGCGGGCAGAGCCGGTGGGCATCGCGGTCTGGGGCCAGACCTGCTCTGGGATGAGGCCTTCGTTCCCGGCCATGGAGGCCATGGCTGCGGCGTAGCCCGACGCATCTCCCCCGGCGAGCACGGTGTAGACGCCCCGCTCACCGGTGAGCAGGGGCCAGTCATGGCCCATCCCCGGGGGCGAGCCTCCGACGTACCGCTCCCCGTATCCATCTTTCGTATACCGGCCGTACAGGAATGGCTGGGTCGATTCCGATGGGACCTGCGCGTCCCTCGCCGCCAGCGTGGAAAGGATGTGGGGATCTTTCGCGCCGCGCACGCCGAGCCGGACCAGCTCGAGAAAGCTCGGGTCGGTGATCGATTGCTGCGGCCAGACACCTCCGCCGTTGGCGATCGTGACGTCGTCGAAAGCGTCCGGGTGCCCATTCGGAGCAATCCGCACGTACCAGCCATGAGATGTGTAGGTCCAGCCCTCGAGCCCCGCATCCCAGGCTGCGGCCAGGTCCGTGCGTCCGGCGGCGCGCAGGGCAGCGATCTCCGACGCGATCGTCGAAGGCGACCAGCCTGAGTTCTCCTCCCAGCGCTCCTGGCCGGTCGCGGGTCCGTGGGCCGCGATGTACGAGGCCGCGGCTGCGATATCAGGCCTCTGGTCGGCCGGCAGCCGGTCGGCCAGCAGCTTCGAAAGCAGGATCGCGTCCGCCGTCTCATCCAGCTGCTGGCCGGGCCAGATCGGAATTCCGGTGAGATCGGTGTTCTGCGGCATGCTGCCGTCGGGCCGCTGCTGGCGCTTCATGAAACGGGCGATGTCGAGCACGGTCGCCGCGTCGCCCGCGGCCAGCAGGCCGCGTGCGGCGTGATACAGGTCGCGCGGCCAAACCTTGCGGTAGCCCACGTCGCGGGGATCGTCGTCGACCCACTCACCCCAGGGCAGCGCCAGCGAGGCCACGATCGCGCCGGGCTGATGCTTGTCCTCGGCCATCTTGATGACCTCTGCCGAGTAGTACCAGAGGTCCGGCGCCCGGCCGTCGAGGGAATCGAGCCCGCTCGCATACGCGGCCCAGCCGGAGCGGTACGAGCTGAGCACCGAGTCGAACCCTGTCGCAAGGCTCGCGTTGAGGGCTTCCTCCGCCGCCGACCGCGTAGATCCGAACGCGAGGCCCTCGGTCCATGGTGCTGTCGCAGCCACCTCCCATGTCAGGGTGACGCGTCCGTCCGACGCGCTCGAATACTGGCTCGCCAGCTGGAACTTGCGAAGCTGGACCAGGCCGTCGTTTCTCCGCTGGAATCCCGCAGCGCGCAGGCCGCTAGACGCGCCGCCAGCGACCAGCCAGCGGCCCTCCCGCGTCACCCACCCGAGCCTGCCGTCGAATCCCGCGGATTGGCCCAACCCCGAATCTCGGAGGTGAGGGACGAGGTAGGCGTACACATGAAGGCCGCTGGTGTGCCCGACCAGCTTCGTGCGCTCCAGCACCACCGGACGCGCGGGATCGGTGGCGAACTCATGGACCAGCGAAAAGCCGTGCTTGACGTCCGAGACCGTCGTCTCATACGTCAGCACCCGGTGGTCAGTGACCCTGGAGACGGCTGCCCCGTCCGTCGTCTCGTCGAAGACGAACGTGGAGCCGTCGGTGACGAGGTAGCCGAACTGGCGCACATTGTCCTGGTCGACCTGCGGGTACAGGACGTCGGCGATCGCGCCGTGCACAGCGGTGAACCACACCGGCGAGGTCCGCTCGAAGGCGGTGCCGATCGCATCCTTGTCACCCGTGGTCCAGGTGTCCGTGGCGGCGGAGGGGCCGGGCGCGGGCCCGAGCACTCGGCTGGTGCCAAACGGCCAGCCGTCGACCCAAGCGACGAGCGCCACCGCGACCAGGGCGACCAGGCCGGCCGTGATCAGGAGGGCCGAGCGTCGCTTGATCGCGGGCCTACCAGAGCGCTTTTTCGGTCGTGGCGTCGAAGAGGTGCAGCTGGTCGATGTCCAGGCTGAGGTTGATCCGCGTGCCCACGGCAACGTGGAGCTTGGGGTCGACGCGCGCCGTTATCGTGTCTTTGCCCACCTGCCCGTAGAGGAACTCGTCCGAGCCGAGCCGCTCGACGACCTCGACCAGCATGTCAAAGGTCGGGGCGCCACTCTTAGGATGGTCGCTGATCGACTCCGGCCGGATACCGAGCAGTCCGCTTTCGACCCCGGGCGCTCGCTCCAGCTCGAGCTCGAAGCCAGAAGCCTTTGCATGGCGACCTGAGATGTCGACCTTGACGAAGTTCATGGTCGGGCTGCCTATGAATCCCGCGACGAAGAGGTTGGCCGGCCGGTCGTAGATCTCGTCCGGGGTGCCGACCTGGTGCAGCAAGCCATCTTTCATGACCGCGATGCGGTCGCCCATCGTCATCGCCTCGACCTGGTCGTGCGTGACGTAGATGAAGGTCGAACCGAGCGCTTGGTGCTGCTTCTGCAGCTCGATTCGGGTCTGGACGCGAAGCTTGGCGTCGAGGTTCGAGAGCGGCTCATCGAGCAGGAAGACCTGAGGGTTGCGCACTATCGCCCGACCAAGGGCGACGCGCTGGCGCTGGCCGCCGGAGAGCTGTCGGGGTTTGCGCTGCAGCAACTGGGTCAGCTCAAGGGTCCGCGCCGCCTCGCGCACCCGCTTGTCGATCTCTTCTTTGGGCATGCGGCGCACCTGTAAGCCAAAGGCCATGTTGTCGTAGACGGACTTGTGCGGATACAACGCATACGACTGAAACACCATCGCGATGTCGCGGTCCCGAGGTGGGACGTCGTTGACCACGCGGTCGCCGATCTTGATGATGCCTTCGGTTATCTCCTCGAGGCCCGCGAGCATGCGGAGAGCCGTCGACTTGCCGCAGCCCGACGGCCCGACAAGGACCATGAACTCCTTGTCACGCACCTCGAGGTTGAAATCCCTCACGGCGGTGGTCTGCGCGGTGAACCGCTTGGTCACGTGCTCGAACGTCACATCAGCCATCGGCCGTCACCCCTTCACTCCTCCCAACGTGAGACCCGAGATCATCCAGCGGCCCATGAACATGAACAGGATCAGGACCGGGATCGAGATCAGGAAGCTCGCCGCGGCGAAGTCTCCCCACTGGCTCTGATACTGGCCCTGGAACGTGTAGATGCCCAGCGGCCAGGTGAAAAGCTCGGCCCGCTGAATCACCGTGCGAGCGAGGAGGTATTCGCTCCACGCGCTGGTGAACCCGAACAGGAAAGTCAGCGCGATCGGAGGCGTGGAGAGCGGGATGATGACCCGCCAGAAAGCGCCGATGCGAGTTGTCCCATCCACCTGGGCCGCCTCCTCGAGGTCGGGAGGGATCGTGTCGAAGTACCCCTTCAGGATCCAGATCGAGAACGGGCAGATCGTGGTCAGGTAGGCAAGGATCATCCCGAGATAGTGGTCGATCAGGTTGAGCTTGAAGAACAGGAGGAAGATCGGGATCAGCAGCATGCCGGCTGGGATCATCTGGGTCGAGAGCAGGAAGAGGAGTCCTGCGCGCTTGCCGGGGAAGCGGAACCGCGAGAAGGCGTAGCCGGCGGGCACCGCGAAGCAAACTCCCAGGATCGCGGCGACGGTCGAGATGACGAAGCTGTTGTAGATCCAGATCTGGAAGTCGGAATGGAACAGAACCTCCTGATAGCTCGCCAGGGTGGCCTTGTCGGGGATCAACGCCAGGCTCGTCGAGAACAGACGATCGCCCGGCCGCAGCGAGATCGTGAGCACCTGCAGGAGCGGATAGATGGCTACGATGCACGCGCCTAAGAGAACGAGGTTGATCACCAACCGCTTCAGCGGCCCGTCGTTACGCCCACGGTTCCACGCGCCGCGACGCCGCGACGCCGCGGGCCGGTACTGGATCGCGTCGCTCGCGACCTGGGGCTGCGTGTCGACGGCGACCGACCGATCCATCATTCGTAAAGCGCCTGCGAGGCGCGGTTGACTCGGATGTAGACGGCCGCAAAACCGAACAGGATCAGGAACGTCACCACAGCGAAGGCGGCGCCGAACGCGTAGCGGTAGAACTGGAATCCCGCGCTGTAGATCGCGGTCACAAGGATCTGGGCTTCTTCGGGGATCTGCGAGTTCGACATCAGGTAGATGACGTTGACATTGTTGAAAGTCCAGATGACGCTCAACACGACGGCGGGAGTCATCACGGGCTGGATCATCGGCCAGGTGATGCCGCGGAACTGCTGCCACCACGTCGCGCCGTCCATGTCTGCCGCCTCGTAGTACTCCGCATTGATGCTCTGGAGGGCGCCGAGGAGGATGAACATCATGAAAGGAATACCCAGCCAGATGTTGGTGATGATGGCGCTGGCGAAAAGCCAGTTCCCGTCGGTGCGCCATGGATACGGGCCGAGATGCATGGTTCTGAACACGACGTTGAACAGGCCGAATTCCTCGTCGAAGTCAGCACCCCGAATCGCGAGCACGGCGATGACTTGCGGCAGCGCCCACGGGATGATCAGAAGCGCGCGGTAGAACGGCCCGAGTCGCATCTTGCGGTTGAGCAGCAGCGCGAGGCAGAGCCCAAGCGTCACGCTGATGCTGACGTTGATCGCCGTCCACGCGATCGTGCGCAAGAAGATCTCCCAGAAGCCGTACTTGTGAAGGATTGCCCCCTGGAACACGTTGACGTAGTTCCGAAAGCCCACGAACGTGTAGTTGTCGATGTGGTAGAGGTTCATGTTCGTGAAGCTGAGAACGAAATCCCAACCAATCGGAAATACCACGAACGCGGTCACGGCCGCGATGCCGGGCAGGAGCAACATGAACGCGAGGGCGTGGCGGCTTTTCAGCAGCTTCACGAGCACCAGATAGGCGGCGAACTCGATCGCGGTGACCACGACGGTGATGGCAAGCACGAGGATCCCGACCTCGAGGCCGGAGGCGGCTAGCGCATCACCCAATCCTTTCTCCTCCTAAAGGTACGGGGGCGGGCCGTGCCCACCCCCGCGTGAAAGCTAACTCAAAGCTCGCTACTGCTGGAGCTGTGCGATCCGGGTCACGGCGTCCGACTGCATCGCCGCAGCCGCTGCGGCCGGGTCCTGCTTGCCGTTCATGACGTCGGCGAGCGGTGTTTTGATGGCGTCGTAGATGGCCCGCATCTCAGGCACGATCGGCTGCGGCACGCCGTGCACGAGAGCGGCCGCCGAGGCGCTGAGGATTGGGTCGGCCTTGACCGTCGAGTCGTTGGCCGCCGCCGCGTTGGCGGGGATGTTGCCCAGTGGCGCGACCTTCACGTTCTGCGAGGCCTGCGAAATGAACCGGAGGAAGATCTTGGCCGCCGCCAGCTTGTCGCCGGTGGTCGCTGCGTTGATCGAGTAGCCGCGGGACGCCGTGTACGGAGCGGCCCATTTGCTGGTCTTGCTGACCTGCGGCAGGGGCGCGATTCCAAAGTTACTCCCGAGCGCTTTCGTGTAGGCGGCCAGGGACCAGTCGCCGTTGATCAACATCGCCGCGTTGCCGCTAGAGAACAGGCTGTCCGCCTTCGCATAGTCGGCGGTGTTCGGCGCCACACCCTGGGTCTTCAGGCTGCGCTCGAACGCCAGCGCGTCGATGACGGCCTGGGTGTTGAGGGTCGGCTTGGTGTTCGCGTCGAACACCGCGCCACCGAAGCCTCCGATCCACGGCATCAGCCAGAACGCCTCGTTCTCGTTGAACACCAGGCCGAACTGGTTCTTGGACGTATCCGTGAGGGCTTTGCCTTTGGCGATCAGATCGTCCGTCGTCGCGGGCGGTGTCTGGATGAGCTTCTTGTTGTACAGGAGCATCAGGTGGTTGCCGTTGATGTCGGGCGCCGCATAGACGTGTCCCTTGTAGCTGACCGCCCCAACCGCATTCTTGGCGAACTGGTTGATGAAGTCGGAGCCCATCACACTGTCGATCGGCTGGATGATCTTGAGGGTGACCCAGGGGCCGATGTTGTCGTTCGGGCCGTAGACGAGCTCAGGTCCGGTGTGAGCGATGGCCGCCGTCTGGAAGTTGGTCCTGAGGTCTTCGGTCGAATAGTGGACGATCTTGACGGTGATGGTCTTGTGGAGGCCTTCAAACTCGGTGATCTGCTGCTTCAGCAGGTCCTCCAGGCCGGGGTCCTTCTGGCTGTAGATCTGAATGTCGGCGGTAGGCTCGGTGGCGTTCGAAGACGTCGGCGAACTCCCACAGGCCGCTCCCACCAGTGCGGTGGCAAAGACTCCCAGCATGAGGAGCCCGCGAATCGGTCCCTTGAACATGTCCACTTCTCCTGTCACTTGACTCTTTTGGCCGGCGCACCGTCAATCGGCAGATCAGAGCGCGATCAAGTGCGCGAATCAGCGGGGAGTATGCCCCATTTTGTCCCGGTTGCGGGAGGGCCGGAAGTCACATTTCGGGAGGGCCACATGCAGATATCCAAAGAAAGTGACACCACGCATCCACAAGCTGGCGATCGAATGCGGGTCGCGGACAAATCGAGTGAGCGCGTACGATTCGACGCATGATCGAGCGGTCGAGACTCGCCGGCACCGAGCTCGACTTCTATCCCTTGGGGGCGCTGCCGAAAGTTGGCTTCAACGACCCGTCGCGGCATCCGATGACGGTCAAGGTGCTGCTCGAGGGACTCATGCGACTGGCGGGCAACGGGACAACCGAGCAGAAGCACGTCGGCGCGCTCGCGAGCTGGCCGGCGCCTCCGCCCCACAATGCCGAGCTGCCCTTCCTCCCCGCTCGCGTGCTCATGCAGGACTTCACGGGAGTGCCCGCGGTCGTCGACCTCGCGGCCATGCGCTCCGCGATGAAGCGCGCCGGCAAGGACGCGGGCAAGGTCGACCCGCTCGTGCCGGTCGACCTCATCATCGACCACTCGGTCCAGGTCGACTCCTTCGGCTTCCGCGATTCCTATACGCGCAACATCGAAAAGGAGATCGAGCGCAACCGCGAGCGGTACGCGCTCCTGCGCTGGGCGCAGCAGGCGTTCCACAACTTCTCACTCGTGCCGCCGGGCATGGGCATCTGCCACCAGGTCAACCTCGAGCACGTGGCCCAGGTCGTCCAGGTCCGCGATTTGGGCGGCCGCAAGGTCGCCATCCCCGACACCCTGATGGGCACCGACTCGCACACCACCATGGTCAACGGGCTTGGCGTGCTCGGTTGGGGCGTCGGCGGTATCGAGGCGGAGGCTGCCATGCTCGGCCAGCCCGCCTACCTCGCCACCCCGATCGTGGTCGGTGTCCGGTTTCGCGGCGCGCTGCCGGCCGGGGCGACGGCCACCGACCTCGTGCTCACCCTCACCGAGATGCTGCGCAAGCACGGCGTGGTGGAGAAGTTCGTGGAGTTCTGCGGCGATGGCCTGTCGACCCTTTCCGTGCCCGACCGCGCGACCATGAGCAACATGTGCCCCGAGTACGGGGCCACGTCGGCACTCTTCCCCGTCGACCAGCAGACCCTGCGCTACCTCGAGGTCACCGGCCGCAGCCGCGAGCAGGTCGATCTGGTTGAGCGGTACACCAAGGAACAGGGCCTTTACCGAACCGACGGGGATGAGATCCCCCAGTTCAGCGAGCTGCTGGAGCTCGACCTGGGCAAGGTGGAGCCGAGCCTGGCGGGACCGAAGCGCCCGCAGGACCGAGTTTCGCTGCCCAGGGTATGGGAAAGCTTCGCAACTGCGTTCGGCAGCGGCCCCCAGCCAAGCCGAGAAGCGCTCTCGCGGCTGACGGGTGAAGGCGGGCCCGTCAACGGCCCCGGGTCGAGTGCTGTCGTCGCCGGGCCCGAGGCCAAGCTCGAGAACGGCTGCGTCGTGATCGCCGCGATCACGAGCTGCACCAACACCTCCAACCCCTCGGTGATGGTGGCGGCGGGCCTGCTGGCCCAAAAGGCGGCCGAGCTCGGCCTCCAGGTCAACCCCTACGTCAAGACCAGCCTTGCGCCCGGGTCACGAGTCGTCACCGACTACCTGGAAGCGGCCGACCTGATGAAGCCGCTGGAGAAGCTCGGCTTCTTCCTGGTCGGCTATGGATGCACCACCTGCATAGGCAACTCAGGCCCGCTGGCCAGCGCCGAGGTCGAGGCCGCCGTGGTGGACGGGAACCTCAGCGTCGTGGCGGTGCTCTCGGGCAACCGCAACTTCGAGTCGCGCATCCACCCGCTGGTCAAGGCGAGCTACCTGGGGTCGCCGCCGCTGGTCGTCGCCTATGCGCTCGCCGGCACGGTGAACATCGACCTCACCAAGGACCCCGTCGGCCGGACGCGTGACGGAAAGCCGGTGATGCTCTCCGACCTCTGGCCCACGCAGGAAGAGGTCAACGCGGTCGTGCAGAAGGTCGTCCAGAAGGACATGTTCAAGCGCGAGTACGCGCGCATCTACGAGGGTGACGAGCACTGGAAGAAGATGGCCGCACCGACTGGTCCGATCTTCGCGTGGGACGAGAACTCGACCTACGTGAAAGAGCCGCCCTATTTCGAAGGCCTGCGCGCGGCGCCCGAGGCCCTGAGCGACATCGAGGGCGCGCGCGTGCTCGCGGTGCTCGGCGATTCGGTCACCACCGACCACATCTCACCCGCCGGGTCCATTCCCGCCGACAGCCCGGCCGGCAAGTACCTGATCGAGCGTGGGGTCGAGAAGGCGGACTTCAACAGCTTCGGCTCTCGGCGCGGCAACCACGAGGTGATGGCGCGCGGCACGTTTGGCAACATCCGCCTCCGCAACAAGCTGGTCGAGCGCGAGGGCTTCTGGACCAGCCACATGCCCGACGGCGACGAGACCACCATCTTCGAAGCCTCGGACCGATACCGGTCTGAAGGAGTCCCGCTCATCGTGCTCGCGGGCAAGGAGTACGGATCGGGCTCCTCGCGCGACTGGGCGGCCAAGGGCCCGCTGCTGCTGGGCGTGCGCGCCGTGATCGCCGAGAGCTTCGAGCGAATCCATCGCTCCAACCTGGTCGGGATGGGCGTGCTGCCGCTGGTCTACGAGGCGGGACAGAGCGCACAGTCTCTCGGGCTGAGCGGGCGCGAGCGCTACACCATCCGCGGGCTGGACTCGATCAAGCCGGGCCAGGCGGTCAAGGTGGAGGCGGTCGGTGACGACGGCAAGACCAGGACCTTCACGACGCACTGCCGCATCGACAACGACACCGAGGTCGGCTACATGCACCACGGCGGCATCCTGCCGCTGGTGCTGAGAGAGTTGATCGCGAAGGACTGAGCGATTACCGCCGAGATCTCCTAGTAACTCGAAAGCCGCCCTGCGTAGAAACCCATGATTTCGGAGCGAAAGGACGTGGCAAGCGCACCGGTTGGCGGCGCGCAAGAATAGCGGCGTGGAGGCCCGCGACCCGCTCTTCGACCTGGCCGGCCGTGTGGCGGCGGTGACAGGCGCTTCTTCAGGCCTTGGCGCGCGCTTTTCGCGCGTCTTACGCGAGCTGGGCTGGCTTCCGATGCCTCGTCTTTGTGGTGGGCCAGACCCTCGTCGTCGATGTTGGGTGGACACTGTGGTGAACGACGCGCAATTCGCGACGCGCTACGCCGGCAGCGCGCTGCGCGTGCCCAGCACAGTGCGATAGCCCCGCATGGCAATCCGGAGGTACAGCCGGAGCAGCTTGTACGCTCCGAACGCGACCCCGGCGCATACGACGGCCACTACCAGCATGAATGGAATGCTCCACTCGTTCGGCAGTGAC
>DATITA010000156.1:0-6789 GCA_035468355.1 Candidatus Dormiibacterota bacterium
CGATGACAGTTGGGTGGCGTCGAAGCTGGGCACCGCCGCAGGGAAGATCAGGACGAGGCTGACGTCGGCGGCCACCGCTGCGGCGAGGACCGCCGCCATGGTCAAAGCCGCGGTCCGCGCCAGCTGCGGCCGGCGTCGGCCTGCAGCGACCGCGGGCGCATCATTCACATCTTGGGACCTCTTTGCCTCACGCTGCGACTGGCACATTGTGTGGCGCGCCCGGCATCATGGGAAGGGTGCCAGCACCCTCAGTAGAGTGTGGATGGCACGCTCGAGCCGCGGGCGGCCGCCGAAGTACGGGAGTGAGCGGGCCACCTCAGTTGGTCGTGACAGTGCCAGCTGTGTACATTCGATTCCAGCGCTTTCCAGCTTGCGGGGACTAGTGCTCTTTCCAACCAAAACCCGACGAAAGCACTCTAATTGAACTCGGCCCTCAGCCTGGAAATAAGCACTAGTCTGGGGGACCAGGGATCGCAGGTTCGAGTCCTGTCTCCCCGACCATTGCGTCGAAATGGTTACAGCGTAAGGGATGTGGCGGCCGCCGTTCTTGCCAGCTCCGACACTATGATGGTGAGCGCAACTACTCTGCTGAGTATAGCGTGGGGTTAGAACCGGCGTTGCACAGTACGAACAGGAAGCCATCGCCGACTGCCGCAGGAGGACCCTGCTAACCAACATGAGGCGCCGGCGAGTGGGCGAGAGAAGAGCTCCGGCGATGCTCAATGACCTGCTGCTCATTACCGTGACGGAGGTCCTGACGGTCAGGCCGTGCCTTTACCGGACAATCGAGTCAGGCGGCTGCAACGGCCACGGTCGCCGGGAGGGACCCAAAGATCCGGGTTCCTCTTCCTGGAATTGATGACACATCAAGGGTTCCGCCAAGTGCGTCCACTCGGTCAGTCATGTTGGTAAGGCCCGCCCCACGTTTTTCGAGGGCCACATCGAAGCCCTTGCCATCATCAACCACATCAAACGCGAGCGCGCCGTCGCAGCTGGACAGGGTCACGGTGACGCGCTCGGCCTCCGCATACTTCTGCACGTTTTGCAGGGCTTCCAAGCAGCAGAAGTACACCGCCGACTCGACGTCCTGCGGGTATCGATCGAGGCCCTCGGCAACGACCTCCACTGGCAGAGTGGCTTTGCGCGCCTGTGACTCGAGCGCTGCCTTGAGACCCCGATCCGCGAGGAGCGGCGGGTAGATCCCACGGGCCAGGCTGCGCAGGGTCTCGAGCGCCTCGTCAGCGTCGCTGGCCAACTCCAAAAGCAGGCTTCGTGCCTTGTCGATATCTCTATCCACGAATATCTGAGCCAACCCGAGCTTGACCTTCAATGCCACGAGGTTCTGCTGGGCGCCGTCGTGCAGGTTGCGCTCCAAGCGCCTCCGCTCGTCATCCTGAGCGCCAACAAGGCGTTGGCGGGATGCGCGGAGCTCCTCCAGACGGTGAAGCAGCTCGTCAGTCAGTCGAACGTTCTTGAGCACCAGCCCGGCCTGCGACGCCAGATCTGCCAGCAGCTTCTCCTCAATCGGTGTCAGGGATTCGCCCTTCCTCATTGTGACGGTGAGGGCTCCCAAGATTACCCCCTGGTGCTGCACAGGCACGGCGCGGTCTACCCCTGGCAGGTCCGGGAGGGCATCGCCGATAACGTGCACCTGATCGGTTCCCGCCTTACCGTTGGGCCACGCGGCGGCCTCATGAACGAGGTCCCCAACACGCAACCAGACTGACGCCTGGACGGCGCCAGTTCCCTCGGCGAGCACGCGTGCCATCCGCGGCAGGACGTCATCGGACGCATACGACTCAGCCACGCGTTCCGAGAATTGCGAGAGCACCTCGTAGGGCGTGGCGCGATCGCCGTACACCAACCGGTTGGCTACTCTCTGCAGGCGCTCCCGGACCGGTTGAAAGCCAACGGCGACGATCGCGGTGGCGGCGATCGACAATCCCAAATTGGACCGGCCGCCGCTGCCGACCAGCGTTCCGATGCCCACAACGATGGCGACGTAGACAGCTGTGATAAAGGCAGCTAGTGAGCCGTACACCAGTGTCCGGCTGATGACAACGTCGATGTCGTAGAGGCGGTACTTCAGGACAGCGAACCCCGCCCCAGCTGGCACCGCCACGATGCCGATCACGGAGAGATCCTCCAGCCAGGCAACTCCGTGGCCGGTGATCAGGTGAATAACCAGGTCAGTGGGAAAGGTCAGCGCGTAGACGACGGTAGCCAGCATCACAACGCGGATCTGGTGTCGCTCCTCCCCGCCTCCTCGTCGGTAGCGCAGCACCAGTGCGACAACGGCTGTGAGCGCGAACAGCGGCAGGAGAATGAATGAGCCGGAGAGAACATCGGCCATGGCGAAGGCGGGACCGCTGAGCAACAGCGGGTTGACGGCGCCGGGAGCGTTGTAGTCGGATGGCTGGGTAACGAGAGTATTGGAAACATACGCAAGGGCAATGCCGAGTGCCGCGACTCGGGCAACCCACCGCCAGCGCTGAGAGAGCAGCCGGCCAGTCGGAAAGAGAAGTCCGATGAAGATTGTCAGGACGCCGACTGCCAATATCCAGAAGTGTTGTTCCAGGGCTAAGGCCCAGTTCGCGCCCGGCAGCCCCTGAAGTCGAGCGTACCCGGCGTATCGCTGCATCGCGTCGTCCAGCTGGAGGAGGCAGCCGCCCGCTGCCAGCAGCCAGCCGATCGGGTTTTCAGGCCGTCGAAGGGCCACGAAGCATCCCAGCCACACGATGCAGAGCTGCGCCACGGTGCCGAGAATGACCACTGGCGTTGTTTGCGCTCCGCCATAGCCATTTCCGACTGGGTGGTCCCCGGCCGGCAGCGCCAGCGGAGCGATGGTGAGGAGTAAGCCAAAGGCGCCCAGTGTCCCGGCCCGCACGACAGTCCTGCGTTTGGTTGTCACCAATTCATCCATGTGTGACGCAATTCTGCGTTTACGCGCCGTGTCCGTCACGGGTGCAGGCAAGTCCCCCGTAACTCGTGGAGGCACCCCGTACCCGACCGATCGCAACGGTAGCTCGGAGCTTGCGGCGAGCGTGACCTCTCCATCGGCGACGCCACCAACGAGCCGGCGCGCCAATGCGTTCAACAAGCCCCCAGCACTCTGGCGGTACCTCGGGAGAGCAAGGAAGTCCAACCGTCCAAGTGCCCGGCGTCTACCTCTTCGGCCAACCGTTTTCCCGACGAAACGGGCTATTCTGAACTCGAATCGACCCCATCGCTGAAGCACTGGTCTGGGGGACCAGGGGTCGCAGGTTCGAGTCCTGTCTCCCCGACACTTCGCTAGTACTGGCGATGCTCTGCCACATCTCACGACCAGCCAGTCTGCGAGGCTAAGCGGTGTGCGTCACGGTCCCATCATCGCGCCACCGCGCGTGGTGGACGCACTCGTGGGAACGATGAGCCCGGGGATGGCATGAGGGTTGACAACCATCAGTACGGCGGCGGCGAGCAGAAGCACCGTTATGGCACCGAGCACCGCGCGGGGCCAGGGCAACGTCTTCTCCGCGGCGATGATGGCGGCGACAACCGCCATCCAAACAAGGCTCATCACGCCGAGCGCGAAGAGCGCCGCCATCAGCGCCCAACAGCAGCCGACGCACCAGGCGGCGTGCTTGGCGCCCATGTGAAGCGAGCCCAGTGAGCCATCCTTCCAGTTGCCGAGCAGGAAGCCGAGCGGGCTGCGACAGCGCGTGAGGCAGGCGTTCTTCAGCGGCGTGAGCTCGTAGACAGCAGCTAGCGCAAGCACACCCGCCGCCAGCCAGCGCCCACCGCCATCCCAGCTCAACTGTTCGCCGAAAAGATGCTTACCCAGCGCGAAGATGCCGTACGACAGGACGCCGCCGAATGACCAGACGATGAGGTACGCCGCGGTGAAGACGAGCGGTGACACTGGGTTGCGCTGCCGCGTCATTCGTGAATAGAGCGCGACCGTGGGCGAGACCGAGGGGAACATCATCGCGGCCATCATCACGACCCAGATGCCGACGAACCAGCCGAGAGCGCCGAGATCCGTTCCGGGACCCTGGTCCATGCCCGCCATCTGATTCACCGTCGCCCACCACGCCACCCCAGCGAGGACGAACAGCAGCGCCACCAACCAGAGACGGGCGCGGATGGCGGCGAAAGTCTGCGACAGGCCCTCGCTCTGCGTGCCGCCTGCGCGGGTCTGGCTGAGTGCCCCGTCTAGGCCGACCATGAGAAGTGCGGCGCGGAGAACGCTGCCCGGGCGTCGTACTGAATGCCGAACGCGTTGACCTTGGATCGTGTGGCGCGCGCGATCTGCAGTTCCGTTGCGACCGGATGGAAGATCCCGGTGAGCTTGGCGGGCTGGCCGGATTCGACTCCGAAGGGCACCACGTCTTCGACCTCGATGTCGACCGCATCTCCGATCCGCACGGAATGCTTGAGGCCGTCGACGCGGAACTCGATGGGCGCGCGCTGCACGCCGAGGTTCTCGGAGATGAGCGGCGCGAGGCCGGCCATCGGCCCTCCCAGGGCGCCCGAGAAGACGCCGCCCAGCTTCTCCGCCTGCTCGTCCGAGGCTGCCTGGTCGATGAAGACGCCGAGTCGCCAGCTGCCGTCCGTCATGACCTTGGGTGTGTCGGCGATGGCGGCGACCGTGAGTCCGCTGACGTCGGTTCCTTCCACCTCGCCGCTTTCGACGTGGAAGACCAGAGTCACATTGCAGCGATCATGCGTCGCCCCGAGTGAGAGCGAAGCGGTGCACGGGCAGACGAGGTCGCAGTTGCAACTCTCGAAGTACGAGCCGGATACGTTCCAGGCCATATCGCGCCTCCAAGCCTAGTGTGGCAGGCCAGGTCCAGGGCCATGGAGTATACGTGCGCGTCCGGCAAGCCGTCAGGCCCGCAGGCTTCCGTATCAGTAGGGTCGCGCCAGGTCCCACGGCTGAACGGGAGAGCAGCAGCTGCGGCTCGACCCGACGGGTGCGCGAGACAAGAGGCGGTACCGTAGCCGAGGCATAGGCAAGTGGCTCATCACCCGATAACCCCAACGTGGTCGCTTGCCGCGCAGCAAACGACCACAAAGAGTAGGAAGCAACCGTGGCCGAGCGGATGATCGAGGCAGGCGGGGTTGACCTGTGCATGGAGGCCTTCGGCGCACCAGCCGACCGCTGATCCTGCTCATCGCGGGCATGGGCAGCTCGATGAACTGGTGGGAGGACGGGTTCTGCGCCAGGCTGGCCGACGGCGGGCGGTACGAGGCGACCGACAGCGGAGGGGTACTGGTGGGCGAATACAGATTCCTAGCCACCCGTCTGCACGGAGTTGGTGCGTCAACCGGCTTCCGGACGAAGCCGAAAGCCGGCTGCGCTCGATGGCGGGTGCTTAAGGATAGATGCCGCGATCCATGGTCGCCTGGGCCACGCGCTGGATGGCGAGGATGTACGCGCCGTGCCGCAGCGACACACCGCGCTCCCTACTGGTGTCCCAGACTTCGCTGAAGGCGCGGTGCATCACCTTCTCGAGGCGAGCGTTGATCTCGTCCTCGCCCCAGAAGAAGGACTGCAAGTCCTGCACCCACTCGAAGTAGGAGACGGTCACCCCGCCGGCATTGGCGAGGACGTCGGGTACAACGGTCACGCCGCGCCGCTCAAGCACGATGTCGGCATCCGGGGTGAGCGGTCCGTTGGCCGCTTCGAGGATGAGCGTGGCCTTGATGCGCTCCGCGTTCTCGCCCGTGACCTGGTTCTCCAGGGCGGCGGGTATGAGCACGTCGCACGGAACTTCGAGGACCTCGTTGCCGCTGATGGCGGTAGCACCGGCGAAGCCGGCCACACTCCCCGTGGCCTTCTTGTGGGCGATCAGCCGGTCAACGTTCAGACCCGCGGGGTCGTGGATCGCGCCAGTGCTGTCGGAAGCCGCCACCACGGTGAAGCCCTGTTGGACCATGAGTCGTGCGGCAATCGAGCCCGCGTTGCCGAAGCCCTGGACGGCCACCGTCGACGCCTTGGGATCGATGCCGAGCCGCTGGCACGCCTCAAGAGCGGTGAACATGACCCCGCGCCCCGTGGCCGCGTTCCGCCCCTCGCTACCGCCCACCGACAGCGGCTTGCCGGTGACCACCGCGGGAATGGAATAGCCGTGCTCCATCGAGATCGTGTCCATGATCCAGGCCATGATCTTCGGAGACGTGTTGACGTCGGGGGCGGGGATGTCGGACTCAGGTCCGATGATGACGCTGATCTCCGTGGCGTAGCGCCGGGTCAAGCGCTCCAACTCCCCCTCGGTCAGCTTCTTGGGGTCGACCACGATGCCGCCCTTGGCGCCGCCGAAGGGAAGCCCGGCGATGGCGCACTTCCACGTCATCCACATAGCCAGGGCTTTGACTTCGTCAAGGGTGACGTTCTGATGGTAGCGAATGCCGCCTTTGGCAGGACCCCGAGTCACGTTGTGCTGGACCCTGTAGCCCTCGAACACGCGCACCGAGCCGTCATCCATCTTCACGGGGAAGCTGACGATCAACTGGCGCTTCACCTCGCGGAGCACCCTCCGGAGGCCGGGGTCGAGCTCGATCAGATCGGCCGCCTGATCGAACTGCCTCTGTGCGTTGTGCCATGGATTCTCGACGCTCACGGTCGAGGCGGGAGCGGTCAGAGTTGCAGTCACTGGACACCTCACCAGCGGGCCAGCAGCCCATCGCCGCAATGCGGCCCACCGCCTTGGACGCTATCGCTCGAGGAGAGTCAGGGAATAGGGCCCTTGGACCCGAAGGAGGCTCAGGATCCCAGGACCATCGGCCCTTGCGGAGCCAGCGCGC
>DATITA010000157.1:0-6437 GCA_035468355.1 Candidatus Dormiibacterota bacterium
TGGCGGTCGATCGGCAGGCGCTGGTCCAGGGCATCCAGCACGCGCGTGAACAGGCCGACGTCGTGGTCGTGCAGTTTCACTGGGGCAAGGAGTACGAGCGCCAGCCGATGCCGGATCGCGGCGTGCCGACGCCAGACGACCCGGTCGTGATCGGCCACGACGCCATCGACTGGGGCGCCGACATCGTGATCGGCAACCACCCTCACTGGTACCAGGGCGTGGAGATCTACCACGGCAAGCTCATCACCTACGCGCACGGCAACTTCGTGTTCGACCAGATGTGGTCGGAAGAAACCCGCGAGGGAGTGATCGGCACCTACACGTTCTACGGGACGCAGCTGGTCTCGGCGACCTGGAAGGCGGTCCGCAGCTACGACTACGGCCAGCCCGTCTTCATGAACCAGAAAGACAACGCGACCGCGCTGCAGACCATGGAGGCCGCGAGCGACCAGCTGGCGTCCAGGTTCCACGAGCCAACCACAAGCCCGGTCCCCGCCATGCCGCCGCCGCCGGCCACCGCACCCGAGCACGCGCCCGCTTAGGTAGACTGCTCGACAACTTACGTAGGGGGTTTCCGCCGTCGCAGCTTACGTCCCAGAACCAGGAAGCTCATACACGCGTGGCCGGCAGCGGCGCCGGCGCGACCGATTTGCCGTCTTCGTGGCGCTGGTTCTCGTCATGGCGGCGGCCGTCACCACGGCGTTCGTGGCAGCCAACCATCGCGCGCCGATTCAGTTCAAGCTCGACCGCGCCAGTGCGCCGGCCGCGAAGTCATATGACCACTTCGACTTCTCGAGCTACTGGCTGCTGACCCACGGCCAGCCCAACCTGCCGATCCACGGGCAGGCCGCCTACCTGGTCGACCTCGACGCACGCCAGGTCCTGTGGGAGCGCGACCCGGAGACCCCCCGCGCTCCGGCCAGCCTGACCAAGCTCATCACCGCGATGGTCGCGGTCGACGATGCCGGCTCGCTCGACCGCGTGGTGACCGTCCCGGTCCGCGCGACGCAGGTCATCCCAAGCCTGATGGGCGTGTCAGCCGGCGAGCAGCTGACGGTCAGAGAGCTCCTCGAAGGCCTTTTCCTCGACTCGGGCAACGACGCGGCTGAGGCGTTGGCCGGAGGGATCGTGCCACGAGACCGCTTCATCAGGCAGATGAACCAGAAGGCAAAGAGCATCGGGCTCACCGCGAGCCATTTCGTCAATCCGAGCGGGCTCGACGCGGATGGCCACGTAATGTCGGCCCACGACCTCGTCCACACCGCCGCCTACCTTGACCAGTACTACCCCGAGCTGGCCGGCATCGCGGCGACCAGGGACGTCGCCATCCCCGCGACCGCCACGCACAAGGGCTTCTACCCGCACAACGTGAACCAGCTGCTGTTCAGCTACCCGGGCGCCACTGGCTTGAAGACCGGCCTCACAGACAACGCGGGCGGCTGCGAGCTCGGCACTGCGACGCGCAACGGCCGGCACCTCGTCGTGATCGTCATGAACGCCACGCTCCATTCCACGGCCGACGCCACGGCGCTGCTCGACTACGGCTTCAGCGTCGACCCCCATCTCGCCTTCGGGCCCTTCTCGACGACCGCACACTAGACTTCGAGAGTGTCGCGACCCCGGGTTCCGCAGCCGATCGGCGGCATCGGCGGCCGGAGCCAAGGAAAGGGTGGCGCGGCGAGGAGCGCATCGCCAGGTGCGTGACGAAGTCGTGCCGGGCCCCTTGACGCAGGCTTCAGCGCCGAAGGCGCCCGGCCGCCTAGGACGCGAAGAGGCGGGGAACCTCGGGGGCGCGACACTCTAGTGGCGCAAGCACTCACCGGGTTGACCGCTCTCGAGGTGCTCGATTCGAGGGGGAATCCGACCATCGCCGTGACCGCGCGCACGGACCGCGGCACGGGAAGGGCCATCGTCCCCTCCGGGGCGTCGACCGGCGTCCACGAGGCGGTCGAGCTCCGCGACGGCGACCCCAGGCGCTTCGGCGGAAAGGGCGTGACCATGGCCGTGGCCAACGTCAACGGGGAGATCGCCAAGCGGCTGCTGGGCTTCGACGTGAGCGACCAGAAGGGCCTGGACGCTGCGCTCATCGAGCTCGACGGCACGCCGAACAAGGGCAGGCTCGGGGCCAACGCCATCCTCGGCGTCTCGCTCGCCGTGGCCCACGCCGCTGCCGCGATCGAGGGCCTGCCGCTCTATCGCCACTTCGGTGGGGAAAAGGCTTGCCTTTTGCCGCTGCCGATGGCGAACATCCTCAACGGCGGCGTGCACGCGGACACCTCGGTCGACCTGCAGGAGTTCATGGTGTGCCCGGTTGGCGCGTCGCGTTTCGCGGAGGCGATACGCGCGGTGTCCGAGGTGTACCACGCGCTGAAGAACGTGCTGCACGGGCAGGGATTGGCGACTGGAGTGGGGGACGAGGGAGGTTTCGCGCCGAGCCTTGATTCCAACGAGGATGCGCTGAAGCTCATCGTCGAGGCGATCCAGAAAGCCGGTTACAGGCCTGGAGCGGATGTCGCGATCGCGCTCGATCCCGCCGCCAGCGAGTTCTACAAGGACGGCCAATATGTCCTGAAGGGCGAGGGGCGCACCCTGGACGCCCCCGCGCTGGTCAAGCTCTACGAGGACTGGATCGGCCGCTACCCGATCGTCTCGATCGAAGACGGCATGGCCGAGGACGACTGGGACGGCTGGCGGTTGCTGACTGACACGATCGGCGATCGAGTGCAACTGGTCGGTGACGACCTGTTCGTTACCAACGTCGAGCGCTTGAAGGAGGGCATCGAGCGCAAGGTCGCGAACTCGATCCTCATCAAGGTCAACCAGATCGGCACCCTGACCGAGACGCTGGACGCGATCGAGCTCGCCCGCCAGGCCGGCTACAGCTCGGTCATCTCGCACCGCTCCGGTGAGACCGAGGACACGACCATCGCCGACCTCGCCGTCGCGACGGACGCTGGGATGATCAAGACCGGCGCCCCGGCTCGCTCGGAACGCGTGGCGAAGTACAACCGGCTGCTCTTCATCGAGGCCGAGCTCGGCCGCTCGGCCGTCTACGCCGGCCGCTCCCGGCTGAGGTGAAGCTTTCCACCCGCGCCGTCCACTCGGGCCGCGAGCTCGGCGCGCGAAGTCCTCTCGCACCTGACCTGAGCCCGGCCGCCGTCCACGTCTACAAGGACCTGGATGACTACGAGGCGGTCGCGCGCGGCGAGCGTCCAGGTCATTACTACGGAAGGAACTCCAACAGCAACCGCGACATGCTCGAGCGCGCGGTCGCCGAGCTGGAGGGCGCCGAGTCCGGCGTGGCCACCGGGTCAGGAATGTCCGCCCTACACGCTGCGATTCTCGCCCTCGCTCCGCGACCGGCCTCGATCGTCGCGACCCGTGAGCTCTACGGCGGGACGGCGGTCCTCCTGCGCCAGGATCTCGAACCAGCCGGGTACGTAATTCATTTCCTGGACTTCGGCGACCTCGACGCCGTCAAGCGTGCAATGGACGGCGCCGGCCTTGTGCTGGCCGAGACCATCACCAACCCGCTGTGTCACGTGCCCGACCTCGAGGCGATCGGGGCGATGGCGCGCGAGCGGCAGATCCCGCTCCTGGTCGACAACACGTTTGCCAGCCCCATCCTCTGCCGTCCGCTCGAGCTCGGCGCGACGGTGGTGATGCACAGCGCCACCAAGTACCTGGGCGGGCATTCGGACCTCGTAGCTGGGGTCATCGTCGGCAGTGCCGCCGCGATGGGCGCCGCGCGCGCGCGCGCCGTGCGGACCGGGACGCCCCTGGGGCCATTCGAGGCATGGCTCGCGCTGCGCGGCCTGCGCACCCTCGAGGTGCGCATGCGCCGTCACAGCGACAACTCGCTCGCTTTGGCCGGCGCGATGCGCACGATGCCCGGCGTCGCGCGCGTCCACCATCCACTGCTCGAGGGTTCGCCCTCCTACGAGGTGGCGCGCCGGGTGCTGCCGGAGGGCGCCGGGGGAATGATGGCTTTCGATCTCGAAGGGGGCCGGGCAGCCGTGCAGCGCATGATGGACCGCTTCCAGCTGGTCACGTTTGCCGCCAGCCTGGGCGGCGTCGAGACGACGATCTCGTACCCGGAGATCACCTCCCACCGGTCGATGACGGCCGAGGAGCGGGCGGAGCTCGGCGTCGGCCCGGGCACCGTGCGCGTCTCGGTCGGCATCGAAGATGCGGACGACGTCATCGCCGACTTCGCGCAGGCCCTCGCCTGAGGTCATGGCCGCATACACGCTGTTGCAGCTGCTCGAGGTCGCGCTGGCCGGTGGCATCGTGCTCTACGGAGTGCTGGCCAAAAACTCCTCGGTCACGCTGCTGGGCGCTGGCTTCTTGGCCGGGAAGGCGATCCTCAACATCCTCGCGCCGGAGGGCGGCACGGTGTACCGCAGGTCGCTGATCGGCTACGGGGTCGCCGGGTTGCTCGTCCTGGGGGGCGTGCTGGCCGTCCACTTCGCCGGTTGACCGCTCTTCCTATCCTTTCTGTAGAAGTGGTTCAAAAGCTCGTCACACCAGGCATTACGAAGCTGGTCGGCCACACACCGCTCTTGCGCGTGAGGCTTTTCGAGCGCGAGTTTCCGCGCGTCGAGGTCTACGCCAAGGCCGAATGGTTCAACCCCGGCGGCTCGGTCAAGGACCGGGCCGCGCTTTCGATGATCGAGGACGGCGAGCGGCGAGGCGCCCTGACGCACGACAAGACGATCATAGATTCCACGTCGGGCAACACCGGCATCGCTTATGCGCTGGTCGGCGCGGCCAAAGGCTATCGCGTGAAGCTCGTCATGCCCGGCAACGTGAGCGCAGAGCGCAAGGCGCTGGTCACCGCCTACGGGGCGGAGATCGTCTACAGCGACGCGGGCGAAGGGTCGGACGGCGCGATCCGGATGGTGCGCGACCTGGTCGCGATGGACCCCGACGCCTACTTCTACCCGGACCAGTACTCCAACGAGGCCAACTGGCGCGCGCACTACGAGGGCACGGGGGTCGAGATCCTGGAGCAGACCTCGGGACGCCTGACGCACTTCATCGCGGGCCTCGGCACCACCGGGACCTTCGTGGGGACCTCGCGCCGCCTCAAGGAGCACGACGCCGCGATCAAGACGATTGCGGTCCAACCCGAGGACCCGTTTCACGGCCTGGAAGGCCTCAAGCACCTGCCTACTTCGATCGTGCCGGGCATCTGGGACTCGCGGATCGCCGACGAGGTGTGGGAGGCGCCGACCGAGCCGGCCTACGACATCGCACGCGCCTTGGCGCGCACCGAAGGACTGCTGGTCGGCCACTCCAGCGGCGCAGCTCTGTGGGCGGTGCGAAAGCTAGCCGCCACGATTCGCGAGGGCGTCGTCGTCACCGTCTTTCCCGACTCCGGCGACCGCTACCTGTCGACCGGGCTCTACGGCGCCAAGCGCCGATGAGAATCCTCCAAGCGCCCATGGACGAGATCCGAGCGCACGGCGCCGAGGGTTACCCGCACGAGATCTGCGGGATCATGCTCGGACCGCGCGGTGACGGCACGGTGACCGAGGTGAGGCGAGCCCGCAACATCGTGGTCGATCGCGCCCGGGACCGCTACGAGATCGACCCCCGCGACCACATCCGGATCCAGCGCGAGGCCGATGCCACCGGTCTCGACATGGTGGGCTACTACCACAGCCACCCCGACCACCCGGCCCAGGCGTCGCGCTTCGACACGGAGCGGGCGTGGGCGGGGTACGTCTACCTGATAGTCGCGGTGCACGACGGCAAGCCGGTGGACGCCAACGCGTTCGTCGCGGACAAAGACGGCGGCCCATTCCGCTCCGAGCCGCTGGAGATCGCCTGACGGCGGACGCTCCGGACCACTCGGGGAAGCGGTCAACCGCAACGCGTCCAGTGGGACTGCGTGACGACGCTGGAGGCCGCCGAACCCGTCTAATTGACGGGTGGCCAGGCCGATCGTCGCCATCGTGGGTCGCCCCAACGTGGGCAAATCGACGCTGTTCAACCGCATCCTGGGCTGGCGCAAGGCGATTGTCGACCCTGAGTCGGGGCTGACCCGGGACCGCCTGTACGGCGTCGGGGAGTGGCGCGGCCGCGAGTTCAGCGTGGTCGACACCGCCGGGCTGGACATGGATTCCGCGCAGGACGAGTCGCGCGCGGCGATCGAGGCGCAGACCAAGATCGCCATCGACCAGGCCAACGTCATCCTTCTGCTGCTCGACGTCAGGCAGGGGCTGTCCCCGATCGATCGCGACATCGCCCAGATGCTGCGGCGCTCGAACCGCGTGGTGATCGTCGCCGCCAACAAGGCGGATTCGCCGACCGAGCGCCATTTCGCGCACGAGATCCTGGAGCTCGGCTTCGACGAGCCCTCTCTCATCTCCGCGCAGCACGGCCTGGGGGTGGTCGACCTGCTGGACAGGATTGTCGAGGCCCTGCCGCCC
>DATITA010000158.1:0-2409 GCA_035468355.1 Candidatus Dormiibacterota bacterium
CATACGCCTGCCTCAACCAAGCAACGACTTTCGCGTCCACGTCAGCCGCGCGTGTGATTCGAGTGCGGTGGGTGAAGAGCGTGTTCCATCCGACCGCGGAAACGAGACGCTCATCGGTGGGAACGCCTGGGAGGATCAGTCCGAGGTCAATCCACTTCGCGCCGGGCTTGATCATTCCGAATTGCTTATGCCGCCTGAGGCTGACGTAACCCTTCTTGGGCGCACGTTCAATGTCATTGCCCAGACTTTCGATTCGAGCAAGCAAGAGGTCGCGAATGTCCTCAACCTGCCCGGCAGGCTTGGTCAGCGATGGCGGATGCTCACCCAGCTGTTCGCGGGCGACAAGTGACACCCGATGGGCGGCCCCGTGCTTTAAGCCGAAGCGCGTCTTAAGCATCGCCACCACGTCAGGATGCTTGGTGAGATGGCTCGCTCTGATGATCGTGACCCACTCGTCCATCGAGCGGCCGTACTCGGCCTCGATGTTGCGAATCTGCGACTGGAGGCCCTGCGCGACGGTCGGCATTTACAGCGAACATTAGCCGGTTAGGCGCCGGGGGCTAGACGGTTCGTGTTGACCGCGAAAGTTGGGGTTCGAGTCCCGGCGGCCACATCAATTCAGATCAAGCTGAACGCTGTGCCAGTGGTCCCTCTCGATCTGGGATGAGTCCTGCGCGGTGGGGGAGGTTACGTGGTGCGGCTTCCTGCCGGGCGCCAGAGGCAGACACAGGCGCTTTGTGGTGGGCCTGGCCGAACGTGAAAGGTGGATTCGTTCCAAGCAGCGGGCCGTACTGCGATATGACACTGCATTTGAGACCACTTGAGACTGACAAGCACCTGAGCTGAACCGAAACTTTCCCCGTGAGTCATGAAAGCGAGGAATGATTCCGCCAGCCCCTGGCGCGCTAGAAACCTGTGGAATCGACTGGGCGCACGCCTGCGGACGCCACGAGGAGCTTTTGCGCTCGCGGTTGGCTCGCTGCTCCTGATCGCCGCCGGCGTGGCGCTGGACCTCTGGATGCTCAACCTCCCTTCGCATGCGCGAACTGCATGCAATGGCTCACCCGACATCCTTACCTTCGTCACCGGCGATGGTGCCACCTACTGTGAGGGATCCAACCCCCTGATCCAGCCCTGGATTGGAGTGTTAATGACGGCCGTTGGGGTGGGCTTCCTCGTGATGTCATGGAGGTTCGAGCGCAGAGTTGGCTGGATCCTTCATCGTGGGACGACTGGGGTAGCCCACGCTTCGGTGCTAGCCGCATTAGGACTGCCGTTCTTGGTCTTCACGTCCGGCTCGTGCGGGTTGTCGGCGGACGTAGGTGGATACCAAGTCCTCACAGGGTTTGACCTGCCGTCGTTTGACTTCCTTGTGATCTCAGGGCCCGTGCGGCATATCGGACCTAATCCGGCGATCGCGCTATTGATCCTGGCGGCTTTGGTCGGTGTGGGGGCGTGTGGATGGCGCAGCCGGAGGAGTGATCTTCTGCGCCTGGGAACCGCGGCAGCGGGGATCGCTGCAGTCTTTGCGGCGTTCCTATTTGTGCCAGCCACGATCGATGAAGGGGGCGTGCAATTCCGCTTTGATGCCGGATTGGGACCAGGTGTGATCGGTCTAGCTTTGGCGGTCTCATTTGTTGTTGACGGCCAGGCAGTCTTGCGCTGGCGTGCGTCAGCACGGAGGCATGCAGGCCACGGTCCCGCCCCCTAGGCTCGGTTTGTCGGACGATCGGATAGTTCCGCTGCGTAACGGTGTTGGGCCGCGGTGGACTCGAGCCACCTACCCCCGCCTGTGCCCGAAACTCGGCTGGGGCCTAAGCGAAGCCCGTCCGTTGTGGCGGGCGTCACCGGAGACGCGCTCCCAGACATCTCGCGTCGTGCGTCGGCGCCGGTCTTCTGGGCGCCTCGGAGTCCCTCCTCCCGAACTAGCCCACGGCCGCCAAAGCTGCCTCGATCTCGTCCAGGTGCTCGCCGCGATGTTGGGCCCGAACCGGGTTAAGCGGGCTTCGCTCGTCAAGCTGCCCGAGCACTTCCGGCGCGAGAGAAGCCACCAGGTCGTCCGTCTCTTTGGCGATGGCCACCGCCAGCTCGGCCATCGCCCGCGGCACGACGGCGTGGATGAGCGGACGGGTCGAGTCGTTGATCCAGTCGACGTTGCCCGACACCTCGTCGGACGGCGATAACGGCTCGCCGCGCGCCAGCTTCCCGGCCAGGAACAGCGCGCAGCCATCCCAGAACGCCATGTGGCCGAGCACGCCCGCCACGCTCCAGTACTCGTTGACCATGGTCGCGAGCTGGCGGTCGCTGAGTCGCGCGACGAGCAATTTCAGGCGGTCGAGCTCGCGCGCGTTCTCGGCCACGAAAGAGCGATCCATCCGTCCCAGACTAGTCGACGCCAGGTGGCTTGGC
>DATITA010000159.1:0-3763 GCA_035468355.1 Candidatus Dormiibacterota bacterium
ATCGTCGACCATGTAGCGCACCCCGCTTTCTAGGTAGGGGTCATGTTCATCTTATGGCCTGGGGAGCCGCCGGAGCGTCGGAGTCAGCGGCAGCACGGGCGTTCGCTTGCGTGCGCCGGTTGGGGGTAGTGAAGTGACCACGTCCGGCTCGGTGCGGCTCTTCTCAGCGTGGTCTACCGCGGCAACCAGCGCGACTGACAAGGACGAAAGCATCGGCTTGGAAAAGACTCGCCTCGCCTCGCTCTTGCACACTGGGCACGCAAGCGACTTCGGAGCCGTACCGACCGGCCGAGTCACGTCGAACGCACCGTCCTCGTCACACCGATACTCGTATGTGGCCACGGCGCTCCTTTCCGGAATCGAGTGTGCGACGTTAGTTAGCCGACCTCGGCACTTGAAGGCCTTGCTTCACCTGATGCGGCTTCCCGCTCGACGGCGAGACGTCGAAGTCGAAGATCGCCCTGGGAATGTAGACCGTTGCGCACGAGTTCGGGATGTCCACCACACCCGAGAACCGTCCCTCGATCGGGGCCGAACCCAGGATCATGTACGCCTGGATGTCGGTGTAGCCGAACTTCATAAGGTAGTCAATAGCGTGATGGCAAGCGCGCCAATAGGACAACTGTGAGTCTAGGTAATGCTGCTTGCCGTCGAGGTCCACCGAGACGCCGGAGAATGCAATCCACTCGGAGTACTGCGGATCACGGATGCCGGGCATGAAGATGGCGTTCTCAGAAATTCCATATGTCGCCATACCGCCCTTGATGAGATCGACGTGCAGGTCCATGAACCCGCCCATCTCGATCGCGCCACAGAACGTGATCTCGCCATCGCCCTGGGAGAAGTGCAGGTCACCAAATGACAGGTTCGCCCCCTCGACGAAGACAGGGTAAAAGACCCGTGTTCCAGCCGTGAAGTTCTTGATGTCCTGGTTTCCACCATTCTCACGAGGGGGAGCAGTCCGGGCTCCCTCGCCAGCGGCCTTGTCGAACGCGGCCCCCGTGAGGCTACCCAGAATGGCGCTGTCCGGCAGCGGTGGCAAAGCCAGCGGTGGCACACGGTCCGGGTCGGTCGCGATCAGGTCGGTTTCGCGCTTCGTCCACTTCGCGAGCAGCTCTGCCGATGGCGCCGTGCCCATCAGACCCGGGTGGTGGATGCCCACGTAGGAGCATTCCGGGATGTGCCGCGAGGTGGCAACGTCGCCCGTGAAGTCCCAGATCACCTTGTAGGCATCGGGGAACCGCTCAGTGAGGAAGCCGCCGCCGTTCGTCGTGGCAAACACGCCCGTGTAGCCCCAGCCCATACCGGAGAACGGGCCCGAGTCCTCTTGATCGCAGGCGTCGATCTCGAGGATGTCGACGATCAGCAAGTCGCCAGGCTGGGCGCCCTCGACGCGGAAGGGCCCACTGAGGACGTGCACCCCGGGGAGCGGGGCATTGCGAACGTCATCCGCGGAGTCGTCATTCTTGATCGCACCGTCGAACCACTCACGACAATCCGCGCGGAAAACGTCGCCCGGCTTGACGCTCACGGCCGGAGGAATGTCCGGGTGCCACCGATTGTGTCCGACGTGCTTTTGGTCCGTGAACTTCTTGGTGTTATCCAGGGGGAACAGATTCTGAGGCATCCCAGCTCCTTGGCTAGACGGTTGTCACTACGAATATCGGGTCAGCTTCTGACGGCCCGCGCTGCGGAACTTCGTTTGGGGGATGGGGACGACCTAGCAGCCAGCGGTCATGAGCCCGAGTAGGCAGTAGAAGGCTCGGATCGCTCAGCTGACGCCTCAACGACGCTCCACCTTGGCTTCATCAGCACGAAGAAGATGACGAAGGTTCCGAGCGACACAACTCCGATTACGACCGCGAAGGACGTAGTCACGGCCGAGGGGATGTTGAGCAGGACGAGCGCCGGAACGAGCCCGGTGTAGATCCCCTGAGCAGCGCACCAAGCCCCGGTGAACTTCGTCAAGCCCGTCTTGCCAAGAGCGAGCACGAACCAGAACAAGAGCCACAGGACGGCCCAGGTGGCCCAGAGGACGCCCAAGAGGTCGCCGACGGAGTTGTTCCCACCCACGAGGCCGACGCCGAGTGCGGCGGAATGAGTGAAATTCCAGACGGAGTACACGCACGCGGCGAACACCACGAACAAGCAGAACCAGCCAAGTCCGGTGGCATCCAGGTTGAAGGCGTTATTCATGGCCACGTACAAGTACGTAAAGCCGAAGAGGAACAGGCCCGACGCACCGACGATGGTCGCCTGATTTCCGTGGGCGTTAAAAATCAGGTACAAGGGCGTGACCACCTGCAGAAGCCCGACGAACAAATTCATCGGAATCATCGACGTGCCCTTGACCCACCCAACCAAGGCCAACCCGTTGACGAACAGAACCGCACCTACGTAAAGAAGCCCCACTGCGGCCACGAAGACACCTCACATCCGAGTCGGAAATGGTGAAACCGATCTATTAAGAATGAACTAGGGTGGTCGGTGCTGCAGAGTCGCGTATCCTCGGTGCAGCGCACACACCTCGACCACACTCTGGCGTGCTCATAAGCAGCCCGGAACGAGGCCATTAGAGAGGACCCAGCAGTGCTGTGTCAAGGGCCTGACAGCAGTGCTGTGATGGCCCGAAGCGGCCCCACGGTCCGCCGGCTGTGAAGCGGTGCCGCCCGTCAGCAACGGCCGAGACCCCTGGGAAGTCAATCGCTTCGCACCGAAAGGTCGTATTAGAAGGGGCGCGGCGTGCGCTCGCGGAAGCCGGCATCGCGCCAAGGAGCGGGTTCGTTTGGCATCGTTGCTGTCGTCTGCGATGCCCCGGTCGATTGGGATGCTGTATTTCGACCCAGAACGGCAACGTATGAGCACCGGCCAGATGCGCTCGACGCGGTCTTCGGCGGGTTGTATTGGGGCGACAACAACGTGGCTCGGCAAACTCGACGCAGCGTCGGTGGAGCCGTTGTATCGGGCTCTTATCAGCCTCCATAGCGGGTTTGACGCACGAAGTTGGGTCGCTTCACAAGCTGGCGGAGGAATTCCCAGGACTCGAACTCACCGACGCCGGGGTGCGTCTCGCCACACGCAGCGACGTGGCCGGCACTGAGTTCCCGGCAGGACTGGGGAAGGCCGCTAAGCTCACGATCTGCGGCGGTGGGTGAGCGCAGGTGCGCGTCTCGCTCGCCGCGGGCGCAACTTCGTGCGCCTCGGAACGTCGAAGCGTTGGAAAACAGTCCGCCTGCTGGCCGCCATCCCACGATTCGTGGGATGCTGTGTATGGACAGCAGTGCTTGACGGCAACCGATCAGATCAGAGAGTTAGCACGGGCCTCGATGCGCTCGATGCGGTGCTCGGCGGGCTCTACTGGGGCGATAACGTCGTATGGCAGCTCGACGGCGCGCGGATCGAGCTGTTCTTTCGCGCGATCGCGGGTCTGAGCGAGGTCTTTGAGACGAGGACCGTCGTGTCGCTGGGCAGCGCCGTCGACGCATTCGACGTCCCCGGGCTGGCGGTTATCGATGCCGGGCCTGACAGCGATCTGGCGCAGCCCGCCGATCTGCTCCGGGAGATCCACCGCCTGTGCCATCCCCGAGGCCGCCGTCTGCTTCTCTTCGAGTCGATGGACAGCATGGTAAGGGCCTGGGGCGCAAACAGCACACGCGACTTCTTCGCGCGTTGCTGCCTCCTGCTGCTCGAGGTCGGCGCGATCGCGTACTGGTCGATGAGCTCGCGGGAGACGCCATCTACGGTGCGGGAGACGGTTGAGGCA
>DATITA010000160.1:0-6136 GCA_035468355.1 Candidatus Dormiibacterota bacterium
ATATGACGTCGTACGACCCGTCCGCGCTCAAGCGGTGGCTGCTCCCAGGTAAAGGCGCCCGATCTCCGGGTTGTTCAAGACCTCGAGACCTGGGCCTTCGAGCCGCACCCGGCCGCTTTCCATCACGACCCCATGTGTCGCGATCCCGAGTCCAGACCGCGCGTTCTGTTCGACCAGCAGCAGCGTGCGGCCGGACTCGTTCAGCGAGCTGATGGTCTTGAAGACCAGCGTCCGCGTCTTCGGGTCGAGGCCCATCGAAGGTTCGTCCAGGATGAGCAGCGACGGCTCGAGCATCATCGCTCGCGCGAACTCGACGATCTTCTGCTGGCCGCCCGAAAGAGATGCGGCGAGATCATGCCTGCGTTCCGAGACGAGCGGGAACGTCTCGCACACGGTGCGCATGCGCTTGTCGACCAGGCTGCGGTCGCGCAGGCTGTAAGCGCCAAGCCGCACGTTCTCCCAGACGGTCATGGTGGGGAAGAGGCTGCGCTCCTGCGGGACCTGGACGATCCCGCGAGCAAGGATGGCTCGCGGGCTCTTGCCGGCCAGCGACTCGCCGGCGAATCGCACCGTGCCGGCGCTCGGGCGCAGCAGGCCGCTGACGACCCGCAGGATCGTCGACTTGCCTGCCCCGTTGGGCCCGACGATGCAGGTGAGGCTGCCCTGGTCCACCGTGAGGTCCACGCCCTGCAGGATGTCCCCGCCCCCGTAGCCCGCCCGCACCGCGATCAGCTCGAGGAGAGGCCCCACGTCAGGCCCCCAGGTACGCGTCGAGCACGCCCGGATCCTCGCGCACCACCTCGGGTTTGCCGCTCGCGATGGGTCGGCCGCGGTGGAGGACGACTACGTCAGTGCACAGGTTCATGACGAAGCCCATGTTGTGCTCGACGATGAGGAAGGTGATCCCGCGCGAGTTGAGCTTCCGGATGTGGGAGGAGATCCGGTCGAGCAGGGCGGGGTTGACGCCGCCGGCCGGCTCGTCCAGCAGGACCAGGTCCGGCTCGGCCATCATCACCGCGCCCAGCTCGAGCAGCTTGCGCTGGCCGTACGACAGCGCGCCACCGAGCTTACCGGCCACGTGCGCGATCTCGAGGAACTCCAGCATCTGCATCGCGCGCGTCTTCTCGCTGCTCCACCCGGCGCCCGAGAAAAGCGCCCGCAGGCCTTTTCGCCGCACCGGCACGAGCATGTTCTCGAGTGCTGTCAGGCGCGGAAAGATGCGGGCGAGCTGGAACGTGCGGCCGATCCCCAGCTCGTAGATCCGGTCGGGACCCATCCGGTCGATCTGCTGTGACTTGAAGGTCACGGTCCCCTTGTCCTTCGGGATGAACCCTGTGACCAGGTTGAAGACCGTCGTCTTGCCCGAGCCGTTGGGGCCGATCAGGCCCGTGATGCTCCCGGGCTCGACCGAGAGCGCGCATTCGTCCACCGCAACCACCCCGCCGAAGCGCTTGGACAGATTGTCGACCTGCAGCAGGCTCACGGCGTAGCGGCCTTGGCGGCCTCGGGCGCGGGCGGCCCGGTCCTGGTTCGCCATCGTTCGACCAGGTCCATCGCGGACGGCACGATGCCGCGCGGCAGCAGCAGGATGACCACCAGGAACACAGAGGCGTAGAAGACGAGGTACAGGCGGCTCGCGCCGTAGTTGTAGGCCAACCAGAGCTGCGCCGGCTCGAGGATGAGCGCGCCGAGCACGGGCCCGCTCAAGGTTCCGAGGCCGCCGAGGAACACCATCAACACCATCGAGATGCCGATTAGAGGGTCGACCACGAATTGGGGGTAGATGTACGTCACGTAGTAGCCGTAGACGCCGCCGATCATCCCGACCAGCGTCGCGCTGACGACGAATGCGGTGAGCTTGAAAGCGCGGGTCGGCACGCCGACGGCGAGCGCCTTATCCTCGTCGTCGCGGATGGCGAGCAGGCCCAGCCCGAACTTCGAATGGCGAATCAGCCATGACGCGCCAAGGCCGACTGTGGCGAGCAGGAGCATCGCGTAGTAGTACGGCGTATTGAAAAAGTCCCCGGTCCAGGTGGGGACCGGAAAGCTCAATCCGCCACCCCCGCCCGTGATCCCGACCAGGTTCTCGGCGAGCAGCTGCAGCATGAACATGAACGCGATCGTCACGATCACGAACGTCGCCGCCCTCGTGCGAAGGGCGAACCACCCGATGCCCAGCCCCAGCACTGCGGTCAACAGCCCGGCTACGGGGACGAACAGGAAAGGCGAATATCCACCCGCCACCCCGAAATGGGCGAGCAGCAGGCCCAGGGCGTATGCGCCGAATCCGAAGAAGCCGGCGTGGCCGAGTGAGATGTACCCGGTGTAGCCGCCCATGATGTTCCAGGCGGTGGCCAGGCCGATGTACATCATGGTGAACACCGCAATGTTCGTCGTGGCTGGGTCGGGCGCAAGCGCCGGCACGGCCAGCGCCAGTACGAAAGCCGCGACCACGCCCCCGCCCTGGATCAGCCGCTTGGGGGAAAGGCGCCTCACAGGCGGTCGCGGACGCGCATGCCGTAAAGGCCCTGGGGCCGAACCAGCAGCACGAGCACGAGGATCACGAAGAAGACGAAGCTCGCCCAGACGGGTGAGACGAGGACCGACGTGATGTCCTCGGACACCAGCATCACGAGCGCCGCGATGATGGCGCCGCGCAGGCTGCCGAGTCCCCCCAGCACGATGATGGTGAGCAGTCTCGAGATGAGGTCGTAGTGGCTCCCCGGGTTGAACGCGTTGGTGATCCCGAACACGACGCCGCCGGCCGCGGCGGTCGCCATCCCGATACCGAAGGCTAAGGCGGACACTCGGTCGACGTCGATCCCGATCAGCTGGGCGGCGGTCCGGTTGAGCATCGTGGCCCGGATCGATGCGCCAAATGTCGTGCGATAAAGCATCAGGAAGATGGCGGCCAGGATCGCTAGGCAGAGCAGGAAGCCATAGAGGTACACGTACGTGATGCGAAAGCTCCCGATCGGAAAGCTTGCGTTCGTATACCAGGCTCGGAGCTGGACGTAGTTGGACGTGAAGAAGAACCCGAGCAGGCCTTCGATGCCCAGAGCGATCGCATAGGTCACCAGGACCGAGAGCGCCTCGCGGTCGGTCTTCAGCGGTCGGATGAAGACCATCTGCAGGAGGATGCCAAGGACGAACATGACCGGCATCGTGATGACAAGGGTGAGGAAGGGGTCGATGTGGACCGCGCGCCAAACCGCGAAGCTCAGGTAGGCGCCCAACACCACCAAGGCCCCATGCCCAACGTTGATGATGCGCATCACGCCGAAGATCAACGTCAGGCCCGACGCCATGAGCGCGTAGACCCCACCGGTGAGGATTCCGAGGACGGCAGCTTCCAGAACCAGCGTCATGGGTGCTTCAGGAGAGGGGACGGTGCGCGCCGGTCACCGTCCCCTGAGCTCACGCTACTGCCAGGTCTTCTTCGGGTACTGAGGATTGGCCGCGGCGACGGTGGTCGGGTACACGAATATCGCCTGCCCGCCCTGCCACTGCTCGATGAACACCCCGACTCCACCCTGCGGCTTGCCCGTGGCGTCGAACGACATCGGGCCCTGGATGGTCTGGTACGTGCCGGAGTGCAGCGCTGCGATCAGCTTCTGGTTGTCGATGCTGCCTGCCTTGGCCGCAGCCTGCGCGACCACCTGGCCCACGCTGTAAGCCTCTGCTGAGTCACCGCTGATGTCGGCGGCTGTGCCGCCGTACTTCGCGATGAACTCGCTGACGAACGTCGTGTTGCCGTAAGCCTTGGCGTTTGCGGTCCAGCCCGCCGGCACCATGATCCCCTCGGTGTTGGCGGCGAGGGGGCCGGAGAAGTCCTTGCCCTGGTCGGGGCCGGTCGTCTCGATGATCGTCTTGGGGTTGTAGTGCTGCTGGATGAAGGTCTGGGCGAACGCAAGGGCGTCCGGCAGCTGCGTTCCCAGGATGACAGCGTCAGCTTTGGAGCTAGCAACCTGGAGCGCGATAGGAGTGAAGTCGGTCGTCTCGGCGGGGTAGACCTTGTAGTAAGCGGTCTTCATGCCTGCCGCCTCGAGGAGGCTCTTGGCCTTGTCGACCTGCGGTTGCGTGAAGGGGTCGTCCTGCGTCGCATAGGCCACGCTGGCCGGCCGCTTGTCGGCGGGCAGGCTCAGCAGGAACTTGGTGTAGCTGACCAGGTTGTCCTCGACCGCCGCGGGCTGGACAAAGAAGACGTTGGTGAGGCCGCGGTCGAAGACGTGCGGGCCGCCGCCGGCCGGCTCTGGGAACGCGTAGTTGTAGCGGGCGACCACCTGGGACGCTGGGATCGTGAGCAGGCTCGAGAACGGACCGAACACGAGCGCGACCTTGTCCACCGTGATCAGGTTCTGGTAGTTCGTGACGACCTGCTGCGTGCTGCTCGCGTCGTCGACGTACTTCATCGTGACCTGGTGGCCCTGCAGGCCGCCCGTCTTGTTGATGTCCTGGGCCCAGAGGTCGTAGCCCTCCTGCAGGGCCTTGCCGTCACCCGAGAAATCGCCTGAAAGCGAGACCGAAACGCCGATCGTGATGGGTGCCGCCGGTGACGGCGTGGCCGAGCCACCGCTGCCTCCGCAAGCCACCAACGCCAGGCCCAGACCCGCCATAGCTGCCGTGATTGGCCTTCGCATCCTCGCTCCCTTTGAAAGTCGGTGCTGCGCGCGCACCCGCGGATGGCGCTCGGGTTGCCTTGAACAAACGATTGCCCTATGTTAGGCATGGCCGATTCCAATGTCAATCACGGGATTTACTGCATGCCGGTGACCCTCAAGGAGTTGGCGGCGATGGCGAAAGTCCACCCGTCGACGGTGTCGCGGGTCGTCAACCACGACCCGAGCCTGCGCATCGCGGCTCCCACCCGCGCACGCATCGAGGCCCTGCTGCGGGAGACCGAGTACCGCCCCAACGGGGTGGCGCGCGGCCTCAAGCTTCGCCAGACGCTGGTTCTCGCAGTGGTCATCCCCGACATCACCAACCCGTTCTTCGGCGCCCTGTTCCGAGGGATCGAGGACGCGGCCGCGCCGCGCGGCTACCAGGTCTTGCTTTGCAACACCGACGGCAGCCCCGACCGCCAGCGCGCCCACCTGCAATCCCTGGCGGCGCGACGAGTCGACGGAGTAATCCTGGCCAGCAGTTTCCTGAAGGACCCGGCCGTGCGCTCGCTGCGCCACCAGCGCACCCCATACGTACTGGTCAACCGGTACAGCGAGGAGGGAATGGACCCGTTCGTCGGCTCCGACGACCTGGCCGGCGCCCGGCTCGCCACGATGCACCTGCTCGAGCTGGGCCATGTTCGGATCGGGCACCTTTCGGGGCAGGGGACCGTGAGCACTGGGGTGTTGAGAAAGCGCGGCTACCAGGCCGCCCTGGCTGAGGCCGGGCTTGGGACCGACCCGGAGCTGAGCGTCGAAGCCGGCTTCACGGAGGAGGGAGGCGCGAGGGCGGCCGAGCGTTTGCTGGCCCTCCCCGAGCCGCCCACCGCGATCTTCGCCGTCACGGACATGACCGCAGTCGGTGCCCTGGGTCAGGCGCGAAGGGCGGGCCTCAGGGTTCCGGAGGACCTGGCCATCGTCGGCTACAACGACATCCCGCTCGCGAGCCGCCTGATCCCGGGCCTCAGCACCGTCCACGTGCCGATCCACGAGTTCGGCAGCGCCGCCTCGCGAATGCTTTTGGACCAGATCGACGGCGGCCAGGTGCTGCCCCGCAGCGTCGTGTTCATCCCTCAGCTGGTGATCCGAGGGTCGACCGCGCCCGGCGCGGACGGGGCCGGCGACCCGCGCGCATCCGGCCGCGGGGGGAGCGAGTAGGCTATTAAGACAAACGTTTGCGCGTCAACGCTTTGAAGGGGTTTCGAAAGCATGAGCGTGGCTGACCACAAGCTGGGCTGGATCGGCACCGGCCGGATGGGTTATGCGCTGGCCAAGCGGCTGCTCGACGGCGGCTGCGACGTGGCGGTCTACAACCGCACGCGAGCCAAGGCGGAGCCCCTGGCCGCCGCGGGCGCTCGCATCGTCGACCGGCCCGCAGAGCTGGCCGACCGCGAAATCGTGGTGGTGTCCGTCGCGGACTCACCTGACTTTGTTGCCGTGATGACGGGCCCCGAGGGGCTGCTGTCGAACGGCCG
>DATITA010000161.1:0-3390 GCA_035468355.1 Candidatus Dormiibacterota bacterium
TGGCAGTCGGTCTGGTTCAAGGGGGGTTTAGACGGAGGTGTCCTGGCCGGCGCCTACCTGGCTACCAATCGCAGCGGCCGCACCTACGTGGTGATCGTCCTCACGGAGAATCCCTCTGCGCCGATCCCCAAGACGACGACGTCGCCGATCCTGATCAGCGCCGTCAAAGGCGCCCTCGCACTCGCAGCACGCTGACCCCCACCCCGACGGCGATTGCCGTCGTTCAGTAGATCTCTCCTCGGACGGTCCCGGGACGGCAGGCAGAGGTCGCGTCATCGTGTTACACGGCCGTTCGACTGCACCGCCGGAGGCTCGCGAGGACCGATGCTCTCCGTCGCAGCAGTAGCGCGCGCTGACTCCGACAGCGCTCTCGGATTGGAACGAACTCGAGCGCGTCGGCGGTGCTCAGGTTGAGTATCGCGATCCCAACGATGCAGGTGTCTCGCCGGCGCGGCCCAGCCCTCGCATTCGCCATGAGCGCAACCCAGCTACGTCGTGGCTATCGACGAACCCGGCGAGCGCCCTGCTGGCCGCGCGAAAATGAGAGTGATGGCTTGCACTGGCCCCGGCGCGATGGTCATTCCCACGCGAAGGAGCGAAGTTGGAGTCACACCTGATATGCCCGTCGCACGAGGAGAGCAGGGCTCGCGCGACGAATCACTTCCAGCGCGCGTGCTGGTGGATTACGCTTGCAGCGGTCATAGGGAAATGGCGATCACTTCGCTCGAGCGACAACGCTCAGTACGACGCCGCGGGCCACGTTCACCTGTATCACTGGCGAGCTAACTCTCGAGCTGATCCCTGGGCCTGGGTGATCAGTTGCGCGGACGGCCGTAGGGGATCGAACGTCCTTGGATGAGCAAGCGTCTGAAGCTGTACGCCGCGGCCGCCTCGCTTGCAAGCCCGACGCATTCATCACCGCCTTGGCTTACCAGGGGTAACCGGTAGGTCCTTCCTCAGCTCGAACGCCGACGCGCGGACCTTGCTCTGACCGGCTCATCCGCTGCCATTTGTGGCCTTCGAGCCGAAGTAAAACCCGACCACTGACCCGACGAGTCCAATAATCGGAGTGAAGGTAAGTTTCAGGAACGCCTCAATCGCGGGCTCCCGCTTCGGGTACCGGAGGACGTACCAACAAGTCCCCAGCGTCAAGAGGGCGAGGATCGCAATCAGCGCGGCGGCCAATCCGACACGTGCCCAATCATTGATGCCAGCCTGCTGACCTATCACTTTTGACGTTGGCGTAAGCAGACCAGGGCTCGCACCCTGCTCCGTCTTCGTGAGATCCTCGCCACCCACTACCACAGTGCCGTCTTCCGGCGGGAGCTGATCTTGAGGGGGCTGGACGGGCTGCTCAGCCTCGGGTTGACCCCCGCCGGGCTGGACGGGCTGCTCAGCCTCGGGTTGACCCCCGCCGGGCTGCTCAGCCTCGGGTTGCTCAGACCCGGGTTGACCTCCGCCGGGCTGCTCAGACCCGGCGTCGTCAGTAGGCGAATCAGTCATGCCTTGGGAAGATTCACAGGCTGCTGCCTATTTCCTTTCCGGACAACGACTTGGCCGCCATCGGCCTGCGCTTTGTAGATGGCAGCTGTCGTGGCGATAGCTTGGTTGAGGGCCTGCGTCTTTGTGGTCTTCATCTGGTTGACGGCCAAGTCGTCGAGCAAAGCTGCGACCTCGGGCGATACGTTCACGGTAAGGCGAACTACTGGATCGGCCATGAAATCCTCCTGAGAGCGAATCTATCGGTACGTACGTACAGTCTACTGCGCCGTCAAGTCCAAGACCACACTTGTAGTCGCGAGGGCCTCGTGAAGACGGCGCCCGCCCCGTGTCGTCCAGGGCAGGATTTGGAGGGGGCGCTGCTGGTCGATTAGCCAAGCGGCCATTCGCGCGAGCCGGGCGAACGATCCTCGCGTTGCTGGATCCGGACACAGGCAGCCGCGCCGGTGCGTCAGCGCAAGTACCGCGCGAGCACGAAGGCAGGTGTCGGTCGCTCCTTCGCCAGCGACGTGCTTGTCGCCAGAAGCGAGTCGGCCTTGGCCGGCTCGCTCGTGAGCGCTTGCATATGCACGGCTTAGGCTGGCGCGGATCCCAATAGGCGCGAAGCGCGTGATCGGGTTGCGCGAAAAGCGCTGGCGAAGCCTCGGCAAGTCGCAGCTCGTTCGGCTAAGACCGGCACACGCTTCCGGTCTTCGATCAATGCGAACCAGCGACGTGCGCCGCCCGGTCTGACTGGACACCGCCAAGCCGCTGTTCCGTCGATCGCGCCGCTGCCCTCCTACGTGTCAGGCGGACTGTTGGTTTCTGACCTCGAATGCGGTCTCCTGCGGGGGCGCTTCGAAACCGCCCTCGATCCCGGCCTGCATTCGAGGCATAAGGGTGCCATCGCGGAAATTCTCCCAGCTCTCCTTCGAGTCGTGGATCGCCACGATCACCCAGCCGTCGTTGGAGGGCCCAGCTGTATGGGATACCTGGCCCTCTGGCAGGCTGCCGTCGCTCGGATGTACGGCGGCTATCGACGCGCGGTACTGGTCCTCGTTGCCGCCAGCGAACTGGTGAATGACGCCGTAGGCCATGCTTGTCTCCTTCCGGACAATGGAATTCGCCGGTAGCTGCTGCCCCGACCCAGCGACACTACATCGGGGTAGATGAGGCTGCAATCGGGCTTTCGGGCGCGCCAGGCTCGGACCAGCTATGCCGAGCGTGCAATTACGCTTCGGGCTTATAGGAGAGGCCGTACGAACACTTCCCAGAGCGAAGTGACACGAGACACTTGAGCTGCGACACTCATTCGTACTCGAACAGGCGGGAACTCGGGCTCCGGCGCTCGAGGGTGGCGGACGGGTCATCAGCGGCGGCTATTGCGGTCACGCGAGCCTCAAGCCGGCCACTGTCGAAAGCAAGGTTCGGGAGCGAAACCCGGCTGGGGAAGGGTGCCCAGATTCCGGGCGGGGTGGTGGTTCGCGCGGAGGAGACCGCCGGCTGCGCCGGCTTTCGCTCTAGACCTCGCTGCGCTCGGTGAGGGTCACGCGGCCGAGACGGTGTACTTGGCGGCGATTGGTCTGGCTGCCACGAGGCATTTCGGACCGCGACCGAGAGGTCTCCGCGACCCGCCTCTGGTGAGACGCTTGGGGGAAAGGTGTCGACTAGGGTATCGACAGCTTTCTGTGAAAGGTCCTGCATCTGGCCGGGGTTGCCGCTGACCCCGCCCGCCCTTCGTGCGGGAGGCAAACGTCCCGGGGCACAGAGATCGGGCGGGGTCAGCGGCAACCCGGTGGCAGGTGGACGAAGGGCATCTGACCAACAGCAGGAGTGTGCTGGCAGAGGCGGGTCGGGGTCTCAGAGGGTCCGGGAGGACTCTGTCTGAGACGGCGGCTGGACTGCGAACGC
>DATITA010000162.1:0-56455 GCA_035468355.1 Candidatus Dormiibacterota bacterium
GCGAGGTGCGAGGTGCAGGTCTCCTACGCGATCGGCGTAGTCAAGCCGGTGGCCGTTCGCGTCGACACGTTCGGCACCGGCAAGGCGCCGGAGGCGGCGATCTCGACCGCCGTGAGCAAGCTGTTCGACCTCAGCCCTCTCGGCATCATCAAAGAGCTCAACCTGAGGCGACCCCTGTTTCGCCAGACCGCCGTTTACGGACATTTCGGCCGCACCGACATCGACGCCCCTTGGGAGTCCACTGAGCGCGCGCGCGAGCTGGCCGAGGAGCTCAAGTGACGCGGACGGTCGCAGTGATCCCGGCCGGCGGCGCGGGAACACGCCTGTGGCCGCGCTCGCGCCGGTCGACCCCGAAGCACGCCCTTCCCCTGGGGGGTGGCGGGCGGCCGCTGCTGCGCGACACTTATGACCGGGTGCGCGGCCTCGCCGACGAGGTATTCGTCGTCACCGAGCTCGGCCAGCGGGACATCATCCAGTCGGTGCTGCCCGAGATCGACGCGCAGCACATGATCATCGAGCCGGTGGCCAGGGGCACCACCAATGCGTACGGACTGGCGGCGCTCACGATCGCCCGGCTGGGCCCTGCAACCGTGATGGTCGCCATGGCCTCCGACCACATAGTCCGCGGGCGCACGGCCGTGACGCGCGCGGTCCGACTCGCCGTTCGCGCGGCCTCGACGACCAAAAGCCTGGTCGCGTTCGGGCTCAAGCCGACCTTTCCCTCGACCGGCCTCGGGTACATCCATGCGCCACGTCGAGGCCCATCAGGCACTCGTCGCGTCGAGAGCTTCACCGAGAAGCCCGATCTGCCGACTGCCACACGCTTTCTAAAGGCCGGCGGCTACTACTGGAACCTCGCCTGGTTTGCCTGGCGTGTCGACGTGTTCCTGGACGAGCTCTCGCGCCACGCGCCACGCCACCTGGCCGGGCTCAAGAAGGTCGTCGAGGCGCGCCAGGCAGGCCGCGAAGAGGAGGCGGGCAAGCTTTACCGGCGCCTTCCGGTCGAGGTCATCGACCGCAGCGTCATGGAGAAGACCGACCGCCTGCTCCTGGTCCCGGCCGAATTCGATTGGGCCGACATCGGCAACTGGGCCGAGCTGGGCGAACGCGTCCGCGCCGACGCGCACGGTAACTCTGTCGAGGGCGAGTCCGTGCTCGTCGACACCACGGGCAGCCTGGTGTTCGGCGGTCGCAGGCTGGTGGCGGCAATCGGCCTCGAAGACATGATCATCGTCGACACCGAAGATGCGCTTCTCGTCTGTCCCCGCTCTCGCGCCCAGGACGTCCGCAAGGTCGTCGATGCCCTCAAGCGGGCGCGCAAGACCCGCTACCTTTAAGAGTCGGTTGACGCAGCAGATCAAGTTCGGGACGGACGGTTGGCGCGGCATCATCGCCGACGACTTCACGTACGGCAACCTTCGGCGCGTAGCTCAGGCCGCGGCGCAGTACATGCGGACCCGTTCGAGCGAGCCGCTGGCCGTCGTTGGCTACGACTGCCGTTTCGCTTCCGAGGATTTCGCCCGGGCCGTCGCAGAAGTCTTTGCCGCGAACGGCATCAAGACGCTCGTGTTCGACCGTCCCTCTCCGACCCAGGTCGCATCGTGGACCGTCATCGAGCGCAAGGCGACCGGCGCCGCCGTCATCACGGCGAGCCACAACCCTTACCAGTTCAACGGGTTCAAGTACAAGACCGAGACCGGCAGCGCAGTGCCGTCCGAGGTGATCGCCGAGCTGGAGCGCAACATCGAGGCGCTGCCGGAGGTCTCGGCGCCCAACTCGAGGGCTGCCCACGGTCTGGTCTCCGAGTACGATCCGCGGCAGGCCTACTACGCGCAGATCGCGCGGATGGTCGACCTCGACGCGATCAAGGCTGCGGGGCTACGCATCGTCCACGAGTGCATGTATGGATCCGGGTACGCGTACATCGCGGAGATGATTGGCGGCGGGCGCACGACGGTCACCGAGCTACACAACCAGCGCAACCCGCTTTTCGGAGGGATCAACCCCGAGCCGATCCGGCCCAACATCGATTCCACGCTCGCGTACATGAAGGTGGGCGGTCAGGACCTGTGCATCTGCACTGACGGCGACGCAGATCGCGTGGGCATCATCGACGAGACCGGCCGCTTCATCAACCAGCTGCAGGTGTTCGCCCTGCTGATGCTGTACCTCTTCGAGGTCAGGGGCATGCGCGGCCCGGTCGTCAAGACCGTCAACATGACCGCGATGGCCGACAAGCTGGGAGCCGAGTTCGGATGTCGCGTGTACGAAGTGCCGGTCGGGTTCAAAAACATCGCGCCGAAGATGATCGAAACCGAAGCCGTGCTCGGTGGAGAGGAGTCGGGCGGATTCGCGGTGCGCGGCCACATCCCCGAGCGCGACGGAATCCTGGTCGGCCTGCTGTTCGCCGACATGATGGTCAAGTCGGGCAAGCCGATCTCGCAAATCCTGGCCGACCTGGAGCAGCGTGTCGGGCCACATGCATATGCCCGCCACGACATTCACCTCCCGCGGGAAACGTACGATGCCGACCGCAAGCGGATTCTCGAGACGCTGGAGAGCAACGAGCCTCATGAGGTCGCCGGCGTCAACGTGCAGCGAGTGCGGGCCGACGACGGTTTCAAGTTCTACCTCGAGGACGGGAGCTGGGTGCTGTTGCGCGCGAGCGGAACCGAGCCTCTGATCCGCGTCTACTCGGAAGCGGCGGACAGCGTGGCAGTCGAGGCCCGCCTCGGCGCGCTCGAAGACATCGTCGGAATTAGGATGCATGCACCGGCCTGAGCTCGGAAACGTGGAGAGGTCAAGAGTCGAGAAACCCTGGGGTTACGAGCTCCGCTGGGCGATCACTGACCGCTACCTGGGCAAGGTCCTGCACGTCAACAAGGGCGAGGCGCTTTCGCTCCAGTACCACGAGCGCAAGGACGAGTATCAATACGTCGTCAGGGGGGTCATCGACATGGAGCTCGGTGGACCCGACGGCACGCTGGCGACGCATCGATTGAGCGCGGGCGACACCCTGCACCTGTCGCCCGGCACTCGCCACCGCATGACCGCGGTCGAGGACACCGACATCTTCGAGGTATCGACCCCCGAGATCGACGACGTCGTCCGGCTCGAGGACCGCTACGGGCGCGCAGGAACTTGACGAGCGCGCTCTATAGACTTCCACGGATCACATGAAAGTTCCCCCGGCGCTGGTCGAAAAGGTCGCCCAGCCCACTTCGGCGGCCCATACGGAACGCGATCGAAGCTTCTTGATCTTCGCCGCGGTCGTGCTGGTGGCGATCGCCCTCGGGTTCAAGTCCGAGCTGCTCGGACAGGGCCAAGTCTGGGCGCTTGCGTTAGGACTCATCGTGATTGCTGCGCCCGCGCTGCTCGGCTACCTGAGAGGAACGGAAGAGTTTCCCCGGATCGAGCACTACATCCCTGTCGCGCTTGGGGCGCTGACCCTCGCCGGTCTGTCGGTCTTGGTGCCCGAAGTGTGGAAATACCTTGTGCTGACGGCGGCTTTCGGTGCCGGCTTCATCATCGCTGCCAGGCTCGACTACCTTCGTCTGCGCGACGCCGAGAAGCGCGGCCACGTGGTGGTTCAGGAGGCGATCCTGGTGCTCGTCCTCGCCGGCGCGTACCTGGTGGTGGTGACGCTTCCCTTCAACCCGATCCTGCGCCTGCTATGGATTTTCGCCATTACGTTCCTCGCGTCATTCCGGAGCTTCCGGATCAACGGAACCGCTGTCGCGCCGCGTCGAGCCTTCATCTTCGCCCTGTTCGTCGCGCAGGTTGTCACCTTCCTCGCCTGGGCGATCACTGCGCTGTCGCTGTACCTCGTCGTCAACGAGGGCACGTTCGCCGTGATGCTGCTGTTCGCCTGGTACATCAACCGCGGGCTCGTGCGTCACACGGTCGAGGACAGCTTCAGCCGCAACGTCGTCCTCGAGTACGGCGCCTTCGCCGTGGTGTTGATCTACCTCTTCGTCTCGAGCTACCAACCCGCCCGATGACTATGAGCGGAAACCTCGCGGTTTCCGCTCATCGGGCCGCTCAACGGCCCATGGGACGCCCACTCTCTTTTATGCCAACTCTCGGGCCGGATTCGCGGCCCTGCTCACCTTCCCTGAGGATGGGATTCCCTGATCTGCCCCTCCCGACCGCGCTGGGGAGCTTCAAGGCCGCAGGCTCGCGGCCGGGATGAACCCGGCCGCCATGGCGGCGCCAGTTGTCTCTAACTACATCCCCAGGTAGGCCTTCTGGACGTCCTCGGAAGCGAGCAGGTCCCGCCCGGTACCGGTTTGGACGATGACTCCAGTCTCGAGCACGTAGCCGCGGTGCGCCACCTCGAGAGCCTTGGTCGCGTTCTGCTCCACGAGCAGCACGGGGGTACCTTGCGAGTTGATCTCGCGCACGATGTTGAAGATCGTCTCGACCAGGATCGGGGCCAGTCCGAGTGAAGGCTCGTCGAGCATCAGCACCTTCGGCTTGGCCATCAATGCCCGGCCCATGGCGCACATCTGCTGCTCACCGCCGGACAGCGTCCCGGCGATCTGGTGGAGCCGCTCCTTGAGCCGCGGAAAGAGCTCGAACACGCGGTCCATGTCCTTTTTGATCTCGGCCTGGTTGCTGCGCGTGTAAGCGCCCATCCTCAGGTTGTCGAGCACCGTCATTCGCGTGAAGAGCCGGCGTCCCTCAGGCGAGTGGCAGATGCCGAGATCGACGATCTTCTGAGGCTCCATGTGGGTGATGTCCTTGCCGTCGAACTTGATCGTGCCGCGCAGCGGGTGGCTCAACCCCGAGATCGTGCGAAGCGTGGTGGTCTTGCCTGCCCCGTTGGATCCGATCAATGCGACGATCTCGCCCTTGTCGACCTCCAGCGTCGCTCCGCGGACCGCCTGCACCCGGCCGTAGAAGACGTCGATCCCCGAGACTTCGAGCAGCGCCATCTAGATCGCCGCGACGGTCATGCGGACTTGCCGAGATAGGCTTCGATCACCCGCTGGTCGCGGCGGACCTCGGCGGGTGACCCTTCGGCGATCTTTTCTCCGTGGTCGAGCACGACGATCCGTTGCGATGCCTGCATGACCACGCGCATGTCGTGCTCGATCAGGAAGACGGTCGTTCCTCGGTCGAGGATCTGATGCACCAGCTGCATCAGCTCCACCTTCTCCTGTGGCGTGAAGCCGGCCGCGGGCTCGTCGAGGAGGAGCAGCTTGGGGTCCGTCGCCAGCGCGCGTGCGATCTCGAGGCGGCGCTGCTGCCCGTAGGCCAGGTTCCTTGCGTAGCTGTCAGCCTGATTGGCCAGACCTACCATGGCGAGCAGTTCCATGGAATGCTCGACTATGGCCTGCTCCTCGTGGCGTTCGAACGGCGTCTTGAACAGGGAGTCCCACAGCTTGGAATGCATCCTGCAGTGATGACCGAGCCGGACGTTGTCGAGCGCAGACATGTACTCGAATAGCCGGATGTTCTGGAACGTGCGCGCGATTCCGGCCTTGGCCGTGCGGTGGGGGGGAGATCCCGTCAGGTCGCGGTCGTTGAAGATGACCTTCCCCAGTGTTGGCTTGTACATGCCTGTGATGCAGTTGAACAGCGTGGTCTTTCCTGCGCCGTTGGGGCCGATCAAGGCGAACACCTCGCCTTCCTTGACGTCGAAGGTCACGTTGTCGACCGCGACGAGGCCGCCGAAGCGCTTGGTCACGCCCGAGACCTGGAGGATGTAGTCGCTCATTTGCCTGCCGGGACCAGGTCGGCGGTGTGCTTGAGCTCCTGCTTACGGATCTGGCTGGGCAGCAAGCCCTGCGGCCGCAGCAGCATGATGCCGACCAGGATCAGCCCGAAGATCAGATATTTCGATCTCGAGACCTCCTCGGCGATCCCGGGCCAGCCGTTCGGGGTGGACTGGGTCAGCCAGGTCATACCGAACGAGGTGGCAAGGCTTTCCATCTGCTGCGGAGCATTGGGCAGCAGCCAGAACAGGACGAAGTAGAGGACGATCGCGCCGATCATCGCGCCGGGGATGTTGCCCATCCCGCCCAGCACCACCATCGCGAGCACCGTCACGGAGACGATGAACCCGAAGTTCTCGGAGCTGACGTAGGAAAGCTTGGCGCCGTAGAAGGCGCCGGCGAAGCCACTGGTCGCAGCCCCGATGGAGAAGGCGAGCAGCTTGATAGACACCGTGTTGACGCCACTGGCCGCGGCGGCAGTCTCGTCCTCGCGTACCGCCATCCACGCACGGCCAAGACGTGAGTTGTAGAGGTTGTGGACCAGGATCACGACGAAGGTGATCAGGATCATCATCAGCACGTAGTAGGCGGTCAGGTTCGCGGAGGTGAACCTGAAGTCGGGCACGTAGGCGACGTCCTGGCCGATCCAGGGGCCCACGATCCAACCCGGCAGGGTCGGCACGTCGAGGGCGCTGATGCCCGGCACGCCGCCCGTCCACACGCCGGCGTTGCGAAAGACGCGGGGCACGATCTCGCCGAACCCCAACGTCACGATCGCGAGATAGTCGCCGCGCAGCCGCAAAGTCGGGGCGCCGAGCAGCGCGCCGGCGGTCGCCGCGACGATCATCCCGATGAACAGCGCGATCCAGAACGGAATGTGGAGTGAGTGCCCGATCGGCGTCACCCCAAGGTGGTTAGACGCGACGATGGCGTAGGTGTAGGACCCGATGGCGAAAAAGGCGGCGTATCCGAGGTCGAGGAGGCCGGCAAAGCCGACGACGACGTTGAGGCCGATCGCCATCAGCATGTAGATGCCGCCGTCGGCCGCGAGACCGACGAGGTAATCCCCGTTGCCGCCGGTGGCGAACTGGACTGCAGTGGGGTAGAAGAGCGCCGCAAGACCCATGATGGTGTAGGCGACAGCGTTCGGGTTGCGCGCGTTCGAGCGGACGAATTGGCGCACCCGGGTCATTTCTCGGGCACTCGCATCCCAAGCAATCCGGTGGGCCGGAACACCAGCACGAAGATGAGGATCCCGAAGATCATGATCTGGGTCCAGGAGACCGAGAAATAGCCGTCAGAAATCGCCGCGATGACCCCGATGAGAAAGCCTCCAAGTGCGGCGCCCGGGATGTTGCCGATGCCTCCGAAGACGGCGGCAGTGAAAGCGATCAGGCCGTACTGGAACCCGTCGAAAGCCGCGACCGAGTTGTAGTAGAGGCCATAGATGATGCCTCCGGCGCCCGCCAGCGCAGCGCCGATGAAGAACGTGGCCGAGATGGTGCGGTTGATGTCGATGCCCATGAGCTGGGCGGCGTCGCGGTCCTGCGCGGTGGCGCGCATCGCCTTGCCGAGCTTGGACCGGCCGACGAACAGCGTCAAGCCGACCATCAGCACCATCGCGATCACGATCACCATCACGGCTTTCGCCGCGATGGTCACGCCCCCGCCGAGTGAGATCTGCTGCTCGGGCAGGAAGTCCGGGTAGGCCAGGTTAAACGGCCCTCGCCAGATGAACATGACGCCTTCGAGAAAGGCGGACATGCCGATCGCGGTGATCAGGGGCGCAAGGCGAGGCGCGTGCCGCAGGGGCCGGTAGGCCACCCGCTCGATGGCGACGTTCACCACGGCGCAGAACAGCATGGTCACCACGAAAAGGCCGATCAGGGGAAGGATCAGCGAAGCGCCCGAGACCTTGCCGGCGGTCAAACCGAACAAAGGCATCACAGCCAACGAGAAGAAAGCGCCCAAGGTAAATACGTCGCCGTGCGCGAAGTTGATCAGCTCGATGATGCCGTACACCATCGTGTACCCGAGGGCGACGAGGGCGAAGATGGCACCCTGCGCCAGCCCGAAGCCCAGGGTCTGGAGGAAGTAGGTCGGCCCGGACTGGTAGATCCTCTGCAGGGCGGCTACCACCGCGATCGCCACCACGAGCAGGCCGATGAGGTTGATGGCGGAGCTGGTAGGTGACGTCAAAACCGACCCCCGGAGTCGCTGTACCATCGCGGCCATCCGGCTAATTGTTCACAAATCTCGAGCCTGCGCAAAAAGAATGAGGGAGGGGCGGTGCGCCCCTCCCTCATGAGTGACTGTTGCTTAAGCGGTGACGGCGATGTTCTTGATCGTCGACCAAGCTCCGCTCTTGTACTGCTGGATCTGCAGGGCCGGCTTCGTCGGGTCACCCTGCTGGTTGAGGGTGTAGTTGCCGGTAAGGCCCTGGAAGTTGCTCGTCTGGGCCATCTGGTCGATGACCGCCTGGCGGGTCGGCATGTTGCCGTTGTTGGCCTTGATCGCCCGGTCGATGGCGTCGATGAGGATCGCCGCACAGTCGTAGCCGGCGAACGTGTAGGCCGCGGTGTCGCTGGGGTTCGGGTGGGCCGCCTTGTAGGCGGCGATCGTTGAAGCGGCGCTCGTGTTCGAGTTGGCGTCCGCGACGCCCTGGCTCGCGTACATGTGGTCGTTGCCCATGGCCGTGCCGGCGTCCGTGATGCACTGGCCGTCGCCGATGCCGTCAGGGCCGAGGTAGTAAGTGTCGGCGGCGAAGATGCCCTGGCTCTGCGCGCGCGGGATGCAACCGTATGAAGCCGAGGTGGCTCCGGCGTAGATCGCCGTGGCGCCGGCGGCCTTGGCCCGGTTCAGCCAGGAGTGGAAGTCAGGCTTGCTGGAGGTGTCGAAGCCCTGGCGGGCGACGACGGTTCCGCCCTTCTTCTGGAACTCGGTCGCGAAGTTGTTGGCGACGCCCAGGCCGAACGGCTCCTGGTCGTCCCAGACCGCGACGACCTTTATGCCCAGGGTGTCGTAGGCGAAGTCCGCCATTGCGGGGCCCTGGTGGGTGTCGTTGGCGGCGATACGGAAGTAGTTGTTCTTGCTGGTCGGCCGCAGGGCAGCCGCAGTGTAGCCGGCGTACTTCTGGCAGTAGTCGAACGCGAGAGTCAGACACTCGTTGGTGTTGGACGGGCTGATCATCGCCAGCGGCGCCTGGTTGGCGACGGGGATCTCAGCCGCGGCCACGCCGGAGTTGAAGGGCCCGACCATGCCGAGAATCTTCGTGTTGGAGATCATCTGCTGGACGTTCTGCGCGCCCTTGGTCGGGTCGTGCTTGCCGTTGACCGCGTCGTCGAACGGCACGAACTTGATGGTGAAGCCATCGACGGTGCCCTTCTGCGTGACGGCGAACTGAGCGCCGTACTGGGTGGGCAGGCCGCTGGATGCGTCGGCGCCGGACGTGGGGAGGTCGCTCGCGATGTCGATCTCGCCCTTCGAAGTGCTGCCACCGCCGCCTGAGCTTCCGCAGGCGAAGGCGAACAGCGTCGCCACGATGAGGACTCCGAGTCCCCTAGCTCGAACCATATGGTTCCCCCTTGTGATTCCTGGGAGGCCCGTCGCCTTCAAGGCTGCTGGACTCCCATCACTCGCCGCCCTCTTCCCAACGGTTGGCGGCCAACACGATCGGGGCGAGAGTGCGCCGGCGTCGAGTGCGGCCACATGGGGTGGCCGAACCGCTACTCCGATGAAAACTATTGACCCGCGGCGGTCCGCAAGTCAAGTGACGATCGGGCATGAGTCTAACACGCTGTCAATAAGGGAGTGCAGCGCTGTAATCAACGTTTCCGGCGAGCCTCCATGGGGCGGCCGCGCCCTCGCTGGACGGCTCGGTGACGGAAAACACGCGGTTGGTGGTGTCCCCGGCCGCGTCGAAGCCGATCGTTCCCGTCACGCCAGTCAAACCGGAGGTGCCAGAAAGCTGGGAGATGACGTTGCCGCGGACGGGAAGCTGGCCGCCGGCGGCCCGGATGGCGCGGTCTATCGCGGCGTACAGAACCGCAGTGGTGTCGTACGCGACCATCGTGTAGGGCCCGTAGTCGGCCGGCCTGCCGAAGGCAGCCTTGAAGGCGGTCAAGGTGGCGGCCGCGGCGGGCAGGGAGGTGGCGTCCACCAGCGGTGCGGTGGCGTAGATGCCGGCCGCGTTCCCGGCTGCGGCAGTGACGCAGGCGGGATCGTCTGCGATTCCGTCCGCCCCGAGGAATGGGGTCGCAGCCCCGGGGTCGAAGATGCCTTTCATCTGGGCCCTGATGGCGCATCCGCTGCCGGCGGTCGCGCCGCCGAAGTAGACCGCCCGGGCGCCGGCGCGTTTCACAGCCGCGAGAAAAGCCGTCGCGTCGCCTTCCGTCCCGGGATCCAGATCCGTATGGCCGACCACGCTGCCGCCCAGCTTCTCGAACCGCCGGCTGAACCCGGCGGCCAGCGCCTGCCCGTAAGCCTCATGGTCGGATACGACTGCGGCCTTCAGCACGTGGAGCGTCTTGACCGCGAAGTCGGCCGCCGCCGGTCCCTGAAGGTCGTCCGTGGGGGCGAGCCGGAAGAAGTTGTTGACGTGCGCCGGCCTGAGCTCGGATGCCGGCGGCAGCCCGGCGTCCTTGCACGTGATCGCCCTGCCGGTCGGAGCCAGGGCGGCCGGCAGGTACGTATCCTTGGTCAGGCAGGGACTGCTCGTCGACGGGCTGACCATCGCCAGCGCGGCGGCATTCGCCACCGGGATCTCCCGGCGCGCGACCGCGGAGTCGAACGGGCCGATGACGGCGACCAGGGCTGGGTCGTTGATGAACGCGGTGATGTTGGCCGCCCCGAGCTGCGGGTTGGGGGGGCCTCCACCGGCGTCGTCCGAGGTGGTGATGGAAACGTTGAAACCGTCGAGTGTCGGATGCTGCTGGACGAAGAACCGCATCCCGTTCAACGCCCGCTGCGCGGCGGGCCCTTCCGGGCCGCTCAGGGGGAGGTCCACTCCGATGTGGAGCGATCCCGCCGCGGTCGGGACGGACCAGCCGCCCGCGCAGGCGGAGGCCCCGATCAGGCCGAGACAGGCTGCCGCCAGCACCGCTGCACGCACGACGGAGAGGATGTCATCTTCGCGCGGATGATCTCTCGCCTGCCGGCAGTACTTATACTCGTGGTCCCCCCTCCCACGCCTATTTGCCGTGTGGGGCCAGCGGTATGGAGCGCGAGCATTGAAGACTGAATCCCCCGAACACCTGAAACCCCGCTCTCAGTACGGCGACGACGCCGTCCAGCTTGCCGTCGCCGGCAAGTGGGACGAGGCGGTGAAGCTCAACCGCTTCATCATCGAGAGCTTCGGCGCCGACGAGGAGACCCAGAATCGACTGGGCAAGGCGCTCGCCGAGCTCGGGAAGCTCAAGGACGCCAAAGCCGCCTACGAGGTTGCCCTAAAGCTGAACCCTATGAACTCGATCGCCAAGAAGAACGCTGCGCGCATCAACGCGCTGCTGCATCAAAAAGAAGGGTTGAAGATCGGCGGCACCCGGGTCGACCTCAACCTGTTCGTCGAGGAGATGGGAAAGACCATCATCACCCCGCTCGAGGGGCAGAGCCCTGACATCTGCTCCAAGGTCGCGGCCGGCGACGTCGCCGAGCTTCGTGTCGACGGGGACGGCATCTGGGCCGAGACCTCGCGTGGAGTCAGGTTGGGCACGCTCGAAGCGAAGCTCGCCCGCCGCCTCATCAAGTTCATGCGCGGCGGCAACCGATACCAGGGCGGCGTGACGTCCTGCGAGGGAAGCACGGTCAAGCTGATCGTCCGCGAGACCTACCAGGATCCGCATTTCGTGGGCAAGCCGAGCTTCCCGATGCGCCGCAAGCGCGAGGTGGAGTTCCGGCCCTACGCCAAGGAGAGCCTGCTCGCGCGAGACGTCGAGGTCTTCACCGGGGATGAGGAAGAGGAGACGCTGGTCGAGGCTCCTGTCACCGACGAGCTCGAGGAGGGCATGCACGCAGTCGAGGACGAGGCCGAGCCGATCGACTTCACCGAGGACGCGGACAGCGACTCCGATGACGACGAGGACGACAGCTGAGATGACGGTCGACCGGATTCCCGAGGCCGCGGCCCGGAGGTCTCTTCACCCGCGGTAATACGGCGTTCCGCCACCGAAGATGACCGAACGCCCTGAATCGACGGTGACCCGGCAGTTGGGCGGCGTGCCCGGATTTCGCGACCTTTTGCCAGCCGAGGCGGAGATCCTTCGTGAGGCGCAAGAATCCCTGCTCGCGGAGATGCGGCGCTGGGGTTACCGCCACGTGATCACGCCGCTGGTCGAGAACCTGGAGGTCCTGGAGCTCGGCCTCGGCCCGGAGCAGAGGCGGCGGCTGTTCAAGTTCGCCGATGCCGGCGGCGATGTCATCGCCCTGGTGGGCGAGCGCACCGTCCCGGTCGCCAGGGTCGTGGCCGGCAAGCTGCGTTCGGCGAGACTGCCCCTGCGCCTTTGCTACTCGGGGCCGGTTCTCTCGACCGACGAGGGCCGGTTTCAGCAGCGACGGGAGACCCATCAGGTCGGCGCGGAGCTTATCGGCGCGCCCGGCCCGGTGGCGGACGCCGAGGTGATCGCCCTTGCCGCGCGCTGCCTGGAGGCTGCGGGTATCCGGCGCTACCAGATCGACGTAGGCCATGCCGAGTTCTTCCACGGCATCATGGAAGCGGTCAAGCTGCCGCCCGAGGTGAAGTCAGCGGTCCGGTCCGCTCTCGCCGCTCGTGATTTCGTGGCGCTCGAGTCCCTCCTCGAGCGCACGCCGCTCCGCTCCGCCGAGCACGAGCTGCTGCTGCGCTTCCCGGCTCTTCGCGGCGGCCCCGAGATCCTGGCGGCAGCCGGTGGGCTGGTGCGCAACAAGCGCTCCGAGCTGGCCCTGGCGGAGCTGGCCCAGGTCCGCGAGCTGCTCATAACCCACGGCCTAGGCGAAGTCGTGAACCTCGACCTCGGGGCCTTGCGTGACTTCGACTACTACACGGGCGTCATCTTCGAGGGCTATGGTCCCGAGGTCGGGCGCCCCGTCGCGCAGGGTGGGCGGTACGACCGTCTGCTGGGAAAGTTCGGCCGGCCGGCTCCCGCGACGGGCTTCATGGTCCAGCTCGACCTGGTGTCTGAGATGCTCAAACAGGGGTCGCGGCCACCTGCCTTGCCACGCCTGGACGCGGCCGTAGCCTGGAGTGGCGCCGGCCTCGCCACGGCGGTGCGCCTTGGCTCGACCCTGCGCCTGTTCGGGATGCGCGCGGTGGTAGACACCGAGTCCCGCAACCAGGCTGAGAGCAAGGCCTGGTGGCACGCAGTGGGCGCGGTCAACCTGATCCACTGCCGCGACGACTCGTCGGTGGCCTGGAGCGTGCGCGGGCAGCGGACCCGCCGGCTTCCGCCGCAGCAGGTCGCCGGCCGGCTGGCCGGGGGCCTGGCGTGACCGCCCCGGTCAAGGTCTCGATCGCGGTGCCCACTGGCGCCTTGCTCGCCGGCGCGTTGCGCTTGCTGGCGCGCTCCCGTGTCGCCCGCCTGGGCGCGGACGAGCTCGGCCGCCAGCTGCTGGTCGAGCGTCCGGGGATTAGGGTCATCCTGGTGCGGCCGGCGGACGTGCCCGCCTATGTCGACCACGGCGCGGCGGACCTGGGCATAGTCGGCAAGGACGTGCTGTGGGAGACGCCCGGCTCGCATTACGAGCTGGTCGACTTGCGCTTCGGCGAGTGCCGGCTAGTGCTCGCGGTGCCCGAGCATTCGCGGCTGAACGGTCCTGGCACGTGGCCGCCGCTGTTCCGCGTCGCCACGAAGTACCCGCGGACCGCCGCGTCGTGGTTCGAGAGTCAGGGCCAGGCGGTCGAGGTCGTCCGTTTGCACGGCTCTGTGGAGCTGGCGCCCCAGGTAGGGCTGGTGGACGGCATTGTCGACCTCACCGCTACCGGCAGGACGTTGCGGGAGAACCGCCTTCGTGTGGCGGCCCTGCTGGGTTCGTCGACCGCGCGCCTCATCGCCAACCAGGCGAGCCTGAAGACGCGAACCCAGGCCGTGCAGGCGGTGGTTTCGAAGCTTCGAGAAGGCCTCAACGTTGCCGGTTAAGAGGTTCGACGTCGGCTCGTGGCTGGATTCACCGATGTCGCGGCGACGGCTCGACCTGTCAAAGTTCGCCGCCGAACGGGCCGTGGTGGCAGACATCTGCGCACGAGTCGCGGCCGAGGGCGACCAGGCCCTGCGCGAGCTCGGCCAGAAGTTCGACGGCTGGGCTCCAGGGCCGGGCGAGTCCTTCGAGGTGCCCAGGGCCGACCTGTCCGCAGCCGCCGGGCGCCTGCCCGCGGCCGACCGCGCCGCCCTGGAGTTCGCCGCGCAGCGGATCCGCGACTTCCACATCCGCCAGGTCCAGCCTCCGACTACGGGGTCCCCGGGGCTCAAGCTCATCACGCGACCGGTCCGGCGGGCCGGGCTGTACGCGCCGGGCGGCCGCGCCGCCTATCCGTCGACGGTCTTGATGACCGCGATCCCCGCGCGGGTCGCGAAGGTCGATGAGGTGGTCCTGGCCACGCCGCCTCGAGCCGACGGCACCGTCCCGTCGGCGATCCTCGCGGCGGCGCATATCGCCGGCGTGGATGCGGTGTACCGCTTGGGGGGCGCCCAGGCCGTGGCCGCGCTCGCATACGGCACCGCGACCATCCCGCGGGTCGATGTCGTCGCCGGTCCTGGAAACATCTACGTGACGCTGGCCAAGAAAGAGGTGTTCGGCGCGGTGGGCGTGGATGGCATCGCCGGCCCCACCGAGGTCATGGTCATCGCAGACGACGGGGCGCGGCCAGATTTTGTGGCCGCTGACCTGGCCGCGCAGCTCGAGCATGACCCGCTCGCCTGGGCGGTCCTGGTCACGAGCTCGTCGCGCCTGGCGGACCGCGTGGAGGAGGAGCTCGAGAGCCTGGTCGGCGGGCTCGAGCGGAGGGAGATCATTCGCAAGGCGACATGCTGCGTGATCGTGGCGGACGACCTCGACCAGGCGGTGCACCTCGCCAACGACTTCGCGCCGGAGCATCTCCTCATCGTCACGGCCGACCCGGCGCGGCTGGCCGCCCAGGTGGAGAATGCCGGCGCGGTGTTCGTGGGCCCGTACGCGACCGTTCCGCTGGGCGACTACGTGGCGGGGCCCAATCACACGCTGCCCACCTCCGGAGCGGCTCGCTTTTCCTCGCCTCTGGGGGTGCATACGTTCTTGAAGCGGACCAGCGTGCTGAGCCTGAACCGTGGCGACCTGGAGATGCTCCGCGACGCTTGCGTCCGGCTGGCGGAGATGGAGGGTCTGGGCGCCCACGCCCACGCAGTGGACGTCCGACTTGAATAGGGGCCCCCGCGAACTCAAGGCGAAGCCTCAGAGTTCGTGGTGATTTTGGAGGTGAGGCTTGAATAGGGAAGGGCAGGTCGTACGCAAGAGCAAGGAGACCCAGCTCACCGCGAAAGTTCTGTTGGAGGGTAAAGGCCGTATCAAGGTCTCGACCGGCGTGGCGTTTCTTGACCACATGCTCGAGCAGGTCGGGCGCTACGGCGGGTTCGACATCACGATGCGCGGCGCGGGCGACGTCCACGTCGACGCCCATCACCTGGTCGAGGACGCGGGCATCGTGGTGGGCCAGGCCCTGTCCCAGGCCCTTGGTCCGCGCACCGCCATTGCGCGTTTTGCCTCCGCCTACGCGCCGCTCGACGAGTCGCTCGCTCGCGTCGTCGTGGATCTCGGAAAGCGGCCGTTCCTTTCGTACAACGTCCCTTTGCGCGGACGAATCGGGACTCTGGAGGCGGAGGTGCTGGAGGAATTCTGGCGCGCGCTGTCCATCCACCTCGGGGCGACCATCCACGTCGACGTCATCCGCGGCCGCAACCGCCACCACATCGCCGAGGCGACTTTCAAAGCCCTCGGGCTTGCCCTCCGCCAGGCGATGTCCGCTGGCCCGGGCGGTGGCATCCCCTCCTCCAAGGGGCTGCTCGGATGACCAAGGCCCGATGATTGCGATCCTCGACTACGGGGTGGGCAACGTCCGGTCCGTGGAGCGGGCGCTGAAGCATGTCGGCGCCGACGCCCGGCTGACCTCAGACCCGGCCGAGCTCGAACGCGCGGCAGGCGTCGTCCTCCCCGGGGTCGGCGCCTTCGCGCCCGCCCTGGCCAGGCTCACCGAGCATGGGCTCGGCGCGCACCTGGTCGAGTTGGTCAGGGCCGGCAAACCCGTGCTGGGCATTTGTCTCGGGTACCAGCTCCTGTTCGAGGAATCGACCGAGCGTGGCCTACACCAGGGACTCGGTCTGCTGCCCGGCCGCGTGATGGAGGTCACGACCTCGGAGCGCCTGCCCGTGATCGGATGGTGCCGCGTGAGGCAGACTGCGGACTCGCCGCTGTGGCGTGGAATCGCCGACGAATCCTATTTCTATTTCGTCCACTCGTACACGCCGGCCGAGTCCAGCCACGCGGTGGGCGCAAGCGAGCACTCCCCGGCCGCGGCCGCTGCGCTGGGCAACGTGATGGGCACGCAGTTTCATCCCGAGAAGAGCGGACCTCACGGCCTGAAGCTCTACGAGAACTTCGTAGAGCTCTGCGCGTGAGCGCGCGCCGAGTCGAGAAAGGTTCCCGGCGCATGCCCGCGAAGAGGATCATCCCTTGCCTCGACGTCACCGAAGGGCGCGTCGTCAAGGGCGTTCGATTCAACGAGCTTCGCGATGCAGGGGACCCGGCGGAGCTTGCCGCGCTGTACGACGGCGAGGGCGCCGACGAGATCGTTTTCCTCGACATCACCGCGTCTTCCGACGCCCGCAAAATCCTGCTCGAGGCAGTGGAGAGAACGGCCGACCGGGTTTTCATCCCGCTCACGGTCGGCGGTGGCGTGAGAAGCGTCGACGACATGGGCGAGCTGCTCACGCACGGCGCAGACAAGGTTTCGATCAACACCGCGGCGCTCGACGACCCGACCCTGATCACACGATGCGCGGAGATGTTCGGCTCCCAATGCGTGGTCCTCGCGATCGACGCGCGCAAGAACCCGGACGGCGGCGGTTGGGAGGTGTTCAGCCACGGGGGCCGTCGCCCCACCGGGCGCGAGGCCGTGGAGTGGGCGATGCGCGGCGAGCAATTGGGGGCCGGGGAGATCCTGCTCACGTCGATGGATCGCGACGGCACCCACGACGGTTACGACATCGCGCTTCTCCGAGGGGTCAATGCGGCAATCCGGCTTCCCGTGGTCGCCTCCGGGGGCGCGGGCTCCGTCCGCCACATCCACGAGGCGTTGACGGAGGGCGGTGCGGAGGCGGCCCTGGCGGCATCCATCTTCCATTTCGGCGAGCTGTCGATCGGAGCCGTGAAACATGAGCTGGCGGAGCTGGGTTTGGAGATCAGGCTATGAAACCGGACTTCTCGAAGGGCCTCGTGCCCGCAGTCGTGCAGGACGAAAAGAGCGGGCGGGTCCTGATGCTGGCCTACATGGACGAGGAGGCGTGGACGCGGACGCGTCAGACCGGGAACGCCTGGTTCCACTCCCGCGAGCGCGGACTTTGGGAGAAGGGCGCGATCTCGGGAAACACGATGCGGATCGTCGAGGTGAGGCTCGATTGTGACCGGGACAGCATCCTGCTCCGCGTCGAGCCAGCCGGGCCCGCGTGCCACACTGGCGCGGAATCCTGCTTCTTCAACGAGCCGGGATAGGCGCCCCCAGCCAGCTCAGCATCAGCTCAAGCAGGCGCCCCGGCGCCTCCATCTGGGGGTTGTGGCCGACCTCCTCCATCTCCTGGTATGTCCAGTCCGGTCGCAGGGCGGCGAGCCTTCGGATCAGAGGCGTCGGCACCAGCTCGTCGGACGCCCCGGCAACCAGGAGAGTCGGCGCCTCCACTCGCCGGGCGATGCCTCGGTCGTATTCATCCTGGTTGCCGAGGCAGGCCGTCATCGACCGGTAGGCCTGCATGTAGCCGAGGTATGCATGTCCGCGCGCGATGCGAGCGCGCTCACCGGCCACCAGTGCGTTCACCAGCGCCGGGTCCAATCGGGTCGAGTCGAAGCAGTACTGCCGCATGGCGTTCTCGATCAGGTTGCGCGGGCCCTCGAGCCGCGCGAGGGCGCCTGCGGCCGCCGCCCCGATGCCTGGCCGGCGAGCCAGCAGGTTGACCAGGCCGGTTGGCAGCGGCTTCATGGGGCTTGTGATGGCCAGTGGCACTGCGGGGTCGAGCAACACGAGGCGAGCCACGGTGTGGGGTCGCGAGGCGGCCTGCATCATCGCGAGCAGGCCGCCCATGGAATGTCCGACGAGCACCGCCGGCCCCGTGCCGCGAGCGATGATGGCATCGACGATTCCGCGATTGGTCTCCAGCGTGGATTGCCTGCAGTCGAGGGGGGTCGCCCCGAAGCCGGCGAGGTCTGGAGCGAGGACCCGGTACCCCCGCTGGGCGAGCTGCGGCGCGACGAGCATCCAGTTCTCCTTCGAGCCGCCCAGCCCATGCACCAGCACCATCGGATGCCCCGGTCCGCCGAGGTCTTCGTAGACGACCCGGCCGCGCGCGTCGATGGACTCCAGCGTCACGCCGCCAATTCTAAGCTCGCATGTTTATGCACGGTTGTGTATACTCATGCGCTCGTGGCCAAAATCCTGAAAGCCGCCGTCGCGGGCGCCAACGGCTACGCCGGGATGACGGCCGTCCACCTTCTGGCGCGTCACCCGGGTGTAGAGCTGGTCCAACTCACCTCGCGTTCCTTCGCGGGCAAGAGCTACCGCGAAGTTTTCCCTCTGCTGGACCTGAAGGGCGAGTTCGAGGCCGAGCCTGACCCGGCCGGGATTGACGTCGTCTTCAGCTGCCTGCCTCACAACGTAGGAGCCGGCAAGGCGCGGGCGTGGCTGGGGGCCGGCGCACGGGTGGTCGACATGAGCGCGGACTTCAGGCTCCACGACGCCTCCCAGTATCCGACCTGGTACCGGCAGCCTCATCCCGAGCCGGAGCTCCTGGCCAGGGCCGTGCTGGGTCTCCCTGAGCTGCACGAGAAGGAGATCGCCGGCGCCGACCTCATCGCCGTGCCCGGCTGCTACTCGACCGCCTCGATCTTGGCGCTGGCTCCCGCCGTGGCGGCGGGGCTGGCCGGTTCCGACATCGTCGTCGACGCCAAGTCGGGGGTGAGCGGCGCTGGCCGCTCCGCCGGGATGGGCGTGCACTTCAGCGAGGTCAACGAGTCGGTCGGCGCCTACGCGATCGCAGGCCATCGCCACTTACCGGAGCTGCAACAGGAGCTGGCCGGTCTGAACCGGAATGGAGTGGCGCCGAGGGTAATCTTCGTGCCTCACCTGATCCCGATGACCCGCGGCATCCTGGCCACCTGCTATTTCGACCTGAAGGGCTCCCTGGCTGAGCTGCATGACGTGTACGAGGAGTTCTACCTCGGGCAGCCCTTCACGCGGGTGATCGACCGCTCTCCCGCCACCAAGCTCGCGGCCCACTCCAACCTCTGCCTGGTCAACGTCTCCGTGCAGGGCGACAAGGTCGTCGTGACCGCCGCGCTCGACAACCTGGTGAAAGGCGCGTCCGGACAGGGAGTCGAGTGCTTCAACATCGCTTTCGGCTTCGACCGCACTACGGCGCTGGAGGCGCCGGTCCAATGGCCGTGACGTTCGCCCGCGGATATCGAGCCGGGACCGCGGCGTGCGGGATCAAGGCATTCACGGCCGGCGCGTCCGCGATCCCGAGCGGCCAGCGGGACGACCTTTGCGTGATCTACTCGACCATGCCGTGCGACGTGGGCGGCGTGTTCACGACCAACAAGGTGAAGTCGGCGTCGGTGGTCATCGACCAGCTGCACCTCCAGCATGGGCGCGTGCAGGCCATCACGATCAACTCCGGCAACGCCAACGCGTGCACCGGGGCCCAGGGGTTCAAGGACGCGCTGCTGATGGCGAAGCTCTCGGCCGACCGCCTCGACCTCGACCCCGACCAGGTACTCATCAGCTCCACCGGGGTGATCGGCCGGTACCTGCCCATGCACGCGATCAAGGCCGGCATCGCACAGGCGTGCGCCGGGCTCAGCGAGGACGGTGGAGGCGCGGCAGCGCGCGCGATCATGACCACCGATACCGTGCCCAAGACCTCCCAGCTCGAGGTGGAGATCGGCGGCGCCACCGTCAGGTTCGGCGGCATGTGCAAGGGCTCGGGCATGATCCACCCGAACATGGCGACGATGCTGGCCTACATCACGACCGACGCCGCGGTCGAGCCGGGGCTGATGGCGGCGCTCGTCAAGTCGATCGCCGACCGCAGCTTCAACCAGGTGACGGTAGACGGCGACAGCTCGACCAACGACACCTTCCTGGTCCTGGCCAATGGGGCGGCCGGCAATGAGATCGTTCGCACGGGCAGCGTCGAGGCTGAGCAGCTCGAGATGTCGCTCCTCGAGATCGCTCGATCGCTAGCCCGCTCGATCGCGAAGGACGGCGAGGGCGCCACGAGGCTGATCAGCGTCAAGGTCGAGGGCGCGATGTCTGATCCGGAGGCGCGAGCCGCGGCCCGCGCGGTCGCCTCCTCCAGCCTGGTCAAGACCGCCGTCCACGGCGGTGACCCGAACTGGGGGCGCATCGTGTGCGCCCTCGGATACAGTGGCTCGGAGCTTGCGCTCGACCGGCTGCACCTGGTGGTGGGCGGCCTGACAGTGTTCGCGCGCGGCTCCGGAGTGGAGGTCGACCTGGCGGCAGTGCGCCGGGCTTTCGAGCAGCCGGAAATTGAGATTGTGGCCACCCTCGGGCTGGCGGACGGACGCGCCGAAGCCTGGGGCTGTGACCTATCGGAGGAGTACGTGCGAATCAACGCCGACTACACCACATGACGCTGACGGTCGAAGAGCGCGCCAAGGTTCTGGTCGAGGCCCTGCCCTACATCAAACGGTTCCACGGGCAAGTCGTGGTCATCAAAGTGGGCGGCAACGCGATCGAGCATGCGCGCGACGAGACGCTGCTCGACATCGTGCTGCTCCGCTACGTCGGCATGCAGCCGGTCCTCGTTCACGGCGGGGGCCCCGAAATCTCCGCGATGAGCGAACGACTCGGCCTCACGCCCACGTTCAAGAAGGGCCTGAGGATCACCGACGACAAGACGATGGAGGTCGTGAAGATGGTGCTGACCGGCAAGGTCAGCCCGGACATCGTCGCCGCGATCCACCGTCTCGGTGGCCAGGCTGTCGGCATGAGCGGCGAGGACGGTCCCACCATCATCGCCGAACCTCTCGACGAGTCGATGGGGTTCGTCGGGCGGGTGACGCAGGTAAACAAGGAGCCAATCACCGCGTTGCTGGGACGCGGCTACATTCCGGTGATCGCCTCGATTGGTCTCGGTTACGACGGCCACGCCTACAACATCAACGCCGACACGGTGGCCGCGGAGATCGCGGTCGCTCTGGGCGCGGCCAAAGTCATCCTGCTGACCGACGTGCCGGGAGTCCATGGTGTCGACGGCCAGGTCGTAGCGGTGCTCTCGCGCGAGGACGCGCGCCAGCGCATCGATGCCGGCGAGGTGACAGGCGGCATGATCCCCAAGCTCGAGGCGTGCATGCGCGCGCTGGACGGCGTGCCGCTCGCGCACATCGTGGACGGCCGCACCAAGCACGCGCTGCTGCTTGAGCTTTTCACCGAGGCTGGGATCGGGACGATGGTCACGCCGTGAGCTCGCGCGTCGAGTCCACCCCGGAGCTGGCCGAGCGCTACCTGATGCAGACGGGCCGGCGCCTGCCGGTGACGCTGGTCCGCGGGCAGGGGTGCTTTGCTTACGACGAATCCGGCCGCGAGTACCTCGACCTGGTCGCCGGAATCGCGGTGAACCTGCTCGGCCATGCGCACCCGGAGGTCGCGGCCGCCGTCGCCCGCCAGGCGTCGACACTGATCCACACCTCGAACCTGTATTTCACGCATCCTCAGGTCGAGCTGGCGCGCCGCCTGGTCGAGCTGTCGTTTCCATCCCGGGTTTTCTTCTGCAATTCGGGCGCCGAGGCCAACGAGGCCGCCATCAAGATCGCGCGCAAGTGGGGAACGCGTCACCGGGACGGCGCTTTCGAGATCATCACGACCACGGGCTCGTTCCACGGCCGCACGCTCGCCACCGTGACGGCGGGCGGGCAGCACAAGTACTCCGATCCGTTTAAGCCACTGCCGGACGGCTTCGTCCACGTCGCCTACAACGACCTCGACGCCCTCAAGTCGGCGACGGGGGCGAAAACCGTAGCGGTCATGCTCGAGCCCGTGATGGGCGAAATCGGCGTCATACCTGCCGCGCCCGGCTATCTCGAGGCCGTGCGGGAGTGGTGCGACAGCCAGGACCTTCTTCTCATCCTGGACGAGGTCCAGACCGGGCTCGGGCGCACCGGCCGGTGGTTCGCCTATCAGCACCACGGGATCACGCCTGACGTCATGACCCTGGCCAAGGGCTTGGGCGGGGGGGTCCCTATCGGCGCATGCCTGGCCGCCCCACGGGCGGACGTGCTGGAGCCGGGCGACCACGGGTCGACGTTCGGAGGCAACCCCCTCGCCTGCGCGGCTGCGCTGGCAGTCCTCCACGTGGTGGAGCGGGACGGGCTGGTAGGCCACGCCGCGGAGATGGGGGAAATGCTGCACCTGTCGCTGGGCAGCCTCGGCGCCAGGGAGGTCCGCGGGCTGGGCCTGATGCAGGCCTTCGAGTTCGCCGAGCCGCGAGCCAAGGGTTTCCAGCAGGCGTGCCTCGAAGCAGGCCTCATCGTCAACGCGGTCGACGACCACTCGGTGCGCCTGGTGCCGCCGCTCATCATCACCGCCGCCCAGGTCGAGCGCGCCCACGCCACGATGGAGAAGGCGGCCGGGTGACCGCGACCAAATCAGAGCGTCACAGCGCCATCCTCGAGCTGGTGAACCGTGGGTCGGCGCACACCCAGCAGGACATCGCCGCGGCGCTGGCGAGGCGCGGCGTCCGGGCCACGCAGGCCACCATCTCCCGCGACATTCAGGAGCTGGGCCTGGTGCGTTCGGGCAGCGGCTACCGCAGCTCGGCGGCGCTCGTCCGGGAGCTGGTGCTCTCCGTCGAGCTCGTCCAGCCGCTGGCCGTGATCAGGACCCCGCCGGGCACTGCCAACCTCGTAGCGCGGCGCATCGACGAGGCGGCCCTGCCGGGCATCGCGGGCACGGTCGCCGGGGACGACACCATCATCGCGGTGCTGCGCAACGCGGGCGCCGCGCGGGCGTTGAAACAGTTGCTGGCCCATGCCGGATAGAAAGCTCGTCCTGGCGTATTCGGGCGGTCTCGACACCTCGGTGGCGATCCGCTGGCTGAAGGACCAGGGCTGGGACGTGATCGCGTTCACTGTTGACCTGGGCGAAAAGAAGGACCTCGACGCGATCCAGGCCCGTGCGCTGAAGATCGGCGCGTCCGCGGCATACGTCGCCGACGGCCGCGCGCCTTTCCTCCGGATGTTTGTCTGGCCCTCGCTGCAGGCGGGCGCGGTTTATGAGAAGGAGTACCCGCTGGCGACCGCGCTGGGCCGCCCGCTGATCGCAGCCATGATGGTCGAGGTGGCCCGTCGCGAAGGCGCACAGGCCATCGCCCATGGGTGCACGGGCAAGGGCAACGACCAGGTCCGCTTCGATGTTGCGACCGCCGCCCTCGCGCCGGAGCTCGAGGTGGTCGCGCCCGTCCGCGAGTGGGGCATGAACCGCGACGACGAGATCGACTACGCGACCAAGTACGGCATCGAGGTGCCGGCGACCGTGCGGTCGCCTTACTCGACCGACGAGAACCTGTGGGGCCGCTCGATTGAAGCCGGCGTCCTGGAAGACCCCTGGGCCGAGCCTCCCAGGGACGTTTATGCCTGGACCAAGGACCCGCGCCAGTGCCCGGACGAGCCGGTGTACGTGGAGATCGGCTTCAAGCAGGGGCTGCCGGAAACGCTCGACGGAAAGCCGACCACGGCCATCGAACTGGTGACCATGCTCAACCGCGTCGGAGGCGAGCACGGCGTGGGTCGCATCGACCACCTTGAAAACCGCCTGATCGGAATCAAGTCGCGCGAAATCTACGAGGCGCCAGCCGCCGTGCTCCTGCTGCAGGCGCATCAGGCGCTTGAGGACATCACCTTGCCCAAGGAGGTCGCGCGGTTCAAGGACGTGGTCGCGCAGCAGTGGGCGCAGATGGTCTACGACGGCCTTTGGTTCAGCCCGTTGCGGGACGCGCTCTACGCGTTCGTCGACGAGACGCAGCGCCATGTCACCGGCGAGGTGCGCCTGAAGCTCTACAAGGGCTCCTCGCAGGTGGTCGGCCGTAAGGGTCCACGCCAGCTCTATCAGCTGTCGCTTGCGACCTATGGAAAAGGCGATGAGTTCGATCAGTCGGCCGCGGCAGGCTTCATCAAGCTGTGGGGCATGGGGGTCCGGACCTCTGCCCAGGTCCAGGGCAGGCTCCACGCGCGCGAGCTGGGCAACCTGCTCGGCGACGTCAAGAGGCTGACGCCATAGCGCGCGCCAAACACACCGCCAAGCTCTGGGGCGGGCGCTTCAGTCGAGGCCTGTTGCCGGAGCTGGAGAGGTTCTCCTCCTCGCTCGAGATCGATTTCGAGCTGTATCCCTACGACATCGCAGGAAGCATCGCTCACGCGCGCGGCCTGGCCGCTGCCGGTTTGCTGACGCCACCGCGCCTGCTGGCGATCGAGCGCGGGCTGCGCCGTATCAAGAAGGAGCTCGACGCAGGGACCTTCCAGTTCGCGCCCACTGACGAAGACATCCACACGGCCATCGAGCGGCGGCTCACCGAGATCACACCGGCCGGCGCCTCGCTGCACGCCGGCAGGTCGCGCAACGACCAGGTCGCCCTGGACCTGCGCCTGTACTGCCGCGCGGCCGCCTCCGAGGCGATCGCAGGCGTCGCCAAGCTCGTCGCGGCCCTTGCGGCGAGCGCGGCCTCGCACGCCTCCTGGGTCATGCCCGGCTATACGCACCTGCAGCGCGCCCAGCCGGTGACGGTCGGTCATCACCTCCTCGCGCACGCCGAGCCGCTGCTTCGCGACGCGGAGCGTTTCAGCCGCGCGTACCAGTCGGCGGACGTGATGCCCTTGGGCTCAGGGGCCCTGGCGGGCTCGACCCTGCCACTGCGCCGCGAGTGGGCGGCCAAAGAGCTCGGTTTCTCCCGCCTCACGGCCAACAGCATCGACGCGGTCGCCGACCGCGACTTCGCGCTCGACCTGACATATGCCTGCGCGAGCGCATCTCTGCACCTGAGCCGTTTGGGCGAGGACGTGGTGCTCTGGGCCAGCTCGGAATTCGGCTTCGTGAAGCTGGTCGACGAGATCGCGACGGGCTCCAGCCTGATGCCACAGAAGAAGAACCCGGACATTGCCGAGCTGTTGAGAGGGCGCGCCGGACGGGCCCTCGGGTCGCTGACCGCCCTCGGGACCGTCCTCAAGGGCCTTCCTCTCGCCTACGACCGCGACCTGCAGGAGGACAAGCCGGCCCTTTTTGCCGCTGTCGACAACGCGCTGGACTCGATCCGCGCGGCTGAGCTCCTGGTGCGCCACCTCGAGTTCGATCGTGAGCGGCTCGCCACCGCTGCCTCCGATCCCGGCCTGGTCGCCACGGACGCCGCCGAAGACCTCGTCCGCGCCGGGGTTCCGTTCCGGCGGGCCCACGAGGCGATCGGGCGGCAGGTGCGCGACGGCGCCTTCCAACCGCCGTCGGAGGCCGCCACATCCCTGCGCAGGCGCGACCTCCCCGGAGCGCCCCACCCCAGGCGAGTCTCGGCTCGAGCCGCGGAGGTGCGCCGCGAGGCCGCCCGGCTCCTGCGTTGGAGCCAGGTCCACCCTCCCGGCCTTCCAACGTAGAGTTCGGGGCCTGATGCTGCTCGCCGTCGACGTCGGCAACACCAACGTGACACTCGCCCTGTTCGATGGGGAAAGCCTGGTCGCGGACTGGCGCGTCACCTCTCATCGCGAGCGGACGGCGGACGAGATGGGCCTCGAGCTTCTCCAGCTGTTCGAGCTGCGCGGTCTCGACCTCGGGCTGGTCGACGGGGTGGTTATCTCGAGCGTCGTTCCCACCGTGAACCCCGCCCTGCTGGAGGCCTCGCGCAGGTACCTGAAGTGCGAGCCCGTGATGGTCGGCCCTGGGATCAAGACAAGCGTTCGCATCCGGTACGACAATCCCAAGGACGTGGGCGCCGATCGCATCGCCAACGCGCTGGCCGCCTTCACCAAGTACGGCGGCCCGATCGTGGTCATCGATTTCGGCACCGCGGTCACTTACGACGCCATCAACGCCGAGGGCGACTACCTGGGCGGGGCGATCGCGCCAGGCGTCGAGATCTCGCTGGACGCCCTCGTCTCCCACACGGCGATGCTGCGCAGGGTCGAGCCCGTCGCGCCGGACTCGGTGATCGGCCGAAACACGGTCGCCTCCATCCAGTCGGGCCTGGTCTGGGGCTTCGTGGCGCAGGTCGAAGGGATGGTCAAAAGGATGGTGGCGGAGCTGGGCGGCACCGCCCGGGTGATCGCCACCGGCGGCCAGGCGGCCCTGGTAGCCGGACTGACCAACGTGATCGAAACCACCGACCCGCTCCTGACCCTCGAAGGTTTAAGGCTTATCTACGCTCAAAACTCCAACGGCGGTGCTAGATAAGACCTGGTGAAGCAGCCCCTATGAAGACCGCTCAGCCCTTCCACCTGTATATCGCCGGCAACCTGGACCAGACCGGGCTGCACCGGGCGCTGGCCGGCGCCGGTCTGGAAAGCGAAGCGCTCAGGGACCCTGCGGAGGTCATCAAGCCTGCGCTCATCCTGCTCGTCCCCGGCCAGACCGCCCCCGAGGGGCTGGCCGACATTGCCATCGAGGTGCCTGGCGAGATGTCGCCCACCGCCCTACGCGAGCTGGTCCGAATCGCCATCGAGAACGTCGCCCTGAAGCAGCAGGTCACCCAGCTCGAGGAGCAAGCCCGGCGGCAGCACACTCAGTTCGAGGAACTCAACCTCATCGGCATCAAGCTGTCCGCTGAGCGCGATATCGACAAGCTGCAGAAGTTCATCCTCACGACCATGCAGCAGCTGACCAAGGCCGACGGCGCGAGCCTGTGGCTCAAGCGAGACCTGGACGGCACGCCGAAACTGGCCCTGGCGTCGAGTCAGAACAGCTCGATCGAAAACGATACGTACCAGGACTTCACTGTGCCTGTCGACGACAAGACGGTGGTCGGCTACGCGGTCACGACGCAGACGAGCCAGATTTACGACGACGCCTACAATCCCCCACCGGGCAAGCCGCAAGGCGGTAAGAATTTCGATGAGAGGTACGGCTACCGGACGAAGTCGATGCTGACCGTGCCGATGCGCAACTACAACAACGAGGTGGTCGGGGCGGTCCAGCTGATTAACGCCAAGCGCAGCTACGAGACCAAGCTGACCGTCGACAACGTCGCCGCCGAGGTGGTGAGCTTCCGGCGGGAGGACCTGGAGATGCTCGAGTCCGTCGCCAGCCAGGCCGCCGTCGCCATCGATAACAAGAGCCTGCTGAAAGAGATCGAGGATCTGTTCGATAAATTCGTGACGGCAAGCGTCTACGCGATCGAGCAGAGAGATCCGAGCACCGCGGGGCACTCGGGCCGCGTCGAGGCCCTGACTACGACTTTGGCCAGGGAGGTCACCAGTATCGGTGCCGGCAAGTACCGCGATGTCTTCTTCAACGAAGACAAGCTCAAAGAACTCCGTTACGCATGCTTGCTGCACGACTTCGGGAAGATCGGCGTGCGAGAGGACATCCTGGTCAAGGCAAAGAAGCTATATCCCTTCCAACTGGACCTGATCGGGTGGCGCTTCGACTCGGTCGAGCGTCTGGCCCAGAGCAAGCAGCTCAAGGCGAGGTTGGAGGCCGGCGGCGCCGCTGGTATCGACGCCGCGACTGTCGCCGAGATCGAAGGGCGCGTCGAGGCCGAGCTCGACCAGTACCGCAGGTGGTTCGAGGCGATAGAGCTGGCCAATGAGCCGAGCATCCTGCCCGAGGACAAGGCATCGATCCTGTCGGCTGTGAAAGAGCACGCCTTCCCTGATATGTCCGGCAGGGTGCAGCCCCTGATCGGCCCGCAGGAATTTCATTTCCTGAGCATCCAGAAGGGCACGCTGACGCCCGAGGAGCGAAAGGAAATTGAATCGCACGTCACCAAGAGCCACGATTTCCTCGCCAAGATTCCGTGGACCACACCGATGAAAGGCATCCCGGACATCGCGTGGGGCCATCACGAGAAGCTGGACGGTTCGGGATATCCGCGGGGCTTGCGTGGGGACCAAATCCCAATCCAGACCCGCATGATGACGATCTCGGACATCTACGACGCCCTGACCGCGCGGGACCGTACCTACAAGCCTGCTGTCCCGAGCGGCAAGGCCCTGGAGATCCTGCATTCGGAAGCCGAGCGGGGGGAGCTCGACCGAGACCTTCTCAAGATCTTCGTCGACAAGCGCGTCTTCGAAGTCACCGCGAAGACATGAGGATCAAATTCTGGGGCACCAGGGGAACACGGCCGACACCGGGCCGGCGAACGCTGCGATATGGCGGCAACACGACCTGCATCGAGGTCAGGGACAAGAGCAACAACCTGCTCATCGTTGATTCGGGCTCGGGAATCGCAGAGCTCGGCGCCACCTTCAGCCCGAACGAACCGCTGCAGGCGCACCTCCTGATCACCCACACGCACCTCGACCACATCCAGGGTTTCCCGTTCTTCCTGCCCGCGTTCGTGCCCGGCACGCATTTGACGATCGTGGGACCGTCCGGATCGGCGAAATCGCTGCAGGCCGCATTCGCGGACCAGATGGACCCTGCGTATTTTCCGGTGCGGTTGAGTCACATGCCCGCCGAGATGGAGTTCATCGAGCGCAATCCCGGGGAGACGTTTGAGGTGGGGGCTCTCCGCATCACCCCTCACCTGCTGATGCATCCGATCCCCACGTTCGGTTACCGGATCGATGAGGGCTCGTCGCGCTTCACCTTCGCCACCGACAACGAGGTCGCGCTGTTCACCAGCGAGGCGAACGGGTCGCTGAAGGAGCTTGCCAATTGGTGCCGGGACTCAGACCTCCTCGTCCACGACGCGCAGTACAGCACCGAGGAGTACAAGACGCACGCCGGCTTTGGGCACTCGACCTATGAGGACGCGTTGTCATTGGCCGAGCAGGCGGGCGCGAAGGAGCTGGCTTTCTTTCACCACGATCCGCTCCACTCGGACACCGACATCGACGGGCTGATCGAGGAGGCCCTTGGAAATCACCGCCAGTCGGGCGGCGCCGAGGTCAATGCGTTTCCTGCGGCCGAGGACCAGGAGATAGCTCTCTAACAGCTAGTCTTTTCCGATCGTGAAAGAGAAGGAGAAGGAGCGGGCCGAGATCGACCTGCCGGCCGTGATGCGCGACCGCCGCGAAAAACTCGAACGGTTGCGCGCCTCTGGCGTCGACCCCTTCTCGCGCGGATTCCGGCCCACTCAGACGACCGGGTCGGCGCGTGAGCTGCTCGGCGAGGGGGAGCGCACGGGCCAGGTAGCCCTCGCCGGGCGTCTGATGGTCAAGCGCTTGCAGGGAGGCCTTGTCTTCGCTGACCTCCAGGACGGGCAGGGCCGGATCCAGCTGATGGCCACGCGCGAGATCCTCGGCGACGAGGAATTCGGACGCTTCGCGGACCTCGACGCAGGCGACATCATCGGCGCCACCGGCCCGGTGTTCAGGACAAAGCGCGGCGAGGTGACGCTCGAAGTGCAGTCGTTCCAGCTGCTGACCAAGTCGATGCGACCGCTGCCCGAGAAATGGCACGGGCTGAAGGACGTCGAGATCCGCTACCGCCAGCGCTACGTCGATCTGATCGCAAATCCGCAGGTGCGCGAGGTGTTCAGGGCGCGGACCAGGATCATCACGTCAATCCGCGGCCTACTCGACGAGCGTGGGTTCCTAGACGTCGACACGCCGGTGCTGCAGGAGGTGCCGGGGGGAGGCCACGCGCGGCCGTTCGTCACGCACCACAACTCCTTGGACCGCGACCTGTACCTCCGGATCGCCCTGGAGCTACATCTCAAGCGGCTGCTCGTGGGCGGATTCGAGCGCGTGTACGAGATTGGCAGGGTGTTCCGCAACGAGGGGCTGTCGCAGCGCCACAACCCCGAGTTCACCCTGCTCGAGTGCTACCAGGCGTACGCCGACTACGACGATGTGATGAGGCTGGTGGAGGACCTGATGGTCGCTTCTGCGATGGCCGCCGGCCGCCCTCTCGAGACTTCGTACCAGGGCGAGGAGGTGAACCTCACGCCGCCGTTCCGCCGCGAGCGGATGGCTGACCTCGTGCTCGAGCACACGGGCAGGCAAGCGGTGGGTCAGGAGCTCAACGACTTGTTCGAAGAGCACGTTGAGCCGCGCCTGCGCCAGCCCACCTTCGTGATCGATTACCCGGTCGAGATCTCACCTCTGGCGCGGCCACGCGAGGACGACCCGAGGTTCGTCGAGCGGTTCGAGCTGATCATCCTCGGCCGCGAGTACGCGAACGCGTTCACGGAGCTGACGGACCCGATCGACCAGCGCGAGCGCTTCGACGCGCAGGCTGCCAGGCGTGCGGCAGGGGAGGTCGAGGCGCACCCGATGGATGAGGATTTTCTGCGTGCGGTCGAATACGGCCTACCGCCGTGCGGGGGACTGGGAGTCGGCATCGACCGCCTCGTGATGCTGCTGACCGACCAGGCATCGGTGCGCGACGTGATTCTCTTCCCGGTCATGAAAGCGGAGTCGTAATGCTTCCCCTGGAGCTCATCCGGCGTGACCCCGAGCGTGTGAAGAGGTCGGCCGAGCTGAAAGGCGAGCCCGCCCCGGTGGACGAAATCCTCAAGCTGGACGAGCGGTGGCGCGGTCACCTGCACAAAGCCGAGTCGATCAAGGCGGAGCAGAACAAGCTCTCCAAGGATTTCGCCAAGACGCGCGACGACGCGCTGAAGGCCAGGCTGCGCGAGATGGCCGACACGTCGAAGGAAGAGCTCGCGAGGGCCGACGAGGTCAAGAAGGAGCTCGATGATCTGCTGCTGCGCGTGCCAAACCTGTTCCACGAGTCGGTGCCCGTCGGTGAAACCGACAAGGACAACGTGGTGGCCAGGGAGTGGGGGGCTAAGCCCGAGCTGGGGTTCACGGCACGGACGCATTACGACCTTGGTGAATCCCTCGGGATCATGGACTTCGAGCATGCGGCCCGCGTTTCTGGGTCTCGTTTCGCGTTCCTGCTCGCGGACGGTGCGCGCCTCGAGCGCGCCCTGGTGCAGTTCATGCTCGACGTGCACACGCGCGAGCACGGATACACGGAGGTGTGGGCGCCGATGCTCGTCAACTCCGCGTCCATGGTCGGCACCGGCAACCTGCCGAAGTTCGCTGACCAGGCGTTCAAGGTGCAGGACGAGGACCTGTGGCTGATCCCGACCGCCGAGGTGCCGGTCACCAACTTCCATCGGGACGAGATCCTCGAGGCCGACAGACTGCCGATGAAGTACGTTGCCTACGCGCCATCATGGCGGACCGAGGCCGGTGCGGCCGGCAAGGACACGCGCGGCTTCATCAGGATGCACCAGTTCTCCAAAGTCGAGCTTGTGAAGGTCACTACCGCCGAGACGTCGATGGACGAGTTCGAGAAGCTGGTCAAAGACGCAGAGGACATCCTGCAGCGGCTTGGCCTGCACTACCACGTGCTTTCGATGTGCACCGGGGACATGGGTTTCGCGCAGTTCAAGAAGTACGACCTGGAGGCCTGGGCGCCGGGCCTCGGCCGGTTCCTCGAGGTTTCATCGTGCTCCGTGTTCAACGACTTCCAGGCGATGCGCGCCAACATCCGGTATCGCGCCGAGCGGGGCTCCCCACCGCGCTTTGCGCACACGATCAACGGCAGCGGGCTCGCGCTGCCCCGGACGATCGACGCGATCATGGAAACGTACCAGCGCGAGGATGGGATGGTCACGGTCCCAGAGGCGCTCCGGCCGTACATGGGCGGGGTGGAGCTGATCGGGGTACGGTGAGCCAGCACCTAGAATCGCAGTTGCCTCGCGGAGGGGTGGCCGAGTCCGGTTGATGGCGACAGTCTTGAAAACTGTTATAGGTGCAAGCCTATCCAGGGTTCAAATCCCTGCCCCTCCGCCACTCCGCACTGATCAGATTATGGAAGACGGCTACGACGCCAGGGTCCTGGAAAACTTCAGCGACGCGAGCGGCCGCCTGGTCGCCATCCCCGCGCAGCGCAAGAAGAGGCTTGCCGTGCTGCGCTGGCTGGTCGAGGAATTCCAGCCTGGCCGCCGCTACACCGAGGCCGAGGTGAACCGCATCATCTCGCGCCGGCACCCCGATTTCGCCACGCTGCGCCGGTACATGATCGACGAGGAGCTCATGCAGCGCCGCAGCGGGATCTACTGGCGCGCCGGCACAGTCCCCAACCTGGGTCACGACCCGGGGTCATGGCCTGCGCCCTGAGCTTCCGTCGTGTTACCCCGCGCTGCGCCCCGTCGTTTGCGCAGCAAGGAGATTAGAAAATGACCTCAGCACTGCGCTCGATTCTCATCCCGCTCGCCGTGGCTCTGGCTTGCTCTCTCGCGGTCGCGGCGATCGTGGTGGCCGCGAGCAGGCCCACCGTCTTGACCAGCTCGCCGTCGGCATCGATGACCACCTTCCAAACCGGTGTGTTCACGAGTGGGGACGCGAGAGTGTCGGTCAAACCTGACCTGGCGACCGTCTCGGCGGGCGTCGAATCACAGCAAAGCACTGCGGCGGCGGCCCAGAGCGACCTCGCGGCCAAAGCCGGGAAGCTGATCAGTCGCGTCAAGGCCCTCGGCGTGTCCGACGCCGACCTTTCGACCAGCGGCTACTGGGTCGGCCCGGTCTATGCCACGGCTAGCCAGAACATCACGGGCTACCAGGCGAATGAGGTGCTGCGAATCGGCTGGCACAACGTCGACACGATCGGCAAGACCCTTGACGCGATCGTGCAGGAGGGCGGTGCGACCAACATCAGTGTCGGCTTCGGCCTGGCGGATTCGAAGCCGGCCGAGGCGCAGGCCCGCACGCTCGCGATCGCGGACGCGCGCTCGAAGGCGCAGGCGATGGCAAGCGCGGCCGGGGTGAAGCTGGGCCAAGTGCTCCGAGTGAGCGACGTGGCGACGGCGACTCCGCCCCCAATCGCATATCTAGGGTCAGCCGCCCCGAGCGCGGCGACCCAGGTGCCCGTCGGCCAGGTCGAGGTGCAGGTGAGCGTCGAGGTCGATTACACGATCGCCTAGGCCTGAATCGCCCTGTTCCGGCCGAAGTGACTTATCGTCCGGGTTGTGATCAAGGCCTATCCCGATCGGCGCTGGCCTGCTTTCTTGAGGGTGCTGGCGGACACGATCACAGTCGTGTGGACGATCGTCTGGGCTTACCTCGGCTGGCTGATCTACCAGACCGTAATGGGGCTGGAGGCGATTGCCGACGGGATCACCAGCACAGGAGCGACATTCAACGGCTGGATCGCCTCGTTCCGGCACGCGGTGCCGGGCGGCATCCCGCTTCTCACCCAGTTCCTGCTCAACACCGCCGATGAGCTCAAGAAGTATTCGGGCGATCCCCTCCTGTCGGCCGGGCACAACATCCATCAGGCGATCCTGCAGCTCGCGATCGTGCTGGCCCTGCTTGTCGCGGTGCCACCGATCCTCCTCGTTATGGTCCCGTACGCGGGCTGGAGATGGCGCGACATGCGTGAGACGGGCGCGGCACTGGCGTTTGTGCGCATCGCTTCGTTGACCGGTCGCGCGGACCAGGCGCGGGCCGTCCTCGCCTACCGCGCGGTTTCCACGCTGAGCTTCCGGGCGCTGATGTCCGCCAGCGCGGACCCGGTCGGGGATATCGCGGAGCGCCGGTACGACCGGCTTGCCAACGCGATGTTGAAGCGGGCGGGCCTAGATCCAACGCGGCTTGCACCACCTGACCTGCCCGAGCTGCCTCCGCACCGCGGCGGCTAGCTATCGTTGTCCCATGTGCCGAAGCATCAAGACGCTGCGCCATGCGGACGCGATTGCCACAGATGAGGAGATTCGCGCCGCCGCGCGCCAGTTCGTGCGCAAGGTAAGCGGCTTCCGGGAGCCGTCGAGCCGCCACCAGGTGGCTTTCGAGGGTGCCGTCGACGATATCGCGCTCGCCTCGCAGCGGTTGCTGGAGAGCATCTCGGGACACCTCGCGGGCAGCCGCCGCCCCTAATTCACTTCCCCGCTGTGCGGGGAAGTACCCGGCGGCCAGGGGCCCCCGCGAAATCACGGCATTGCCTCGGATTTCGCGGGGATTACAGCCGGGGGATGGGGGAGGCCCAACCACCGTGCGAGTTTCAGCTCCCCATCCGCCCCTCGGGCCACCTTCCACTCTGCGTGGGGAAGTGAACTCTCAGACCTGGCAGCCTCGGCAGAAGTTGACCGGCTCGCGGTTGGACCCCAGCTGGCTGATACGGTGGCCGCACCGGGGACAGGTCTTTCCGCCTTTCATGTGCACGGCCATGAAGGAGCGGTCCTGCTTGGACTCGTCGTAGTTGGGGTTGGCGAGGATCACCTCCACCGCGCGCGAGAGGACCAGCGGTATGGCCCTGAACAACGCCCCCTCGTCATCCGGCTTGAGCGAAGCCCTCCGCCGCAGGGGTAGGAGCCGGGCCTCGAACAGGATCTCGTCCGAGTAAGCGTTGCCCACTCCGGCGAGGAATTCCTGGTTTCGCAACAGGTCCTTCAGCTCGTCGCGGAACCTGCGCAGTCGCTTGCGAAAGGCATCGATTCCCATGGCCGCCATGGAGTCCGCCTCCGGGCCGAGGGCCGCCCAGCCAGGCACCTCACGGTCGCAGTCTTCGACCCAGTAGATCCGCCCCATGTCGCGGAAATCGAGATAGCGCAGCTCGAGCCGGCCCTCGACGCGGATGGTGAAGACTTCCGTTGCCGGCACCGGCGAGTCTGCATCGGCCAACTGGAACCGGCCTCCGAGCATCGGGTTGATGACCAGCCACCGCGGCGAGCCGCCACCGCCGAGCTCGGTGGCGAACACAAGGTGCTTGCCGCGCCTGGTCAGCGACGTGATCCGCCTTGCCGGCAGCTCCAGGGCGAAATTGTCAACCGGGTACCGAAGCAAATGGGCCTTCTTAGGGTTCACCGTCGCCGCCGTGATCAGCCTGCCCTCGAGGCGCGGACTAAGGCGGATTCGCACCGCTTCCAGCTCGGGCAGCTCAGGCATGTGGCCAAGATACGGCTCGCGGTTTGGCGTGCGGCGCCCGAGGTTCAGCTAGAGCAGACGGCCCCCTGCGCCGGCAGCGTGAGGCTGATCAGGTAGGCGTCCTCGGCGGAGTGAGAGCACGGGCTCGAGTCGAAGGAGGTGTGGCCGTTGCCCTCGCGCGTGAGCAGGACCGAACCGGCCAGTTGCGCGTGGACCGACTGTGCCCACACGAATGGGGTGGCCGGGTCGTTCGATCCCCCCACCAGGAGGATCGGCGGCGCGCCCTCGACTGTCAGCGGTCCGGCGCGGCCGGTCGGCTTGGCCGGCCAGAAAGAGCAAAGCAGGTTGGCGTACTGGAACGCGTGGCCGAACAGCGGGGAGATCTGCGAGTAGACAGGTCCGAGCGCATCGTAAGTGGCGATATCGCTCGCCACCGGGCGGTCCACGCAGTTGATCGCGGCGTTGGCGTCCTCGAGGCTGCTGTACGTCCCGTCAGCGCTGCGCTGGTAGTAGGTGTCTGAGAGCGCTACAAGGATGCTTCCGTTGCCCTGGTCCGCGAGCGTGAGGCCCTGGTCGAGGTAGGTCCAAAAGCTCTGGTCGTAGAGCGCGAGGAGCACCCCGTTCAACCCGATCGCGCGGGTGAGCTGGCGGTTGCCCACCGGCAGGGGCTGGGCATCCAGTCGCTGCATGAGGGCCGTCAGCTTGGCCCCGGGGTCGCCTGACTGCGCGTAGCGGCAGGGCGAGGAGCCGGTCTTACGCGCGCGGCAATCGGCCAGGAACGCCTGGAGGTTCGCCTCGAACGAGACCAGCTGGGTTCGGTTGAGGTCCTCGGCGGAAATCGCGGGATCGACGACTCCGTCCAGCGAGAGCGCGCGGACGCGGGTGGGAAAAAGGTGCGCATACATCTGGCCCAGGAAGGTGCCGTAGGACAGGCCAAGATACGTCAGCTTGGCATCGCCGAGAGCTGCCCGCACCAGGTCCATGTCGCGCGCTGCGCTGGCGGTGTCGAGGAAGGGGAGGATCCTTCCGCTCTGCTGCTGGCACGCGGCCGCGTAGTCCTTGGCGGCCTGGATGAAATCGGCCTTCTCCTGGGCGTCGTCCAGCACCGGGTCGACGGCGTTGTACGCGTCTTGCTGGGCGGGCTGAAGGCAGTGGACCGCTTCGCTCTGTCCGACTCCTCGCGGGTCGAATGCGACCAGGTCGAAGTACACATTGAGGTCCGCCAAAGCCGATAAGTCCTGGCGTAGGAAGTCGATGGCCGGGTCGCCTGGTCCACCGGGATTCACCAGAAGCGAGCCGATGCGCTTGGCCGGGTTGGTCGCGGGTTTGCGCATCATGGCGATGGTGATCGTGCCGCTGGTCCGGCCTGAGTAGTCGAGTGGCACGGGTAGGTTGCCGCACGAGAACCCGCCCCCACAGCTCGTCCAGGCGACGGTGCTCGGAGTTGGTTGCGAGGACGGGCTCGCCTTGGCGATCGGATTGGCGGCCCGCGTGCACGCCGATGCCAGCAGGGCGACGAGAACGATGATCGTGGCCGCGCGACTCGTCACGCTCGGAGTCTACCGGGCGTTTGCGGCGCTAGGGCCGGCGCTCGATGCGGCCGCTACCATGAACGAAGTGTCACACAGCGCCACGCGAGCGTCCCGTTACGCGGCCGAGTTCGAAGCGGCGCAGGACGAGTTCATCCGGCTGGTCGAGTCTTTGAGCGACGGGCAGTGGCGGAAGTTGGGCAAGAACTTTCCGGAGCGGATGAATGACGAAGACGAGGGTCGGCCGGTGGGCGTGATCGCGGACCACGTGGCCCAGACCCAGCCCTTCATCGTGGAGCGGATCCAGTCGGTGCTCGCGGGCGAGATCCCCAGGTCCGTCGACTTCCGGGTCATCAATGCCCGCCATGCGGCCGAGCACGCGGACGTCAAGCAGACCGACGTAGTGGCCAGGTTGCGCGAAAACAAGCTGCCCATCGCGGACGCGGTGCGCTCGATACCCGACTCGCAGCTCGATACGATGTTCGAAACGCCCGTCGGCAACATCTCAATAGCGCAACGTCTCGAGCGCGTCCTTATCGGCCACATCAAAACCCACGCGGGTTCGATCAAGGCTGCAATCTCCTAGCCGAGGTTCATGGCCCAAGACTCACCCGCGGACAGGATCGCCTCTCCAGATCAATGGAACAAGGTGATGCCCTCTACCTGGTCGGGCTTTCGCGGCATGATTCTCGCCGCGGTCTGCATGGCTGCCCTGTTCGGGATCCTGCTCCTCGAAGTTTGGAGTGCGTCTTACGTCAGCGTCGGCGCTCTCGCAGTTATCCCGGTCGCCGCATCGGCGTGGCTGCTCAACCGCAAGGGCGCCATCGGGATTGTGGTCTTCGCCGTGATCGTCCGCGCGGTTGGTGTCGCGTTGGGTGGCATCGACGTACTGACCGCCGCAGTGGAGACAGCCGTCTTGGTAACAGTTGCCGTGGCAATCGGTCAGGCGGGTGTGCTGCTGAAGAAGTGGCGTGAGTCCGAGGTGCGTCTGCGGGCGCAGGGAGAGCGGCTGGCGGTACTGGCGGAGCGAGAGCGCATCGCTTCCGAAGCGTACGAGAGCGTCTTGCACGCGCTCATCGGCACCACGATCCAACTTCAGTCGGCCGCCACCATGATCGAGGCGTCCGCGCCAAGGCAGCGGGTGACGGCCGCGATCGATGCGCTCGACAGCGCAGTGATTCAGGTCCGGCAGGCCATCCTCAAGCCGGACCAATCGAAGCCCTCGACACCGCCTTAGGCGGTTGGCGTGTCGACGATGACCTCCCAGTCCTCGGGGGAGACCTGGGAGTCATTGAGGCTGAAGGTCACAAGCATTTTTCCGGGGGCGGGTTCCACATCCGGTCCGCGGTTGATCACAAGTAAACCGTGGTCTCCGGTGTAGCAGTTGCAGTAGGCGCGGTTGGTGGTGCCATAAATGAAACCGCCGCATGAGGTGAGGGCGGCATGGCGGTCGATCGCAACTTTCATCAGGTCGGCTGCAATCTGGTCGGGTGGAGTGCCATCGGGTTCGTAGACCTTGTTCCAGGCCCGAGAGCACGTCGATAGAGCCTGACCTTCGGCGCCGATGAACCGGCGCGGCACCCCGCGGCGGGCCAGCGCGACCAGGTCGGCGAGGTTGGCGGGCGGGTAGTTGGGATGGAGACTTGGCGGCGGTAGCGGCACAAGCTGCTGAGCCGATGGAGTCGGTGCCGCAGTGGGCGACGCTTTGCTGACCGGCTGGGCTGCGGAAGGCCCGCAAGCGACCACCACGAGCGCGAGTCCAAGCGTCAAGATTCGATGCATAAGCGGGAAACGATGGGACTTCGCGTCACGTAACGGCAGCTGGGGTAAGCACGATCCCGCCGAAAAGAGCATCACGAAGATTGCGACGTCCGAATCACGTGGGCCCGGCTTTAAGCGTTGAGCAGGCCGCGCTGCCGTGAGCTAGAAGTTGGCCGCATGAGGGAAGCCGCACCGTAGCACCCACCGCGTAGGTCAACAAGGAACCAAGAGCGATCAGCAGCAGGATGTCGAACCCATATGGTGCCAGCAACCAGTCCCTGGCCACGTGCCGCCCGGTGCTCTCTAAGGTTCTCGAGCGAGTGGAGTACCTTTTGGTTCTTGGGTCCGCATTCGCGGGCCGCTGCCGACACTCAAGGGGGTACCATGGCCGATCACCCGAATGTCGAGTTGTTCAAGAAGGGCTACGCGGCGTTCAGCGCGGGCGACATGGACGGTGTGAAGGCGCTCTTTGCCCCCGATATCGTCTGGAATCAACCCGGGAACAGCCACTTCTCGGGGGAACACCGTGGGGTGGACAACGTGCTCGCTCTTTTCCTGGGACAGGCCCAAGAATCCGACGGCACATTCAAAGTAGAGGTTCACGACATCTTGGCGAACGACGTGCACGCCGTGGCGCTGGCAACTGTGTCTGCGACCAAAGGCGGTAAGACACTCCGCAATCGCTACACGCATATCGCCCACATCAAGGGCGGCAAGCTCACTGAGTCATGGATCTTCGGCGAGCACCAAGACGAGGAGGACGCCTTCTGGGGCTAATCCAGGGTTGCGTGCGTCGAGCCTCCAGACATACAGATGTGTCCGGGAGCGGGAAGGGAGGGATTCGAACCCTCGAGGGAGCTTTACACCCCCTACCCGCTTAGCAGGCGGGTGCTTTCGGCCACTCAGCCACCTCCCCAAGGAGTCCAGGAGTCGTTCGATTCTATTCTGACGCGGTTCCTCACCATACTTAACCGCCGATGGAAGCACCAGGAGGGCCCGGGGCGCCCCCGATGTGGGGTCCCGGGCGCAAGATGGCGTTCGGGACGGCGCCCACCACCAGGAGCAAGCTCTGGTACACGCTCGCGGACGGTGCGGTGAGCGAGGTCTTCTTTCCATTTCTGGACCGCGTGGTACTGCATGAGCTTCGCTTCTTCGCGTCGGCCGGCGGGGCTCCTCCCGTCGACGACAGCCGTGACGGGCAGCACAGCATCAGCTGGCTCCGCCCCGGGGTGCCGGCCTTCACGGTCGATACCACCCACCACGAGTACCGCCTGACCAAGGAAATCTTTTCCGACCCCGAGGAGAACGCCCTCCTGATCGCCGCCAACTTCAGCCCCGAGCTTCCTGACGTGCGCCTCTACATGCAGGCCTCCGCGCACTGGCAGCCCGGCACGGAGGGCAACTTCGGTAGCGTGATCGACACCCACCCGCCCGCGCTGTTGATGCGGCAGCAGGACGTCTGGGTCTGCATCGTCGGCCCGTTCAGCCGCTGCACGGTCGGCTACTTCCAAAGCTCCGACCTGCAGATCGACCTGCACGACGGTGACGGCTATCTCACCAGCCCTTACGACAGCGCAGGCCCGGGAAACGTGGCAGTGGGGGCCGAGATCGGGATTCGCGCGGGCGCATTTCAGATCGCCGTCGGCTTTGCGCATTCACGAGCCGATGCAGAAGAGCTCGCCAGGCAGACCCTCGACAAGGGCGCCAGCGCCGTGCGCCAGGCGTTCGAGCGGGCATGGCGGCCACACCTGGACATGCCGCCGGCCCTGGCCAAGGTCAGCGGGGACGAGGGCATGCTGGCGCGTGCTTCGATGACTGTCCTCAGGTCGCTGGAGGACAAGTCGTACGCGGGCGCTTTCGTGGCGGCGCCGGCGGCCCCATGGGGTGAGAGCAACCATGACGGCAATCACGTCTACCACCTCGTATGGCCGCGGGACCTTTGCCGCATGGCGACCGCCCTCCTCGATGCAGGGGACGTGCCCGCTGCTCTTCGCGCTTTCCGGCACCTCGAAGCCCATCAACGGCCGGACGGCGGCTGGTATCAGAACTGGAAGCTGGACGGCACTCCGCACTGGATGTCCACCGAGCTGGACCAGGTGGCGCTGCCGATCCTGCTCGCGTGGCGGCTCGGAGTGGCCGGATCGCTCGACCACGACCCGTTCCCCGTCATGGTGCGTCCGGCCGCCCAGTTCATCATCCGTGAAGGCCCGATGACCCAGCTCGACCGCTGGGAGGACCTCGGGGGCCTGTCACCGTCGACCCTCGCGGTATGCATCGCCGCGCTGATCGTGGCGGCAGAGTTTGCGGGCGACGCCGGCGAGCATGTAGCCGCTAGCCACCTGCGCGCGGTCGCGGACTACTGGAACGACCGCGTTGAGCCCTGGTGCACCACGATCGAGGGCAACTACGTCCGCCTGTCGAACGACCCAGACCAGCGACCCACCGCCGGTGCGATCGCACCGGAGTTCCTCGAGCTCGTTCGTTACGGCCTTCGCCGTCCCAAGGACGACCGCATCATGCGCAGCCTGCAGGCGGTCGACGGGTCACTGAAAGTCAGCCTGCCGGCGGGACCCAGCTGGCGGCGCTACGTCGGGGACCAGTACGGCGAGCACGACGACGGCTCGCCCTGGGACGGGACCGGGCGCGGGCGCGCATGGCCGGTGCTGACCGGAGAACGGGCGCGGCATTTCTTCTCGATGGGCCTGCCGGCTGCCGAGATGGTGCGCACGCTCGAGGGCTTCGCCGGTGAAAGCTTGATTCTGCCCGAGCAGCTCTGGGACGCCGCCGACATCCCCAGCCGCGGCCTGCAGCGCGGCAGGCCAAACGGGTCGGCGGGCCCGCTCGGCTGGGCGCACGCGGAATACCTCGAACTCCTCACGACCGTGGCGCTAGGCGGATTCCCCGACATCGTGCTCCCGGCGCGCCGCCGCTACACGGAGGTGCCGCCCTCGGAGCCCGCGTTCATCTGGTCGCACAACCATCAGATCCAGCGGATCACAGCCGGCCGCCGGCTCCGGGTGCAGCTGCCGCGCCCCGGCGCCGTGCACTACACCTTCGACGAGTGGAAGACCTTCACCGAGGTCGAGGCTACGGACACGACGTTGGGCGTGTGGATCGCCGAGGTTCCCTGCAACAAGCTGTCGGTGGGAACGGACTTCTCGTGGACGGCGCATTACGTGTCAGGTTGGGAGGGAAAGAACTTCACGCTCACCGTGGTGTAGCACGCTCCCAGGTGGGACGACCCTGCGGGCAACCTTCCCCGCGGGCGGGGAAGTTAGCGCTCGTCGGGCGGCTCCAGGTCGTCGAGCCGGAGCTCGTTGCCGGTCTCCTCGTCGAACTGGCTGTGCAGCTCGCCGCAGTCCGCGCAGCGGTAGTACTCGCCGACGAACCCCTTGTGCCAGACCGCATAGCTGACCACGCCCGGCTCCTCCACCAGGATCTCCTGCTCTAGCCGGTAGATCACCTGCTCCCAGCCGCCGGTCTCGATGTCGTCGTCGAGCACTACCACGCAATAGGGGTGCGGCTCGCCCCACACCATCGTCACCTCGCCTCGGCGCTCGTCGTCCACGTTCACGATCGACCAGGCCTCCGCCGCCTGGGCGCGGGTGCTCCGAACGAGCCTGAGCTGGGCCCAGAACCGTTCGGCGGACTCGCGCTCGGCCTTGTCGTGCTCGGCCTGGGCTTCCTGGAACGCGCTCCACATGCGGAGCAGGTGGTTGCGGAAGCGGTGGTAGGTCGGGAGGAGCTTCGGCTGCTGCTTCGGGGACCCGATGAGCTGCTCGAAAGCATGCTCGAAAGCCGCCTCGACCCGCTCCTGGCGATCCGCGACGTCTGGCGCCCAGGCCTCGTCTTCGGACAGGCGCATGCTCTCGTTGAGGACGACCTCGAAGTCGAGCCAGTCGTCGCCGAACTCGGGCACGAAAACGCTTTCCACCAGGTCGGCCAGGCGGTGCTCCTCGAGCACGGCAGGGGTGACTTTGCCCCGCGCATCGGGCCAGCCCTTCCAGCCCATGACGTTGTGGATCCAGTAATCGAACACGGTGACCGCGTACTGGAGCGCGGCCGGCGAGCTCCAAATCCCAGCTGGCCAGGTCTTCTTGCCGGTCCGGACCTTGTTGTAGAGGGCGATGACCTGCTCTTCGTCTAGGTATTCGGTTTCCATCGGACTCCTCACTATAGGAATAAGGCCAGAACGACCCTGGGTATAGTCATTTGAGATGGCTCAACCCCGCGGCTTCACCCCCGATCAGGTCGCGCGCTATGCCCGGCACCTGATCCTGCCCGAGGTGGGCGGCGCGGGCCAGCGCAAGCTCCTCGCCTCCAGTGTCCTCCTCCTGGGGGCCGGCGGTCTGGGCTCGCCTGCTTCCATGTACCTGGCGGCGGCTGGCGTCGGCAAGATCGGGATCATCGACTTCGACGTCGTCGACGCTTCCAACCTCCAGCGCCAGCTGCTTCACGGCCACGACGACATCGGCAAGCCCAAGGTTGAGTCGGCCGCCGAGACCCTCCGCAACCTGAATGCGGACGTCGAAGTGATCGCCATCAACGAGCACTTGAACTCGGAGACGGCGACGCGGATCTTTGCGCCTTACGACATCATCGTCGACGGCACCGACAACTTCCCGACTCGCTACCTGGCCAACGACGCGGCGCATTTCCTCGCCAAGCCCCTCGTGCACGGCAGCATCTTCCGTTTCGAGGGCCGGCTCGCGATGTTCGACTCCGCCAAGGGCACCGGCTGCTACCGCTGCCTGTTCCCCGAGCCGCCCCCGCCTGGGTCGGTGCAGAGCTGCGCCGAAGCCGGCGTGTTCGGCGTGCTGCCGGGGATCATCGGCAGCATGATGGCCTTCGAGACGATCAAGTACCTGCTGAATATCGGCCGGCCGATGATCGGCCGCTACCTGCTGTTCGAAGGCGAGGACATGACCTTCCGCGAGTTGAAGCTGCGTCAGAACAAGGCTTGCCCGCTGTGCGGCGAGCACCCCACCGTACACGGCCTCATCGATTACGAGGCGTGGTGCGGCGCTCCGGCCATGGAGCCTTCCGAAGCCCGGGCGAGCTAGTCTGTCGCTGGAGTGATCCAGCTCGACCGCCACGATGCGACCAGGCTCGAAACCGCCCGCCGCATCGTGCGCGATCTCGGCTCGGTCCTCGTCGCCTACTCGGGAGGCGTCGACTCCACGCTGCTGCTGAAGCTGGCCCTCGATGAGCTCGGCGAGGGAGCGGTGGCGGTGCTCGCCAGCTCGCCCGCCTATCCAGAGTCGGAGCAGGAAGAGGCGCGGGTCGTGGCTGGCGCGCTCGGCGCTCAGCTGGTCGAGGTAACGACGGCCGAGCTCGCGCTCGAGGCTTATGCCCGCAACCACCCCGACCGCTGCTTTCACTGCAAAGAGGAGCTCTTCGACACGCTGGAGCCGGTGCAGCGCGAGCTCGGGCTGGCCCACCTCGCCTACGGCGCGACGGCGGACGACGCCGGCGACCACAGGCCGGGGCACGGGTCGGCTGTGCGCCGCGGGGTCCGGTTCCCGTTGCTCGAGGCGGGCATGGGGAAATCCGAGATCAGGTCCGCCGCGCGTGAGCTGGGCTTGCCCAACTGGAACAAGCCCTCGTTCGCCTGCCTCTCCTCACGCATCCCCCACGGCACGCCGGTGACGGTGGCCGCGCTCCGCCAGATCGAGGCCGCCGAGGCGGCGCTCAAATCGCTGGGCTTCTCGCAGGTTCGCGTGCGGCACCACGGCGACGTCGCGCGCATCGAGGTCGAGGCCACCGAGATCCCTCGCCTCATGGAGCAGCGAGACAGCGTGGCGAACGCGGTGCGCCAGGCGGGCTACAAGTTCGTTGCCGCGGACCTCGAGGGCTATGCGACCGGGAGCCTGAACCGCACCTGGAAGCCGGGCGCCTGAACTTCTTTCCCCGATGAACGGGAAGGACGAGGTGATCCTGAGCCTCGACGAGGGCACCACGGGCGCGACGGCGATCGTGGTAGGGATCGAAGGCGAGGTCCGCGGCAAAGGCTATCGCGAGATCGCTCAGCACTACCCCAGACCCGGATGGGTCGAGCACGACGCCGGCGAAATCTGGTCCGCCGTCGAGGCGAGCGCTCATGACGCGTTGAAGGCGGCGGGCGCCGAGCCTCGCGACGTTCGCGCGATCGGAATCACGAACCAGCGCGAGACGCTCGTCCTGTGGGACCGGCGGACGCTGGAGCCGCTGGCGCCAGCCATCGTCTGGCAGGACCGGCGCACCGCGGACCTCTGCTCCCGCCTGCGCGACGCCGGCCACGAGGAGCGCGTCAGGGAGATCACCGGACTGGTCATCGACCCCTACTTCACCGCCACCAAGCTGGCCTGGGCCCTCGAGCACGTGGATGGTGCGCGGGACGCTGCCGTCGGGACTGTCGACAGCTGGCTCGTGGCCAAGCTTTCCGGGGGGCGCAACCACGTGACGGACGCCTCCAACGCTTCGCGCACCCTCCTCTTCGACATCGGCCGTGGGACCTGGAGCGAGGAGATGGCCGCGCTGTTCGGCGTGCCGCTGGGCAACCTCCCCGACGTCGTGGACTCGAGCGGTGAGACTTCGCGGTGCGAGGGAGCCCTGGGTGGCGTGGTCGCCCCCATCAGCGGAATCGCCGGCGATCAGCAGGCCGCGCTGTTCGGCCAGGCATGCATCGCGGAGGGCATGGCCAAGAACACCTATGGCACCGGCTCGTTCGTGCTCGTGCAGACCGGCTCACATCTTGTCGGCTCGTCCTCGGGGATGCTGACCACAATCGCCTGGCGGCGCGGCGGCGCTTTGAGCTACGCGCTGGAGGGCGCCATCTTCGTGACGGGCGCGGCCCTGCAGTGGTTGCGCGACGGCTTGGGGATCATTTCGAGCGCGGCCGAGGCAGGACCGCTGGCAGAGTCAGTGCCGGACGCCGGCGGCGTGTTTCTCGTTCCGGCTTTCGTCGGCCTGGGAGCACCTTACTGGGATCCGTACGCCCGCGGGACCATCGTCGGTCTCACCCGCGGCACCGGACGGGCGCACCTGGTGCGTGCGGCCGTCGAGGCGATGGCGCATCAGACCCGTGACGTGGTCGAGGCGATGGAGCGTGACACGGGGGCGCGGCTGAGCGAGCTCCGCGTGGACGGCGGGGCGGCCGTGATGGATGTCCTCTGCCAGTTTCAGGCCGACTTGCTCGGCATCCCGGTGCGCCGGCCGCGAAACACGGAAACCACGGCGCTCGGGGCCGCGTTCCTGGCCGGCCTGGGCGCCGGTGTATGGGAGGAATCTGACCTTGCTGGCCTCTGGAAGCTCGAGCGGGAGTTCGAGCCCCGGATGTCGCGCGACCACGCTGAAACCCTCCAGGCACGGTGGCGCCAGGCCGTCGAGCGAAGTCGAGGCTGGGCCCTCGGGGAGCCGACCCCGGATAATCAGTAGTTCCTTGAGCACCACCGAGCCCACCCAGCACAAGCGTCACCAGAACCTTTACGCCCATCACATGTGGCGGCAGCAGCGCTTCTTCGCCGCCTTTCTCGTGGTCGTCGGCGTGGTGATGACCGGCCTCGTGATCTACCAACACCAGCTGAACAAGGCCAACAGCGCCGTGTGGTTGCTGTACATCCCGAGCGGGCTCCTCCTCGGGGGTGCGTTCCTCCTTTACCGCAGGCGCAGCCACGTACACGTCCAGGAGGCCGGGGTCAGGATCTCGACCCTCCTGTCGAGCGTGATGCTCGACTTCGATTCCATCAAGTCGGTTCGCTCACAGTCTTTACGCACTCACTTTCTCGACCGGCGCAGCCGCATGGTGGCGCCGATCATGAAATCTCAGATCGACAAGCCGGCGCTCTTCATCCGCGTGCGCGGAGACGATGCCGAGCTGGCTGTACTGAAGAAGAAGCTCGGCTCGCGGTTGATGAACGAGGACACGATCGCCATTCCTGTTCCCGATCCCGACGCCGCGGTATGGGAGATCACCAGCCACCTGCCGGAGCGCCTCGGTCAGAACCAGGGCGGATCGAGGCGACGCAAACGGCGGCGGTGACTGGCCCGCGCGCCTACCAGCTCGAGGAGGCACTGGCTCCCCGCGCGAGGCGCGACAGGACTTACTTCGACCGTTGGGACCTGGCCGCGCTGCTCGCTCTTACCGTCGTCGCCTTCGTCATCCGCTTCTTCAGCCCGATCCTGCCCGACTTCTTTGTGCACCCGCTGAAAGGCCCACTGATCACCAACTGCGTCTCGAGCACTCCGGTCGACGCCAAGGGAGACGTGGGCACCCTGTGTGGCCTCTCGTACCCGTTCAACCGCGGTTATCCGGATGCCAATGGGCAGCTGTCACCGCCCAACGGCCAGGTGTTCGACGAGATCTATTTCCCGGTCGACGCCTACGACGACCTCAAGGGCATCGAGCTGTGCCGGCCAACCACCCAGAACTGCCGGTTCAACTACTTCGACCCTGAACCCCCGCTCGCCAAGCTGATGATCGCGGGCGGGGAGTGGGGGTACGGCTGGTACCGGGCGCACCTGACGGGCGCCAGGGGCGACTACATCGACCTGGGCTTCAACACCTTCGGGTGGCGGATCGCCGCGTGCCTCTTCGGGACCCTGTGCATCCCAATGATGTACCTGCTCGCCCGCAGGCTCTGGCCGCATCGCCTCTTCGCGATCGCCGCGGCAACCCTGGTGTGCTTCGACGGCATGTTCTTCATCCAGTCGAGGATCGGGATGATCGACATCTTTCCGATCTTCTTCATCCTGTGCGCGTACTTCCTGTACCTGGTGCACATCCAGAGCCGCACCGTCACCTCATCGCTTGTGTCACTCGTGTCGCTGGGGACGATCCTGGGGATCGGCATCGCCGCCAAATGGATCGTGCTGGCCGCCTACGCCAGCATTCTCCTCCTGCTCGTCGTGAGGGCGGTCCGACGCAACGTCGACTTCAACATCGGACCTCCGGGACGTCCCTACTGGACCTGGGGGAGGTCGGAAGGGACCACGATCCCGGGCAATGTCTACTGGCCGTCTTACCTGTCGGTCGCGATCGTCGCCCTCGTGGTCATCCCCCTGGGCATCTACGTGGCGTCGTGGTACCCGTTTTTCGCGCGCGGCCAGTTCCACGGCCTGTCGGACCTCATCGACTACCAGAAGGCCTCGTACTTGTACCACGCGACGCTGAAGGCCACGCACCCCTATGGCTCGCAGTGGTGGTCGTGGCCGCTAGTGTCCCGGCCAGTCCTCTACTACGCGGAGTACACCAACCTCGGCACCGACCAGTTCACCGGCCAGCCTCTCATCTCGCGGATGGCAAACCTCGGCAACCCGTGGATCTGGTGGTCGAGCCTCCCCTGCGTCGCGTCGCTTCCCTACTTCATCGTGCGGTATCGCAGCTTTCCCGCCACGGTGATCCTGCTCGGCTTCCTCTCCCAGTACCTGCCCTGGTCGCTGATCAGCCGGGTGATCTTCATGTACCACATGTTCGGCGGGCTGATCTTCATGGTCCTCGCGCTGGCCTTCGTGCTGACTCACCTGGCGGAGAAGCTGCGCCGGCCTCAACGTGAGCTGGTCGTGGCGGCCTACCTCGGCATGGCGGTGCTCTTCTTCGGTTACTTCTATCCGGTCTGGACCGGTGTCCCGATATCCCAGGCCGCCTATTTCGAGGGAACTGGCACGCCGCCCTGGGGTCCCAAGACCTGGCTGGTCAACTGCCGCGACCTGACCCCTGCGCAGGCCCAGCTCTTCTGTTGGAACTAGGGGCCGGCTTCTTCCTGGCCGCCGCGGCGGCAGCCGGATTCGGGGTCACCTATCTGTGCGGAGTCGCCCTCATCCTCGAGGAGCGCATCGCGTTTGGCGTGGTCCTGGGAGCCATGACCGCCGCCGCATCGACGTTCCTATTCTCCCTGGCGGTGCGCGACGTCACGGTCGCGACCGACCTTGTGGGACTGGCGGTTGCGATCGCAATCGGCGTCGTGGGAGCCGTGCTGGCCCGCGGCCGGCTGGCCGGTGACCTGGTTGACGCGCGCCGCCGCTGGCTTGGACCGCTGCGCGGCCCGAACCACCCGTGGCCTCTCGCGGCGGTCGTGCTGGTGTGCGCTGCGTGGACAGTCCACTTCCTGCACCAGGCGTACGTCTACACGCCTGAAGGTCTTTTCGCCGGGTACGTGAACATCTGGGGTGACTGGGCCGCGCACCTGAGCTTCGCCGGCTCGTTCGCGTACGGCCACAACTTCCCGCCTGAATATTCGATCGACCCTGGCCATCGCCTCGGGTACCCGTTCATGATCGATTACCTGGCGGCCGACCTGGTGCCGCTCGGGTTCCCGTTGACGTCGTCGCTCGTGGCGACTACCGCGACCCTCGGCCTGGCCTTTCCAGCCGTCGTCTACCTCGCCGCGCAGCGATTTGCCGGAGGGCGCGCGGCCGCCGCCATCGCGGTATTCGTCTTTCTTCTGAGCGGGGGCCTCGGCTTCGTGTACCTGCTCGGCGACATCCAGCGGGGCGGCCTCGGCGTGCTCGTGCATCTGCCGCGCGAGTACACGCTCAACCGCGACCTGAACTTCCAGTGGCTGAACCCCGTGCTCGCATACCTCGTACCGCAGCGATCGACGCTGTTCGGCTTCAGCCTGGCCCTGATCGCGCTCGTGGTGATCTGGCTGGCCGTTCGCGAGAAGCTGGGCTGGCAGCCGTTTTTGTTTGGCGGCCTGGTGGCCGGACTCATGCCGGTGTTCCACGTCCACGCCTACGGAACCGTGGTCGCGCTTTCCGCGTTCTGGGCCGTGTTCAACCGGCGTAAGGAGTGGCTCGCCTTCTTCGTGCCCGCGGTTTTGATCGGCGTACCGATCCTGGCGTGGATGTGGCCGGCGGCCAACACGAGCGTTTGCGGCGATCTGCTATCGATCCACGGCTACTGCATCGAGCCGGGCTGGCTCTCGTTCCCCGACTTGCAGAAGGACAGGCTGGCATGGATCGTTTGGGCATTTGCGTGGTTCTGGATCAAAAACACTTCCGTTTTCATTCCGCTGCTGGTGGCGTCGTACGCGGTGCCACGCTGGTTTCCGACGGAATTCACCAGCTGGTACGCGCCGATGTGGCTGTGGTTTGCCGTGCCGAGCCTGGTGATCCTGCAGCCGTGGGACTGGGACAACACGAAGTTCTTCATCTACTGGGCGCTGCTCGGCAGCGTGCTCGTCGGAGGAGTGCTGGCCGGGATGCTGAGACGCGGTGGCATCACAGCGGCCGCCGCATGCGTGCTGCTGGCCCTGCTCGGTCTGTCGGGAGCGCTCGACCTGTACCGGGCCTCGGATTTCAGCGTCAGCTCGGTGCAGTTCACCGATAGCGGTGGGCTGAAGGTGGCCGCCTGGGTCAGGGCCAAAACGAGCCCAACCGCCATGTTCGCGGTCGCCGACCAGCACAACAACCCGATTCCCACCCTCGCTGGGCGGCGCGAGATGGTCGGCTATCCGGGCTGGCTTTGGACGTATGGTCTGGCCGACTACGCCCAGAAGGGGTCCGACGAAAAGCTCATCCTCGACGGCGCGCCTTCGACCCCGGAGCTGGTCCGCAAGTACCGGGTCGACTACGTGATGATCGGGCCGCAGGAGCTGGCGGTCGGCGCCAGCCGGGCCTATTGGGACGAGCATGGGACGCTCGTCTACAGCAACGGGGAGTACGGGGTTTACCGCGTCAAGGCAGCAGGCTGAGCGGGATTACGGCGCCGGAACGCTGATCGGGGGTCGCTCGGAGCCGCCTGGTCGCGAAGCCGGCGGCGCGGGGGTCGGGCCAGCGCTCGAGTCGATCGCCTGCTCGAGTCGGCGCGCGAGGCGCTTCATTTCGCGGTCGCCACGGTCGAGCCGGTTCACGATCTGCAGCAGGATCTCGTCCTGGTGCATCAAGTGGTTCATCAGCGCCTTCAACTCCTCCTCCGCCTTGACGTCGAGCTCGTAGTCGTGCTGGGCCCGGATGCGGTCGCGGTCGGCGATGCGGTTGAGGGCCATCAGGACGACTGAGACCCAGATCGCCGCTTCCAGGCTGAGGATGAGGTTGAGGAAGAGGAACGGGTAGCGGTCCCACGGCCGGATCAGGTTGAAGGCGTTGAGCCCGACCCAGACGATCATGATGCCGAGCTGGACGAGGACGAAGACCCAGCTGCCGACCAGGCGGGCGAAGTCCGCCGCGACGCGGTCGGCGAATGTCTGCTTGCGCTCGACCTCCCGGTTGAGGTCTCGCACCGGCGGATGGTCGTGCTGGTGCTTGATCAGGTCGCGCGCTATGTCTTCTATTTCTCGGCCGATGGACATGGAACCTTCCTCTGGGGTTGCTGCGTTCTACGGGCTGCAGCGCATAGCTTGGCCTAAAAGACCCGTGACTGGCTACAGAAAGTAAGGCGGAGCCCGGTTTGGGTCAGCGATAGTCGTGCGAGCGCTGGTGGGGTCGCGGCACGCCGCGCAAGGCTTCGATGTGGCTCGCGAGGATCGAATAGACGCCGTCCTGGCGCTGCATCACGCCGTCGATGACCAGGATGGGCTGGTGGTTGGCGACCTGGCGATAGCGTTCGTAGATGTCGGGTTTGATGGTCACGTTGACCTGGCCGAACTCGTCTTCGAGGGTGAAGAAGCGGATCTTCTTGGCGGTCGACGGGGCCTGGCGGGTGATCACCAGGCCCGCGACTCTGACCTGTCGGTGGTCGGGGATGCCGGCGAGCCGGTTGCTCTCCAGCGCCCCCATCGCGCGCAGGCGGTCCCGGCAGAAGTGGATGAGGTGATGGCCGGTGGACAGGTCGGAGATCCGATATTCGAGCTGGTTGGTGTCAAAGGCGTCAATCTCGGGAAGGTCGGGGGCGGTGCTGTCGAGGCGCAGCTCCGCCTGCTTGTCGATGCCGCGGCGCAGGCCATGGCCGTGCCAGCGCTCCTGCCAGCCCCACAGCAGCTCGCGCCTGGGACGCCCCAGCGCATCGAAGGCGCCGACCATGACGAGGTTGCGGACCACGCGCGGGCCGACCGGACCGCCACGCAGGCGGTCGATGAAATCGTCGAATGATCGGTAGGGGCCGGCCCGCTCGCGCTCGACGACGATCGCTTTGCGGCCGTCCTCCCCCAGGTCGCGGACGTAGTTGAGGCCTACCCGCATTGCGTAGGCCTGGGCCTTAACGGGCTGGGTTGACTCGATCGATACGCTGGTTTGAGGTTGGCCGGTGGGGGAGGGCGGCCTGGAGGAGGGAGGGCCCTCGGAAAGGCGTGGCGGGCCGGGGGCCGCGAGCTGAGGCAGGGGTTCGGGCAGGCACCGAACGGCCGAGCGGTTGATGTCGACCGGAAGCACTTTCAGGCCATGGCGCTTGAGGTCCTCGACCAGCACGCTGGGGTGGTAGAAGCCCATCGGCTGGTTGTTCAGCAGGCCGCAGCCGAACTCAACCGGATGGTTGAGCTTGAGCCAGGCGGTCTCGTACGACGTGCGCGCGAAGGCGGCTGCGTGCGAGCGGCAAAAGCCGTACACCGCAAAGCCTTGCACGGCCGCGAAGAGCTGGTCGGCGACCTCGCGAGGTACCTGGTTGGCGAGACAGCCGTCGATGAAGTCACCTTCGAGCGAGGACATCTCGACGCGGTTGAGGTGCCGGGTCATCGCCCGCCGGAAGCCGTCGGCCCCGCTCGGCGTCATCCCGGCCACGTGCATGGCGATCTCGATGATTTGCTCCTGGTAAAGGATCACCCCGAGCGTGTCCTTGAGGATCGGCTCGAGCAGCGGGTGCGCGTACGTGACCTCCTCGCGGCCCTGCTTGCGGCGGATGTAAGGATGGACTGCGTTGCCCTGGATCGGTCCCGGCCGGATGATTGCAACCTCGACCACCAGGTCGTTGAAGGTCTGCGGCCGTGTGCGCGGCAGCGTCTGCATCTGCGCTCGAGACTCGATCTGGAAGACGCCTATGGTGTCCGCGGCGCTGCACATCTCGAACACGAGCGGGTCGTTGAGGGGCAGCTGGTCTAGGTCCGGGCGCGTGCCGGTCCTGTCCCGGATGAGCTCCAGGGCCTCAGCCACGACCGAGAGCGTGCGCAGGCCGAGCATGTCCATCTTGATCAGGCCCAGGTCCTCCACGTCGTCCTTGTTGAACTGGACGACGCGCCTTCCCTCCATGGTCGCCGGCTCGACCGGCGCGATGTCGACCAGCGGCTCGCCCGTGACCAGCATGCCGCCGTTGTGGATGGAGAGGTGGCGGGGGAAATCCTGGACCTCTTTGCAGAGCTCGAGGAAATGCTTCCAGCTCGGAGGCCTCATCTCGGGCGGCGGGACGGCCCCCGTCATCGAATCCGCGACGTCCTCAGTGAACCATCGATCGATTCCCTTGGCCAGGCGGTCGAGCAGCTCCGCCGAGAAGCCGAGCGCCTTGCCCACCTGCCTGATCGCCATGCGCGGCTGGAACGTGACGACGTTGCAGACCATCCCCGTTCGCTCCCAGCCGTACTTGTCGTAGACGTACTGGATCACCTGTTCGCGGTGTTCGGTCGAGAAATCGATGTCGATGTCCGGTGTGCTTGTCATCTCCTCGTGCAGGAATCTCTCGAACAGCAGGTTGTGCTCGATCGGATCGACGCGCGTGATTCCGAGCACGTACGCGACGATCGAGTCAGCGGCCGATCCGCGGCCCTGGCCGGGGACGCCCCGCTCGCGGGCAAACCGCATGAGGTCCCAGTTGATCAGGAAAAATTCCGCGAGCCCCGTCTTCTCGATCACGTCGAGCTCACGCTGCAGCCGGCGCGCGACCTCGGGCGTGATCGGCCGGTAGCGGTCTCGAACGCCTTCGAAGCAGAGCTTGTAGAGAAACGAGAAGGGCGTTTCGCCGGTCGGGACCGGGTAGCCGGGAAAGCGCACCTTGCGGAAGTCGAGGTCGACCTCGCACTGCTGCGCGATCTCCCACGGCGTGGCGAGAGCGCCGGCATGGCCCTTGAACAACGGCCTCATCTGCTCGCCGTCCTTCAACTGATGCTCTGAGTTGGGGAAGAGGTGGGGCCGTGCCTCATCGAGCGTGGCGCGGTGGCGGATGGCGACCAGTACGTCGTGCAGCCGCCGGCGCTCGGGAAGGTGGTAGTGGACCTGGTTGGTGGCGACCGCCTGGGCGCCGCAGCGCCTGGCCATCGCCGCGCGCCCTTCGAGCATCCATCCGTCCTCAGGGCGCATGTGGTGGTGAAGCTCGCTGAAGACGCTGTCTTTGCCGAGCGCCTCCTGCAGCTCGCGCAGCCGGCTCTCCTGGTCGGTGGGACTGAGGTAGAAAAGATCGCCGCGGTGTTCGGCGACCCGCGCCAGCGTCGCGCGCGCCTCGCCTTTGGGCTGGTCGGCGTGGGCGAAGCTCAGGAGGCGGCAGAGGTTGGAGTAACCGCGCAGGTTGCGGGCGAGCAGGACGAGCTCGTCGCCGTCGACCTCGAGTGCGGCGCCGATGATCGGCTTGACGCCGAGCTTGCGGCAGGCATGGAGAAACCTCACCGCCCCGTAGACCCCGCCGTGGTCGGTGATGGCGAGCGCGGGCATCTCGAGCTCGGCCGCGCGCGCAGCCAGCTCGGCCGGGTGCGAGCCTCCATCGAGAAACGAGAAGTTGGAGTGACAGTGCAGCTCTACGTATGCGCTCATGGCCGGTTGGCCGTCTGATGTAGCCAGGCGACAAAAATCGGGGATTGCCATCCTCCCAATGAGGCGTTACGTTTCCTCACGGCCCCGAAGGAGACGTACGAGGGATCTGGCATCAGCCGCAAGGCAGAAGCCGGAGCCAGCGAGGCGAGCCGGCGGGGCCGTTCCTTTTTCCCCAGATCTCAGTCATAGACCCGCTCCAGGAACCACCGGTCGCACCGCAGGTCGTGGTAAAGCTCGCACAACAGGCTGCTGTTGAGCAGCGCCTTCCAGTACTCGCGGACGACGGGCTCCCTCCACCACTCGGTTTCCACCTTCCACCGGGCGATGGGGTCGACCGACCCGCTGAAGAAGCCGGAGATGAAGGATGGCGTGCCGTCGGCAGCGAGAATGACCTCGATCGCGGCGGGCGGCGACAGAAGCCTCGTCATGCGAAGCGTTCGGAGGGGATGGGAGAGGAAAGGAGCGCTGGTCGGGGTCGGCGCGCCATGCCATCCCCGTGGCGTTCCTGCAGCCGCTCGAGCGCGGCCAGGACCTCCTCGCCGTTGCCGTCGCCTCCGGCCCACAGCCTCAGCTGCCGCCGCCCCGCGCCTTCGAGCACGGGCAGCTCGATCCACAGCTCGCTGACCGGAGCTCGCGGGCGCCACTCCTTGATCCAAGAGCCGATGAGGCCGAACAGCTCCGCGGCGCTGCTCAATGGATGACGGACGACAGACTCGCGTTTCTCCTGGCCGCCAGGCTCGAGGACCAGTCGCACCCGCACATGCCTGGCGCCCGCGCCGCGCAGCCCGAGCTCGCCGGCGAGGTCGCCGCACATCGCGCGCGAAACGAACAGGAGCGCCTCACGGTCCTCCACCGGTTCCTCGAACTGCCGGTGCTCGCCGGTGAACAGCGGAGGGCGCCACGGCTGCAGCGGGTCTGGCTCGAGCCCGCGCGCGAGCATCACGGCATGGCGGCCCGCGCGGCCGAGCTGGCTCTCCAGCTCACGTGGACCGACGGCCGCCACCGCTTCGAGCGTGCGAAGGCCGAGCAGGTCAAGCCTTTCGAGCTGCTCTGGGTCGAGTGGCAGCTCGCGGGCCGAGAGCGGAGCGAGGAACGACCTCGCGTCGTCGATGCGCATGAGCCGGCCCGGCCTTGCCCGCGCGGCGGCGAGCCGCGCGGTGAACGGCCCGGTCGCCAGGCCCAGCCGCGGTTCGCGGCCGGTCGCAGCGCGCAGCCGTCGCCGGGCCTCGCGGATCGATTCGCCTGCGCGAATGACTCCGCCCACGTCGAGCCATGCGACGCCCTCGACGCGCACGTCGACCACCGGCGCGAGGTCGTACAGCGCGGATGAGACCAGCTCACGCAGGCGGGATGCTGCCTCGGGATCGGGTGCGAGGAAAGTCGCCTGCGGGCAGAGATGCTCCGCCTGCCGCAGCGCCATGCCGGGCATCACGCCGAACGGCAGCGCTTCATCGGAAGCTGCGACGACGTGCTCTTCCCACAGCCCGACGATCACCGGGGTCCCATGGAGGTCCGGGCGTCGCGCGAGCTCCAGGTGGCCGGCTAGACCACAGCAGATTCGCATTCGGGCAGCTCCGCGACGAGGATGGGTGTTTCTGAAACTCGCACCGGGTGGTCGAACAGAGGCTGCGCGCCCAGCGGATAGCGGATCTCCACCTCGGTTTCCTTGAGGGGTGGGGCCACACGATTTTTCAGGCAGCGCGCGGATGCCCGCAGCCCGACCAGCTGCCCCCGCTCCCAGATCCACTCGGTCCGTGAGAAGCCGACGCTCAGGCTCGAAGCGTGGGCGAAGGCTCGGCCCGGAGCATCCACCACTCCGACCAGCACTGTCCCCGACCGGTTCGCCCCAGCTTCGATGGGCCCCAACCAGTGCTCGGGGACCTCACCAAGCAAAAGAATGAATCCGGCTCCCGCCCTGGCCAGCGCCGACGCAGCCTCGCCAGCGATCTCAGGAGCCGGCGCGCTGACCACGGTCAACGCGCTCAGCTCGGGATAGAAGGGAAGCAACGTCCAGGGATCGAACGACGATCCGCATTCGATCACCATCGCGTGAGCGAACTCGTGTGTCGCGTGAGCCAGCAGCGCCAGGCCGAGAGTGAGCTTGCCGCAGGTTCCGTTTCCTGTGAGTAGGGCAAGCCGGCCGCGAGGCAGGCCCCCGATCCCGGCCAGGCGGTCGAGCGGCGTCCGGCTGAACCAGGGCTGCGGGGGCGGCAGCTCCGCCGCCCGTGTCAGCGCCTGGCTGCCGAAACGGACCCGAATCGAATCAATGGCAAGGTGGAGTTTCTGTTCCTGCATCTCTTTCTGGAGTCCTCCGCGATCAAGACGCAGGGTGGGAAGTGGAGGGCCACGCTGACCATATCGAACAGATGTTCGTTAGTCAAGCCCCCTCTATCTATATGTAAGGGGCTCCGGGTCACCTGTGACGGCTAGCGTGGGGTGGGGCCGCAACTTTGTTCCCAGCACGCCAACGCCCGCCAGGAGGGAGGGAGAGCATGAGAGGGAACCTTGGTTCCCTTCTCATAAATCGATCGCTAGCGCGGCGTGGGCGGCCGGGTTCAACCCGGCCGCAACTTTGTTCCCAGCACGCCAACGCCCGCCAGGAGGGAGGGAGAGCAT
>DATITA010000163.1:0-1586 GCA_035468355.1 Candidatus Dormiibacterota bacterium
TGGTTTCAGGAGCTTGCGGTACCAGAGGACGTCGGTTCCCGACGGGAAGTTCTCGACTCTGCCAACCAGTTCGTAGCCGTTTCGCTCATAGAGGCCGCGAGCCTGGAAGTCGTATGTGAAGTGGACGGTCTGTGTGCACCCGCGCGCGGTCGCCTCGGTCTCGGCGGCGGCGATCAGCCGCGTCGCGAGGCCGCGACCTCGGAGGCTCGGCTGCACCCAGAGGCTCTGCAGCTCGCAGCAATCGCCCCAGGTCCATCCGCTAATGCCGGCCACGACCATGTCAGCGTCGCGGAGGAAGATCGCCAACTCGGCTTCGTCACCGAGTCCCATGGCGGCGGACGCCTCACGACGGATCTGCGAGTCGAGGAACTCGATGTCGAGTGGGTCCGGATCGTCCTCGATCTGGAACTCCATCGCGACCGACTCGTCACGCGCCGACGATCTGCTCGATCAGCGAGAGATCGTCAAAGTACGTCCGGAACGACCGGATCTTCCCCTCGCGGAAGTCAGCCACTGTGACGCCAGGCAACTGAACACGCCGTCCCGATGCCTCCACGACCACATCGTCGCCGAGAACGAGCGGCCCAGTGTGATCGGCTTCGACGAGCCATTCGGCGAAGGCCCGGTTGCCCACCTCGTCGATTCCCCGCAAGCCGATGACGACGTTGGAGAACGCCTCCTCACGGAGGGCCGCGAGCTCGGCGAGTGCTGCCAGCCCCGACACGGTCGCGTACGGCGACCACCCGACGACATCGTCGGTGAACAGAGTGCCCATATCAACCGATGCGCCACCGACCTCGGCCTCGAGCGCCCTTGCCAGCACGTCCTTACGTGACTCACTCATTGCAGCTTCCTGTCCTCGCAGTTATCGATTTGCTGAGCTCCGTCTGGCAATCCGTGCTGCGTTCAGGTCCCAAGGATCTTCGCCTTGGCCGCCGCGAACTCTTCGTCGGTCAGCGCGCCCGACTCATGTAGCTGGGCGAAATGCTCGATTTCGTCAGCCGGGTCCGCCGAAGGCGGCACGGACGCTGTCTGTCCCTGGTCCTCAGCAGGCACCTGCTCCTCGGCAGGCGCTTGGTCGTAAGCCTGCTCCTCTTGCGCCTGCGCGGCCTGCTTTCTCTCGTGGTGAACCATCGCCCCTCCGGCCACCGCCCCGGCCACCAGCGCCCGTCGCCTCACCCGTCGCCTGAACCCCATGAAGAACCCCTTCGTTTCGTTGGCGGTGACACACGACCGTCACGATAACTGACCGAGGTCGCGGTTTGGGTGGTCGGGGCCGAAGATCACCCGGGTGATTTGCTGAGTTCAGGCGAGGACGCCACCTGAGCAAACTACAATCCCGGCGTGCGGACGCCGATCAGAAATCCGCCGGATCCGATGTACGCGGAGTTCGAGGTACATCGCACCATGATCTGTGACCGCGTCCGCACCGAGGCCTTCCGGAACGCGATCAACTCAGTGGTGCGCCCTGGCGACATCGTTCTCGACGTCGGAGCGGGAAGCGGCATCCTGAGCGTGTTCGCGGCGCGGGCCGGCGCCGCGGCTGTTTACGCGGTGGAGCGAACGTCGATCGCCGTGCTGGCGCA
>DATITA010000164.1:0-4595 GCA_035468355.1 Candidatus Dormiibacterota bacterium
CCGATCACCTCGGGGCGTCCGGGCCTGCGCACACCCACCGGAACCTTCTCGAACTTCCTGAAGGAGCAGGGCGTCTACTTCAACAGCCCCTGGCCGAAGGGCAATCCGAACTACTACCCGCCGATGTTCGTCGCGTCCGCAATGGAGTTCCTGGGCGGCGGATATTTTCTTCATACCGACCCTGACGAGCCGCTCGCCTCGTTTGGGCCAGGGTCGCAAGACGGTCCGTACGCCAGCCACGGCTGCGTCCACGTGCCCAGTAGTGTGATGGTGGGCCTGTTCGGGTGGGCGGGCGATGCCACGCAGGTTCGCATCCACTACTAGGCGCCGAGCGCTGAGTCCTTACCCCAGAACCGGTCGCGCTTCTTAGCGCTGCTCCTCGCGGCGCCATCGAAGCCATGCCAGCTGGTCGTCGATGACGGGTGGCAGGAAAAGCATCGCCAGCGGCGCCGTTTCCACCAGGTTGACCACCTACCACAGCGCCACGTGGCACCACTCTGGTCGACGGTTGTTCCGTGGTTGATCGCTATGCCGTGGCCTGCGGCAAGAACCATGGTCAAACATGTCGAAGTCATGACTTGCTCATGGGTGTGCCGAAAGGCCGGCCGCGTGATCGCGGCCGGCCAGGAGATTAGATCTAGGCAGTCCGAACCGGCTCACGCTTGACGAGATGCACGATCGCGACCAGCACGCAGGCGCCGATCAGGGCCACCACGAACGAAATGAGGAGGCCGGCGGGCTGTGTGCCGAAGATCAGCGAGAACACGAAGCCACCGACGAACGAGCCGACGATCCCGAGCACGATGTCCCAAAGGATTCCGAAGCCGCGGCCGCTCATGATCTTGCCGGCCAGCCAGCCGACGATCGCTCCCAGTATCAGAAACCCGATCAGATGCATCGAAGCCCTCCATTTCATTTCAGCGCGGATCGCGCCGGATGGTGTTGCGCGAAAGCGCCCCTTATAAGAAAACCCGAGCGGGGCCGCTTCTACCTGACCGGCGTCCGTGGCGGAAAGGCATCCGAAGCTCGCGTCCTAATGGTGAACGAGCCTGGTGGGCCCAGCGGACTCGGTCAAGCTGGGCCGCCCGTGAACCCTGTGAACTGAGGGCCTTCAAAACCCCCGAAGTTATGGCCTCGACGCCACTCCTCGGGGATGGCGACTATGCGGCGGACTTCCCGAACAATGGTGCCATGGCTACACCCGTTCGACTCGAGTCCGAACAGCTCATCTTCGCGCTGCCCGCAGCCGCGGAGGCCCGCCACGAGTGGGATAGGGAGCTGGTCTCGATCCTGCTGTCCGGGCTCCGCGCGGTCCGACTCGAAATGGCCACTTGACCTGGAATTGACGAGGAATGCGACCCCGGCCGGTGGCGCGACTGTGCAGCCCGCCTCAGCCCACAACGCGGGCGTCATCATCCTGGTCGGCGCCGGGGCGACGCTCCTGGGCACCGCATCACCGTGGTTGTTGACGGTCGTTTTGGGAATTTCTGTGGTGGCCGCGCGGCCGGACGTCGTGCTGGTCCTTGCGGCGCTCGCGGTGCTGTCCGGCCTCATCGCGATGGGTGTGCTCTTGCGACGCCCGGCTCCGCCTGCGGTTGCGCTTGGACTCATCGTCCTGGCTTTGGCGCAGCTCTGCCTGGCAGCCTGGGATGCTCTCAGCGTGCTGCAGGGGCTGGCCGTGGACGATCCTCGGCTGGTCGCGGGCAGGGCGATCGGCACCGGCGTGTACATGGGCCTGCTGGGCGCCTCGCTGACGGTGGCGGGAAGCATCCTTGCCTGGAGGAGTCGGGCTGCGAGTCCGGGAATCGTGGTCAACCCCCAGTGAGACCTGAGGAGCGGCCGTTCCAGGACGAGGTCTTGGTGGACACCCCATGGCTGCTCATGACCTGGGACGGGAGCCACCGATGCGTGGTCGCGGAGTGGAAGGCGTTCGCCACCCACTCTGAGTTCCAGGGCGCATTCATGAAAGCGATCGAAGCACTAGGAGCCAGGAAGTCTGGTGGTTTCGTCAACGACGTCCGGAAGCTCGAATCGGTTAATGACGAGGACCGGCGCTGGCTCCGCCAGACATGGGCGCCGATGGCCCTGGCCGCCGGCCTCAAGCGCTTGGCCGCGGTAGCCGCCCCCTACGGGCTGGCCAGGTTTGCGGTCGACGAGATGCGCAAGGAGAGTCGACAGCCGATCCTCGACTGGCGCATCTTCACGACCATGAGCGACGCGCTCGAATGGATCGCCGGCGAACACCTGGAAGGGCCGCGCTAGGCGAACTCGGACGTCAAGGCGGCCAACTTCTCGAGCTCCGGCACGTACGCCACTGACCGGTCGCGGGTGACCAGGTTCAAAACGACCTGGTCAGCGCCGGTCTCGAACAGGCCCTGGACCCGTTCGCGCACCGCGGCCCGATCTCCCCACGCGACGACGGCATCGAAGAGCCTGTCCGATCCGGGCGGTTCGAGGTCGGCCTGGTTCCAACCCAACCGCAGCAGGTTGTTGCGGTAGTTCTCGGTGGCCAGGTAGAGGCGAGTGTGCTGATCCCCGATGACACGAGCCTCTTCACGGTCCCGCGCCAGCACGACGGGCAGGTCCGCGGCGAGGAACGGCTCCGGACCAAGCTGGTCCCGAACTTGCTTGATGTGCTCGGCCGTGGTGAAGTAGGGGTACGCGCCCGCCGTCCTTTCCGCCGCCAACCCAACCATCTTTGGGCCGAGGGCGGCCAGGATTACAGGAGGCAGCGGAGCGTCGGGGCCGCGCCACGGCGCACCCTCCATCCTGTCGAGGTATTCGCGCATCGCGCTCACCGGCCGCGCGTACTGGTGCCCCCGCGCGCCGACCATCGGCGCGTGGCTGACGCCCAGGCCGAGGATGAATCGATCGGGCCAGGCCTCGGCAAGGGCACGTCCCCCGGCGGCCATCGCCATCGGGTCGCGCGCCCAGATGTTGGCGATGCCGCTTGCGACGACCAGGCGCGTGGTCGCGGCCAGGAATATCGCCCCCTGCGCGAACACCTCGCGCCCGATCGCCTCGCCGTACCACAGGGTGCCGAAGCCCATCGTCTCGATCACCCGGATGACCTCCCTCATGACGCTTGCGGGCTGCCCAGTGAGGGAGCCGGCGAAGATGCCAAGCCGGCCGGGTTTCACGCTGCCGAGCCGTGCGACGGTCATGGGCACCACATCGTCGTGATCACGGTACCGATGTGGCGGTGCCGTCCGCATCCAGCCTGCGATGTCACGCAGAGCGGCGCCCGCGTCCCCGCCTGCATTACCCTCCGAGGGTCGTGCCCGCGCCCATGGAGAAGACCCGTGGCGGCCGAGTGAAGCTGCTGCTCTTGCTCGCTTTTCCCGAGCACGTGCGCAACCAGTACCGGGACAGGCTGGCGTCGAGCTTCCCAGACCTTCAGGTCGACCTCGTGGACCACCACTCGAAGGTCGATCCCTACATCGCCAACGCCGAGATCCTCGTCACGTTCGGCGCCCACATCAGCGATCGCGTGCTCGAAAAGGGCGCCCGGCTGAGGTGGATCCAGGCGCTCGGCACAGGGGTCGACGGGATCACCGACCGGCCGGCGCTGCGTGATGGTGTGATCGTGACCAACCTTCGCGGTCTGCATGGCAAGTCCGTCTCGGAGGCGGCCCTCACGTTCATGCTGGCGCTGGCTCGCAACCTGCCCCGCGCCGTGCGAAACCAGTCGATGGGGAGATGGGAGCGCTTCCAGGTCGCCCTTCTGTCCGGCGCCACGGTCGGCATCTTCGGAGTGGGGGTGATCGCAGAGGAGCTGGCGCCCCGGTGCAAAGCCCTCGGCATGACCGTGATCGGCCTGAGCTCGGCCACGCGAGAGGTGCCGGGCTTCGACGAGATGATGGGAAGGGACACGCTCATTAACGTCGTCCCGCGGCTCGACTACCTTGTCCTCCTGACGCCCTACACGAAAGAGACGCACCACATCATCGATGCGAACGTGCTGGCGGCGATGAAGCCGTCGGCCTTCGTGGTCAACCTGGCGCGGGGCGGGATCGTCGACGAGCCGGCGCTGATCGATGCACTCCGCAATCGCGCCATCGCGGGCGCGGCGCTGGACGTGTTCGCAGAGGAGCCGCTGCCCGACGGCCATCCCTTCTATTCGATGGACAACGTGATCATGACGCCGCACATGGCGGGGTTCCACGTGGGTTATGCAGCCGACGCACTCCCCATCGTCGAGGAGAACATTCGCCGCTTCCTGGCAGGCGACCTCGACGGCATGATCAACGTGGTCAGGCGGTAGGCGGGCGAACATGGGGGACATGTCGGAGCGTGTCAACCATCCCCTGCCGGGTCGCGAGCTCGAAAGGCGCTGGGCGCTGATCCGTAAGGCGATGGCAGAGCGCGGGGTCGACGTCCTGCTGGCCCAGGCCAATAACGATTTCATGGGCGGGTACGTCAGGTACCTCACCGACATGCCCGCCACGAACGGTTACTGGCTGACCGTCGTCTTCCCGCGCGACGAGCCCATGACCGTGATCGGGCAGGGCGCATTCGGTCTCGACCAGAAGCTACCCCCGGAAGGCGACGGCATCCGCCGCGGCGTGGGTAGGTTGATGGGCGTACCGAGCTAC
>DATITA010000165.1:0-1772 GCA_035468355.1 Candidatus Dormiibacterota bacterium
CAGGCAGGACTGTCGCCCGGCACGGTCAACTTCCTCGAAGGCCACGGGACGTCAACCCGGGTGGGCGACGTCGTCGAGCTGCAGAGCCTGCACGCTGTCTTCGGAGAAGCGGGCCTGCCCCACGCCTCGGTCCCGCTCGGCTCGGTGAAATCAAACATTGGTCATCTCAAGGCAGCTGCGGGCGCAGCGGGACTGCTCAAGACGGTGCTGGCGCTGCACCACAAGGTGCTTCCGCCAAGCCTGCACTTCGACCGTCCGAACCCAGACATCGATTTCGCCGACTCCCCGTTTCGTGTCAACACCGAGGCCCGGGACTGGGACGGGCCGCCCGGCGGCATCCGCCGCGCTGGGGTGAGTGCCTTCGGCTTCGGTGGGGCGAACTTCCATGCAGTCGTCGATGAGTACATCCCTGGCTGGGTGGAGGACCACCGACCCAAGTCGATGGCCGTGCCTTCGCTTGCGGAGGTTGAGGACGAGCGCGGTTCGCCCCGACCCTTCGCGCCGCGCGACAGATCGCCGAAGCTCCCCGTTCGTGGCGCGCTGGTGATCGGCGCCGACGACAGGCCCACGCTCCTTCACGACCTCCGCACAGCGCTCGCCGAGGCCCAGGCCGGAAGGGCGCCGGCGGTCTCCGTTCCCGCGACCTCGACCCTGCGGGCACCCCACCGGCTTGCCATCGATTACCGGGACGCCGCGGACCTGGCCACCAAGGCCGCAATGACGGTCCATGCGTTCGAGTCAGAGAACCCGGCGGCATGGCGAGCCCTGGCGAGTCACGGTGTGTTTCGCGGTCAGGGCCCGGCTCCGAAGGTGGCCTTCCTGTTCACCGGACAGGGCTCTCAGTACCTGAACATGCTGTGCGAGCTGCGCGGTGAGGCGGCCGTCGCCGACACCTTCGCCGAGGCCGACCGAATCATGGCTCCGATACTCGGCGCGCCCCTCAGTGACCTCGTGTTCTGCGACGCGGATGCGCATGCGGCAGACGCGGCTGCGCGCCGCCTCGACGAGACCGCCGTCACGCAGCCGGCTGTGCTCGCGGCCGATGTGGCCCTCGCCCGGCTCCTGAACGCGTACGGCGTGCTCCCGGACATGGTCATGGGCCACAGCCTCGGCGAGTACGCAGCGCTGGTGGCCGCGGGCGCGCTCGATTTCGCCGACGCGTTGCTCGCGGTGAGCTCGCGAGGCCGTGCCGTAGCGGCACTCGACGTGCCAGACGCCGGCAGGATGGCAGCCGTCCTCGCACCGCTCGCTGTCATCGAAAGAGCCGTGGCCGAGGGCGGCGACGGCGTGAGCATCGTCAATTTCAACAGCACCGCACAGGCGGTGATTGCCGGGACCTCGGAGGCCGTCGACCGTACGCAGCAAGCGCTGCAGAAGGACGGATTCTCGGTGATCCCGCTGCACGTCAGCCACGCGTTTCACACGTCGATCGTGGCTCCCGCGGGCGCGGTCTTGCGCGACGTTCTCGGGCATCTCGACATGCGCCCACCGGTGCTGCCAGTCGTGGCAAACGTGACCGGCGACTTCTATCCGACGGGACCGGACGTGGTACCGCAGATCATCGACAGCCTGGCTCGACACCTGTCCTCGCCGATCCAGTTCGCCAAGGGCCTGCGCACTCTCTATGAGGCAGGGGCGCGCGTCTTCATCGAGGCCGGCCCCAAGCACGCACTGCACGGCTTTGCCCTTGATGTCCTGGGTGAACACCCGGATGTGGTAGCCCTGTTCACCAACCATCCGAAGCCCGGCGGGCTGGTGTCCTTCAACCACGC
>DATITA010000166.1:0-17865 GCA_035468355.1 Candidatus Dormiibacterota bacterium
GCTGGCGGAACGGATCATCGAGACCTTCAGGCCGTTTAGAGAGGTGCGGGCGGAGCTGAGCCCCGAGCAGGTGTCCGGTGTCCTCGAACGCGGCAGCCAACAGGCCCGAGAGGTGGCGCGACACACGATGGCCGAGGTAAGGCGGGCGGTCGGCCTGCCGGCCTATCGCTAACGGCACTGGAGTCTTTAAGATTTGAGCCGGATGGCAGACGTCGCAGCCCCGAGACGAGTCACCCGCCGGAGATTTCTGGGTTGGGGGATAGCCGGTCTTATGATTGCGACCGCACTCACCGCGCTGCCCCCGCTGCTCGTATTCCTGTGGCCTGCGCCCGCGAAGGGGCAGAAGAAAGGGCCGCTGACCGTCACCCTCGACACGCCGATGGACCAGATCCAGGACGGGGACGCGGTCAAGTTCAACGCCCCCACCAGCCCGAACTCCGCGTTCATCATGGCCGACGGCGGCGGTGACAACGCCGCCGGGGACCTCGCGTTCGGCGGGTTCCTGGTCAAGCACGACGGCAAGATCGAGGTGTTGGCCATCAACTGCTCGCACCTGGGCTGCTCGGTCGCGCTGAACAAATCGGCCCAGAGCTTCGACTGCCCGTGCCACGGCTCACGCTTCCACCTCGACGGCACCGTCCTACACGGCCCGGCGCCGGTTCCGCTTTCCCACCTGACCTGGAAGCAGGGGAAGGACCCCAACACGATCCAGATCGACGGCATCGTGCTGGGATTCTGAAGTGGCCATCCCCCACCCTCGCGAGATCCAGGTAGCGGTCGTCGAATGGCTCGACGAGCGATATCCGTTCACGAAAGCGGTCGATGAAGCCTTATACCAGCGCGTGCCGAACTTCGCCAACGCCTTCTACTACTGCTTCGGCGGGATGGTGTTCATCCTCATCGCGTTCCAACTGCTCACAGGCATTTTCCTGTCCTTCTATTACATACCCGATGCCGGAGTCCCTGGCGCCTCGCCCGCCTACAACAGCGTTCTCTTCATCCAGAACACCCAGTACCTCGGGTGGCTGATCCGAGGGGTCCATTTCTGGGGCGCGAACATCCTCATCATCATGGTGTTGATCCACATGGCGCGGGTGTACTGGACCGGCTCGTACCGCGCGCCACGAGAGCTCAACTGGATGGTCGGGGTGATCATGCTGCTCTGCATCCTCGGGCTATCACTGACCGGCTACCTGCTGCCCTGGGACACCAAGGCGTACTTCGCCACGGAGGTCACGATCAAGATTGCAGGCTCAGCCCCGCCGGCCCAGCTGGGGGCGTTCATCCGCGAGGTCCTGCAGGGCGGCCCCGTCGTCGGACCGGCCACCCTGCAGAGGTTCTTCACCATCCACGTGTTCCTGCTGCCCGCGGTGATCGTCCTTTTGATGTACGTGCACTTCCGGTTCATCCGAGCGCACGGCATCTCGGAGCCGCTGTGAGCGCGCGCGACGTCGGCAAGGAGGGCCCGGGAGCGGCGATCGCAGCCCGGGAGATCCCGATCGTCGAGGTCGACAGCCACGCCGGCCACACCCTCGAACCGGAATGGAAGCGCCTACCGGTCGGACCGGACAACATTCTTTACCCGGTGCTGGTCGGCCTGGCCCTGTTCCCCATCCTGATGGGCGATGCCGGCCACCACCTCGCGGACGACATGCCAGACGAAGACACGCATCCTTTCTTTCCAGACCACTTCTGGCCCTACCCGATCATCGCGGTGCTCATGCTGGTCACGGTCGGGCTGCTGGCCGCTTTCGTACAGAAGAACCTTCAGCTCGAGCAGGTGGCCGACCCGCGCGCCGTAACCATCCCGCGGCCCGACTGGTACTTCCTATTCCTGTTCCAGTTCCTGAAACTCGGACCCGAGCTGATCATGTCCCTGGTCATCCCCCCGGTGGTGGTGGGCGGACTGCTGCTCTGGCCCTTCATCGACTCGATCGCCGGCCCGCGAATGGCCAGGCGACTGGGCTGGGCGAAGTGGCCCGTGCCAGGCCGCAACATCATCACGGGAACCGGATGGGTCATCTTCCTCGGGACCATCGCCGGCCTCACGCTTTGGGCGCTCGCCGGCCCCCAGTTCTGCATCCCCTGGTTCATCAACAGCCCGGTCTGCGGGGCGTAGCTACAAGCAGGATCCGTCCCGGCTCGCTCGTCTCAGACCGCTCGACCACACGGAATCCCGGCTCTGATTACGCTCGACTGTCGTAGAGCTGTTTGGTCAGCTCTGCCTGCGCCAGGTGCTCGCGCGCGTGGCCGTAGTTCCCGAGCAGCCACACGATGCCGGGCTGCGGAGGGCGATCACCTCGAGGCCGCATCTCCATGAGGTCTGCCGGCGTGAGCGCGAGCAGGTGGTCCTCCAGGTCGCGGTCGGCGTCGTCCAACATCGCCACCAGGTCGGCCGCGTCGAGCTCGACCCTGAACTCGGCCTCCCGGTCCCGCTCGGCCGCCATGGCCCGGACGGCACGGATCATCTCCCGCTCCGAGCCGAGCGTGTGGGCGATGAGCACGGCGATCGAGTTGGCCTGCGGCAGTGGGCGCCAGTTGAGCGTCCCCCGGTCCAACCCGCTCACCTGCCCTCGGAACTTGTCGTGAATGGATTCGAACAACCCTTTCAAGGTCAGCGTCAGCGTTCTTGCCCCGGCGTCATCCATCCCGCTCACGTCTTCTCCGTCACGCGGTATTCGAGATAGCGGCCCAGGAGGAGTCGCGTGTGGGCCTCCAGGGCCGGGAGCACGCTCAGGACCAGGCCCACCATCGGGTAGGCGAAGTACTGCAGATGCACGGCGGCCTTCTTCCACAATGGCCATTCCTTGGGTTTGGGCGGAAGCATCCTGATCTCGAAGTACAGGAAGAAGAACACCGTCGACAGGGTCGTCGAAAGCAGGATGCCAGAGTAGGCCCACAGGGTCTGGCCGAGGTCGGTGAGCGAGAAGTCGACGCTGACCCAGAGCGGGACCGACGCGCCGAACATGAGGAGGAACGGCAGGAAGATCCAGTTCAGGTGGTTCAGGAAGAGGTTCATGAAACGCCTGATACGCAGCCACAGCGGGATCTCAGGGTGCTTGAAAAGCCGCGCCAGCACGTAAGGCACGTCCGTGATGCCCCACGCCCACCTCTTGATCTGGTTGTACTGGCTCATGTGCGTGGACGCATAGTCACGCGAGTTGGGCGAGTCGCCGTACAGGGGCAGGTAGACGGATTTGACCGCGAACTTCTTGCCGAAGGCGAAGAAGGCCTTCCAGTAGAAACGGGAGTCTTCAGGGATGACGTCCTTGTCCCAGTAGCCGACCTTGTGGACGAAGTCGAGGCTGCACGTGTAGCTGCTGAAGGCGACCAGCCGGTGCGGCCTCGAGTGCAGGAACATCTGCCACTGCGACGTGCTCGCCGACATGATTCGAACGGCCATGGGCACCTGCCAAATATTGTTGTGAAACAGCGGGACCGGCTGCCAGATGAAGTAGTCGCGCATCGCCTCACGGGCATGGTGCCAGCTGATCCAGGCGAAGTACTGCGCATGGACGCGGTAGTCCGAGTCGAGGTCTGTGATCAGGATGTTCCGAAGGTCGTAACCCTCCTCGGTAAGTACTCGCACCATCCAGCGGCCACCCCAGTTCATCGCGGCCGACTTGCCGACCACGATCCCAGGTTCGAGCGGATCCTTGATGTGGTAGAAACCGCCTAGCCGGGCGCCGAACTTCTCCTTCAGGCGGGCGACGTTCTCCCACCCCGGCTTGTCGGTCTCGCGGGTGATGATCCCAACCATCATCAGCTCGGGCGGGTAGTTCGAATCCACTATCGCCTGCACCGTCCGCTCGAGCACGTGGTACGGCTCCGTGTACGTCGGGATGACGGCGAGGTGGATGTACTGCAAGGGGTCCATCACCCCCTTTTCTCGGTCCTCCCGGCAAAGCGCGAGCCAGTCCGTGGTCATGTCTCGGCGCATCCTGAGCATGGTGCTGTACACGCCGGTCACGACCGTGATCGCGCGGAGCAGCCAGTAGAAGTCGAAGACCAGGACGGCGAAGGCTACGAACAGCGCGCCGGGGGACTGGAAGACGATCGGGATCCAGGCGGGTGACAGCAGCAAGATCCAGGTCACTAGCCCGGGCGCCGCCTCGAACAGCCTGGCGCCGAACTGCCTGAGGGCGTGCCGGAGAGCGGATTCCGGCTGCTCGACCGAGAAGGTGGCCACCGGCCCGATTATCGGCGGTGCGGCGGCCGGGAATAGGGGGCGCGGCGCCGAGCTTCTTGTAGTTATGAGCAATATGAAGCATTTCGACGGCCCGACTTTCGAGGCCGACGTGCTCCAGGCCAGTCAACCGGTGGTCGTCGACTTCTACGCCGACTGGTGCGGCCCCTGCCGCATGATGACCCCGGTGGTCGAGCAGCTGGCAGGCGAGTATGACGGCAAGGTCACGATCGGCAAGCTCGACGTGGACAACAACCAGGACATCGCCATCCGCTACGGCGTGATGGGGATACCGACCCTTGGCCTGTTCCGCGACGGCAAGCTGGTGGACCGCCTTGTGGGCTACCCCGGAGGGGCGGCCCCGATCAAGGCCTGGATCAACAAGAACGTCGGCGTCGCCGCCTCACACCCAACCACCTAACCGGTAGGAACTTGTCCTAGCGTTGCGGGGGCGGCTGGGTTTACCCCAGCCGCAACTTTGTCTCAGTGCCTGCCAAGCGTCGACTGGAGTGACTCTTAGATAATCCCATCCGCATACCGGAATGGGAGCAGGGCCTGCGGCGGGGCCGCACGCGCGATGAGGGAAAACCATCCCGGGTTTTCCCTCATATCTTTAGTGTCCCCACATCGCCCGTTCTCCGTGCTGGACCGTGGCCGGTCCGTGCTCGCCTGTGCGAATCCTGACGGCGTCCTCGACGCCGATGACGAAGATCTTGCCGTCCCCGACCTCGCCGGTGCGAGCGGCGACGGCCATCTTGTCCACCACCGCGTTGACGATCTCCGCCTTCATCACCGCCTCGATCTTGAGCCGCGGCCTCAACGAGATGTGCACCGCAGCGCCACGGTACTTCTCTGTGTACCCGCGCTGCGCGCCACAGCCTTTGACCTCGGTGACGGTCACACCTGACACCCCGCACTCGTCCAGCACGTCCTGGACCTCCTGGAGCCGCTCGTGGCGGATGATCGCAATGATCATTTTCATGCGGGTGATACCTCCTGCGCGCCGCCGACGGGTTCGGATGCACGGTGGGGGTTGACGGTCGGAGTGTCCGGCTGGCGGTAGACCCCGCCAGGCACGGGCATGAACGATTCGGGGTATCCCCACATGCCGTGCTCGCTGATGTCGAGGCCCTCAATCTCCTCGCCGGCGCTCACCCGCAGGCCGACCGTCTTCTTGATGATCCAGAACAGCGAATAGCTGAGGGCGAACACCGTGACGAACGATGCGGTGACCGCGATCGCCTGTGCCCCGAGTTGGTGGAAGCTGCCCGTGTAGAAGAGTCCGCCCTGGCCCACGCCGTTGAACTTCGCCAGGGCCGGCACTGTGAAGAGACCGCAGCTGAGCGTGCCCCAGATGCCCGCCAGGCCGTGCGCGGGAAGCGCGCCGATCGGGTCGTCGAGGTACTTGTCGAGCGCGAGGACGCCGACCACCACGATCACGCCGGCGACCGCCCCGATCACGATCGCGGCCCACGGCTCAACGTAACCCGAAGGCGCGGTGATGGCCACCAGCGCCGCAATGGCGCCGTTGCCGATCATGCCGACGTCCATGGTCTTGGTGATGATGTAGATCGTCGCGAGGGCCGCCACCGCGCCCCCGGCGGCCGCCAGGTTCGTGACCACGATGACGTCGGCGAAGTGGAGATTGGTCGCATTCAAGGTCGAGCCCGGATTGAACCCGAACCATCCAAACCACAGGATCAGCACGCCAAGCTGCGCGAGCGGCATGTTGTGCCCGGGAATGGCGTTAGAGCGTCCTTTCTCGTACTTGCCGATCCGGGGCCCGAGCAACAGCAGGCCGGCGAATCCGGCCGTGGCACCGGTGAGATGCACGACCGTCGAGCCCGCGAAGTCTTGCGATCCCAGGGTCGCCATCAGGAAGCCGCCGCCGAACAGCTGGTGACTGACGAGTGGGTATATGAAAGCCGCGAACGGGATGCCGAACAAGATGTAGACGATGAACTTGGTCCGCTCGATCATCGTGCCCCATACGATCGCCAGGGAAACTGCGCAGAACACGAACTCGAAGAACCACTTGGCGGCTGCAGGCGTGGTGCTCGCGGCGATGGCCGGGAGGTTCATCTGCGAGCCAGGGCTGAAGGTCGGGAAGAACCCGCTGCCTCCAATGAAAGCGAACAGCCCGCCGGCGCCGAAAGCGAATCCGAAGCCGACCGCCCAGTAGGCGATCGAGCTCACGCTCAGGTTGGTGACGACCTTCGCCACGACGGTGCCGACGTTCTTCATGCGGCTGAAGCCCACCTCGAGCATCGCGAAGCCGGCCTGCATGAACATCACAAGACACGCCGCGACGATCACCCATACGGTGTCAGCCGCGACGCCTGCCGCCTGGGTGGCGGTGTTGTCGTCCGCGAGTACCGCCACCGGGATGAGCGTGGCAAGAGCCGCGACCCCTGCAGCGACGAGAAGCGCACGTTTGCGGCTGGCCAGCGAAATCCTAAGCTCGGACGTGGGGCTCGGCAACGACGTCACCTCCGTGGTTTGATGGGGCTCAGGCTAAGGCCGGCAGCGACGACCTGAAAACGTGTGGACTTGACGAATCGGGTGCGGACTACTCGTGTTCAGCACACGACTCCGGTCGCCACCTGCATGCATTCTTTTAGTGCGTTCAGCACGTAGGCATGGCCGCTGCATCCGTGTGAGTGACACCGTGTTCGAGCCCTAGAGCACCCCTACGATGACCTCCGGTCCGTCAAATCCAATGTCCATGCAATGGAGGGTGTCAATGGCGATCGAGACGAAGGCAGGTAGCAAGACCAGTCCGCGCGAGGTGATTGAGCGCGCGAAAGCGGAGGGCGTCGAGGTGGTCGACGTCCGGTTCGTCGATCTTCCCGGAACGTGGCAGCACTTCAGCATGCCCATCGGCGAGCTCGAGGTGAACAGCTTCACCGACGGCCTCGGTTTCGACGGGTCCAGCATCCGCGGCTTCCAGGCGATCGACGAGAGCGACATGCTCCTCCTGCCTGACGCCGACTCGGCCACGATCGACCCGGTTCTGACCCACAAGACGTTGTTCCTCATCTGCGACGTGGTCGACCCGATCTCGCGCGAGCCCTACTCGCGCGACGCAAGGTTCATCTCGAAGAAGGCCGAGGAGCACCTCAGGAAGTCCGGGATCGCGGACATCAGCTACTGGGGCCCGGAGGCCGAGTTCTACCTCTTCAACTCGCTGCGATTCGATCAGAACGCGCACAGCGGCTATTACTACATCGATTCCGAAGAAGGCATCTGGAACTCGGGTAAGAACAGCGAGCCGAACCTGGCTTTCCGCCCCCGGCACAAAGAGGGCTACTTCCCGGTACCGCCGACCGACAAGTTCCAGGACCTGCGCTCGGAGATCATGCTCAAGCTGATCGAAGCCGGAGTCCGCGTCGAGGTCCAGCACCACGAGGTCGGCACCGCCGGCCAGGCCGAGATCGACATGCGGTTCGACTCGATGACCAAGATGGGCGACAAGATGATGGTCTTCAAGTACATCATCAAGAACGTCGCGGCGCAGAACGGCTACGTCGCCACCTTCATGCCGAAGCCACTTTTTCAGGACAACGGGTCCGGGATGCACGTGCACCAGAGCCTCTGGAAGGACGGGCAGAACCTTTTCGCAGACGCGGCGGGCTACGCCGGTCTCAGCGAGATGGCCGTCCACTATATCGGTGGCCTGCTCAAGCACGCGCCCGCGCTGCTCGCGATCTGCGCGCCGACCACCAACTCGTACCGGCGCCTGGTGCCCGGTTACGAGGCTCCGATCAACCTCGTCTACTCGAAGCGCAACCGCTCGGCCTGCGTCCGCATCCCGATGTACTCCACCAACCCCAAGACCAAGCGCGTCGAGTTCCGCTCACCCGACCCCGCCGCCAACCCCTACCTCGCGTTCTCTGCCTGCCTGATGGCCGGCCTCGACGGGATCAAGCACAAGATCATGCCTCCGGAGCCCGTCGACAAGGACATCTACGAGCTAGAGGGCGAAGAGAAGGCGAAGATCAAGAAGGTGCCCGGCTCCCTGGCCGAGTCACTCGACGCGCTTGAGGCCGACCACGCGTTCCTGCTCGAAGGCGGCGTCTTCACCAAGGATGTCATCGACACCTGGATCGAGTACAAGCGCAAGAAAGAGGTCGACCAGGTCGCGCTGAGGCCTCACCCGTGGGAGTTCATGCTCTACAGCGACGTCTAAAGAGAACCAACACTTCCAGGAGGGCCCCGGTCGACACCGGGGCCCTCTTTTTTCTTGGAGGCGTCGCGTTTAGGCCCACCCCTTACATGCCGAGCATGGCGCGGGCGCGCAGAGCGATCGAGATCGCGACCCTCGTCTCGGGATCGTCCAGCTGCAGGCCGGTCAATCCCTCGATCCGCTCGACCCGATAGGACATCGAGTTGATGTGGATCCCGAGCTGCCTGGCGGCAGCCCGGCGCACCCAGCGCGCCGCCGACAGCGCCTCGAGGGTCTCGAGCAACGGCGTATTTCGTGATTGCGCGTAGGTGAGCAGCGTCCCGAGGAGCTCGTCGACAAAGCGCCGCAGCGCATCGGGGCTCTGCACCTCCAGCAGAAGGCGAAAGGCACCGAGGGAGCGATAGGACGCGACGCGCCCGCGTCCGCCGGCTCGCCGCGTCAGGCGCAGCGCCTGGCGCGCCTCCACGTGAGACCGGGAGAGCTCGCTGACCCCGTTGGCCAGGTTCCCGATCCCCACCGATGCCGTCCCCGGCTTCATCACCGGCGCCGCCGCGGCCAGGAGCTGGCCCGCCAGCTTTTCCACCGTGGCCAGGTCGGTCGCGATCTCGTCAGGCACCAGGAACACGGCCGAAGCCGTGCGCACGAGTGTGAGCGCTCCTGGCAGCCGCGATCTGATCAGGGGGCTTAGCGCCCCGTCCAGGCGGTCCTGCTGGCCGCGCGCGCCAAGCGCCGCCTCGGTCTGGTCCTCGTCCGGCTCGAGCACGACCACCCAGGCGCGCTGCGGCAGCCGGTGTCCCAGGCGCTCGGCCTGGCGGGCGACCCTTTCCGCCTCCTCGACTTCCAGACCGCCGGCCAACACCTCTTCCACCAGGTCTCCGCGCAGGCGCCGCTCAACCTCGGCGGCGGCGCGCTCCTTCGAGAGCTCGAGCGCCAGCACCGTCGAACCGTGTTCGAGGGCTCGCCTCCTGCCCTCGGAATCGACCGTCGCCGCGTCGACACCAACCGCCAACAGCCCGAGGATGTCCGAGCCTGCGCGCACCGGCACCAGATCCACCTCCCTCGACGGGCGGCCGGCGGTGATCCTCACCTCGCGCGCGCCGGCCTGGGCCAGCGGGTTAGGTACGTGGATGCGGGGCGGCATGCCGTCCGACGACTCGCCCGCACCCCGCACCCGGTACCCGTCGGCCGAGTAGAGCGCAGCACGCCCGCCGGCCAGCGAGCCGACCGCATCCAGGATCGACTTGATGCCGGCGCCCTCGAGGGAGAGCTTGGTGAACCGCTCGTGGATGTCGTGCGAAAGGCGGATCTCGTCCAACTGGACCTCGGTGCGCCGCTGCAGCTCGCTGCGCTCGAGGATACCGGCCACCTGGCCCGCGATCGCGCGCAGGAAGTCGATGTCGCCCAAGTCAAAATCGCGCCTCTCCGTGCTCTGGACGTTGATGACCCCAACCAGCCGAGGCCCCGACTCGATCGGCACGGACAGCATGGAGTGGAACCGATCCTCGTCCAGGCCAGGCACCCACTTCCAGTGCGGATCCTTGCTGACGTCAGCCACCACCGCCGGGCGGCGCGTGTCCGCCACCCACCCGGTGATGCCGTCGCCCACCCGCATGCGCACCTTCCCCACCATGTTCTCGTTGAGGCCGTTGGTGGCCGTCAAGAGGAGCTCTCGACCCGGCGGCGTCAAGAGGTAAAGAGAGCAGACGTCGGTGCCGAGGGCCGAGGTCGTCTCGCGGATGATGAGGTCGAGCAGTTCGTCGGGGCGCTGGGTCGCGGCCGCGGCCTGGGCAAGTCGCACGAGGAAGCTGAGCTCGCGGGCGGCGAGGCTCGAATCCTGGTCGGCGACCACGACCTCCGGCACCGGCTTCAGCTTACGACTGCCCTTCCCACTCAACCTTGTATGAACAACACTACTGGACAGGTCCTCGCTGGTGTGCTTGATACATGCACGCGGCACTCGCCGTGCCGCCGGTTCCAAGGTAGGCTTCCAGTGGTGGCGTCCCCGCACTCAGGCCAGTGGCGTGAGCACTTTGCCGGTGTCGAGCTGCCCGTGCCGGTGCTGGGCGGCGGCACGGTCACGGGGATCAACTTCGACAACGCAGCGAGCACCCCGCCGCTCAAGCGCGTGCGCGACGCGGTCAATGGCTTCTCCGACGTCTACTCGAGCGTTCACCGCGGCACCGGCTACAAATCCAGGCTCGCGACCGAGGCGTACGAGCAGGCCCGGATGCTGGTGTCGAGATTTCTCGGAGTCGACGAAAGCGCGCAGGTGGTCATCTTCGTCAAGGGCACTACGGACGCCCTCAACCGGATCGCGGCCGAGGAGGCCCGACTGGACGGCAGACAGGTGCTCGTCACCGAGATGGAGCACCACGCGGACTTACTTCCATGGCGGCATCGCAGCGGCCACGTGATGGTCGGCCTGTCCGACGACGGGCACATCGACCTCGATGCGATTGAGTATGCCCTGCGCACCAGCGAAGGAAAGATCGGGCTCGTCGCCGTCTGCGGCGCATCCAACGTGACCGGTTTCGTCACCCCCATCCACGACGTCGCAGAGCTTGCGCACAGGCACGGGGCGCGGATCTCGGTTGACGCCGCACAGCTGGCGCCGCATCACCGGCTCGAGGTTCGCCCCGCGAGCGACCCCGGCCACCTCGACTTCGTGTCTTTCTCCGGTCACAAGATGTATGCGCCCTATGGCGCGGGCGTGCTCGTCGCCCCACGGGATTTCTTCGCCGGCGCCCCCGAGGTCATGGGCGGCGGCGCCATCAGCATCGTCACCTGGGACGACACCGTCTGGGCCGACCTACCCGACCGCGAAGAGGCGGGCTCCCCCAACGTGATCGGCGCTGTTGCGCTGGGGGTGGCCATCGAGACGCTGCACGAGCTGGGCTTCGACGAGATGCTGGGCTACGAGACCGAGCTTGGCGAACGCCTGGTCAGCGCCCTGAGCTCGATCCCGGGCGTGAGCATCCTCGGCGGTCTCCAATCGCCGCGGGGTGCGGAGCGTCTCAGCCTGGCGAGCTTCGTGGTCGAAGGCATGCACCACGGCCTCGTGGCGGCCGCCTTGAGCCATGAATGGGGCATCGCGGTGCGTCATGGCTGCTTCTGCGCCAACCCTTACGTCTTCCATCTCCTGCACATGAACAAGGCAGCCGTGGACGGCGTCGAGGCCGAGGTCAACGCGGGGCATCGCAAAGCGCTCCCCGGCGCGGTGCGTGCGAGCCTGGCTCCTTACAACACCGAGGCTGAGATCGACCGCTTCGCCGACGCGGTCACGCGCGTGGCCCGGGGGCGGCTCAAGGCGACGTATGAGCAGGCGCCCGACGGCACCTTTGCCCCGGCCGGAGGCTGGCCGCGCATCCCCAGCCCGCTCGGGACGCTGGTCAAGAACCCCGCCCAGGCGCGACACTAGAAGGATGTTGCAGTTCCTGGTCGAAGTCTTGATGGCGATCTTCCTCCACCCCGTCGCCTTCGTCCTGTGCGTGATCAACATCGTGAACCGGACGGACATGAGCGGGTTCTCGAAGGTCCTTTGGATCATCATCAGCTTTTTCTGGGGGATCGGGCCGATCCTGTATCTCCTTCTCGGCGGCGGCAAATTCTGGTGAGGTGACCAGGGACAGGTCAGCCACCCGAGCGCTGGTCCTCGGGCTGCTCAGCCTCGTGTTCGGTGTCTTCGCCCCGTTCGCCCTCTGGGCCGGTATTGAGTCGCTCTACCGAATCCGCACCGGGCCCGGCAACCTGACCGGGGAGGGATCCGCCTTGGTCGGACTTACCGCTGGCGCAGTTGCGCTGGTCTTTGCCATCACTGGCGCCGTGTACTGGATGTGGGGCAGTTGAGGATCTTCGTCTACATCGGGCTGCTGCTGGTCCTGGTGCTGGCGGTCTTCACCTATCCGGGTGCCATCGTGGTCTCGATGATCGGCGGGGTCACCACCGCGCCGGACGCTGGGACGACCGGCGGCTCGCCGTCGTGGCTTCATGTCGCGCACCCTTCAGGCAGCCGCCCCTACCTGGCCGATGACCAGGGGAGGATGGTGCTGCTGCATGGAGCCATACCCGCAGGTCTGATCGATTTCTGGACCGGCAGCGACCAATCGCAGCCGGACGTGGCCCCGCTGTACCCGATCGATCCGGCTGCATATGCGAACGGCGTGTGCCCGGCCAACTCCCCCGCGAGCCGTTATCCGCCTTTGTGTCAGTCCGACATCGATGCGATGGCGCGGCTGGGGTTCAACTCGGTTCGGCTGCCTCTGTCCTGGAGCCTTCTCGAACCGGAGCGCGGACAATTCAGCACGACCTACCTGGATCGGATCGCCCAGGTGGTCGATTGGGCGAGGAATGATGGCCTCTACGTAATCCTTGACATGCATCAGAACGCCTACTCGCGATATGTCGGACCGGGGAGGGATGTCGACCTCTCGTACCTGAGCGGCGCGCCGAGATGGGCGACCATCACGGATGGGTTTCCTTCGCGCGTTTTCGACGGACAGCGAGAGTTGAACCCGGCTGTCTTTGAGGCCGCGACGAACTTCTGGTACGACAGGGCGGGGATCCAGGACGAGTACATCGCGACGGTCGCATTTCTGGCCCGCCGGTTCAAAGACGACAGCTCGGTGGCCGGTTACAGCGTCTTCAACGAACCCTGGCCGGGCTGGAACCTGCCGCCCGGGTTCGAAGACCTGCTGCTGTTTCCGTTCTATCGCCGGGTCATCGACGCCATCACGGGCGTGCACGACGGGCTGCCGTGCTGGACGGGTTTCTACATGCCTGCCCCATGCGGGTACCGCGATCTCGGCGTCCGCGACCAGCGACACCTCTTCTTCTTGGATACAGGTTTGCTGCGGGAGGTGACCGACTTTCCGACACACCTTGGGCTGCCGGTCGGCTCCTATCCCAATGTCGTGCTCTCGATCCACGCTTACACGCACATCTACACGTTCGACGCGCTGGCCAAGCAGAGGCCTGACCAGGCCAGCTACCCGTGGGGTGGTTACGACCAGAGCTACACCCTCGCCGACCACGAGGCTCGAGCGATGAAGGCGGCGCTTTTCGTGGCCGAGTTCGGCGACGACCAATCGTGGGATCCGCTTGTGCTTGCGAGCCAGCTGCTCGAGCAGGAACGCAACGATGTCGGCTTCGCCTTCTGGACCTGGAAGGAAAACGGCGACAAGAAGAAGAGCTGGGGGATGTTCAACCCACCCACGGTGGCGACCGCCTCGAGCGGGTGTCTGCGCGAGGAGCGCGAGCGATTGCTGGCCCGCGTGTACCCGCGTGCGTCCAGCGACCCGTCGCCCGATTACCACTACGACCCCGCCAGCGGCGCATTTTCGTTTGCCGGTCACGGCCGGCCGGGCGATGCGCCAACCGTGATCTCGATCCCACCCGAGGTGACCGGCCCGGTGTCGAGCTCGGGCGCCGTTAGCGCATCGGTCACCACGGATGCCGATGGCACCCGGCTGGTCACCGCCTCGCCGACTGTTGGCCCATTCTCAATCGAAGTCACCGCGGCCCCTCTGTCACTGTCCGGCTGCGCATGAATAGGACATTTGACCCACTCGGCCCAGGCTCGATCTTGGCCTTTCCCAGGCGGGTCCAGGTGGACGCCGGATAGTCATCGACCCGTGTCCTGGTATGGGCTAATCTGGGTCGCAAAGGGTGGGAAGCCGACCAGTCGCCTCTGGCCGCCCGCGTGCCTCGATCGTCGGCTCTACGGCCGACGGGGCGCGGGGTAAACCGAATGGGACGAAGGGGGTTCGTCCCGCGAAGAAGGCCGCCATGGCCGCGGAGCCCCTGGTCAAGCTCACCGCAGTCTCCAAATCCTTTGGCCGCCAATCGGTGTTGAAGGGTGTGAACCTCACCGTCGCCCCGGGCGAGCTGGTCGAGGTGACCGGCCCCACAGGCGCCGGAAAGACCACCCTGTTGCGGCTCGTCCACGGCCAGCTACGCCCCAACACCGGTGAGGTGTGGGTCGGAGGACGGGGCGTGCACCGGTGGTGGCGAAGGGGCCTGGGTCGCGTGCGGCGCGAAGTCGCCTTCATCTTCCAGGAGCAGCGCCTGCTGCCCCGCCTGAACGCTGTGGAAAACCTCGTGTTCGCCCTGCAGGTCCGCGACCCGTTGGTTCCGCAGCGCACGATCAAGCAGCGCGCCATGGCCGCGCTCGAATCGATAGGGCTCGCCGGCAAGGGACGCTCCTATCCTCACCAGCTCTCTGGGGGCGAGAGGCAGCGGCTGGCGATCGCGCGGGCCCTGGCCTCGCGGCCGCGAGTCCTGCTCGCCGACGAGCCGCTGGCGGGCCTGGACGACGACAGCGCAGCGGTAGTCATGCGGATGCTCGAAGAGGCGGCGGCGGCTGGGACGGCGGTGATCGTGGCGACCCATCGCCACACCTTCCCGGCCAGCCGGATCCTGCGATTGCCGAGCGCGCGGGTGACGGCCAACGGCTCGCGCAAAGCCGCGTCGGCCGGCATCGGACACGCCAACGTTTACTCGAAGACCAACGGCAGCGGCCAGTCCAACGGCAATGTGCACTTCAACGGAAATGGCCACTCCAATGGCAATGGCCACTCCAACGGCCACGGCAGCGCCGCACCGGCGCCCAGTCCGCTGTGGCGGATCGTCATCCCGGCCCGGCAGCGGCCCGCGCGAACGCCTTCGAGGCCCGCAAGCCTACCCGGCTGGCGCCGCCTGGCCGCCCTGGGCGCCAACAGCTACCGCATCGTGGTCCTGGGCGGACTTCGGAGCTGGAGCCGCGATGTCAGGCTGACCGCCCCGGTGCTCGGCACGATCGCGCTCCTGCTCACGCTGTGCGGGACGCTCGCCCTGCTCGGTCTCGCCCTGGACAAGGTGGTGGCGCAGCAGGCCGCCGAGGCGTCGCTCGTGCGCGTCTATCTGGCGGCCGGCGACTCACCCGCTGCGGTGGCGGCGCTCCAATCGCGGCTGGAGGCCGATCCGAGGGTCCTGTCGGTGACGGATGTCAGCCCCAAGCAGGCGCTGGCCGAGGCCAGCAGCCGTCCAGGCCTCGACAACCTGGCCAGCCTGAGCTCAACCAACCCCTTCCCCGAAAGCCTGGACGTGCGCGCGCGGATGGTCACGCAGGTCGGCGCGGTCGCCGCCTCGGTGGCCGGCGACCCGGCCGTCGACCCCTCGTACCCAACCTCTTACGACCCGAGCACGTACTCGAGGCTGGGCCACCTCGCCCTCGTCGTGGGAGGGGCCGGACTCGGCATCGTCGCGCTCTTCGCGCTGATTGCGTACGCGGTCATCGCGAACTCGATGCGAGGAATTGCGGCAGCACGTCAAGACGAGGTGGCCGTCACCCGGCTGCTGGGAGCCAGAGGCTGGATGGTGCGCGGGCCCTTCGCGGTGGAGGGATTGACGACCGGCGCGCTGGCGGGTGCGCTGGCCGCGGCGCTGGTCGGCGGGGCCTGGCTGCTGGCCGTGCGATTCGAAGCCGCGACCTATGCCCAGGTCCTCCCGGGTGTCGACGCCACCTCGGTGCAGTACGTGGTGGCGGCCGTGATCGTGGCCGGGCTGGTCCTGGGCTCGGGCACCGCGTTGCTGGGATTTCGAAAGGTCCGGGTTTGAGGACGGCGCTGGCGGCGCTGGCAATCGGAGGCGCTCTTGCGGCCATGCAGGTCGCCGGCGTGACGGCGACCGGCCCGTCGCCCTGCCCCTCACCGAGCAGTGCCTCCGGATCACGGATCACGTGTCCGGCGACTCAGGCGGCCTACGACCAGCTGGAATCCCGTCTGGGCGGAGACCTCTCCAAGGCGCTGAGCGCCCAGCAGCGCCTGACCCTCGCGCTCAACCAGTCGGCGGCGCAAGAGCAGCTGGTCTCCGACCAGATCGCACAGGAGCAGACGCTGATCGCCCACCTGCAGGACGAGATCGCGCAGCTGGACACCCAGATCTCCAACACTGAGGACCGCATCGATGTCGAAAAGCAGCAGCTTTCGGTGATGACCCGGGCGATCTCGCGCGAGCCCAGCTCTCTGTGGTTGCTGATCGCGCGGACCGGAAACTTACGTGACGCCCTGCGAGCTACCGCCGACCTGGTCGTGGCGGGCGAGCGCGCCCATGCGCTCCAGGCGAAGCTGGAGGCGGACCTCGCCAAGCTTCAGGCGGACCTCCAGGCCCGGCAGAAAGACCTGGACACGGCCAATGCCGCGCAAGACCTGCTGACCTCCAACCTGAGCGCGCTCGACGACCTCATCAGCCAGCAGAACGACACCAGCAGCCAGCTGGCAGACCTCACAACCCAGATCCAGGACGCCCAGTCGGGCCTTCAGAACCAGCCGCCCGACGTGACCGTCGGCCTGGCCCAGCTCCTCGAGACCCAGGAGCAAGACCTGATCGAGCGCTCGTACCAGCAGGCGTGGAACCAAGCCCAGGTCGGAACCGGCCTGGCCACGCTGACCCACGAGCTGCCGCTGGGCAAGACGATCGCGGGTCTGACTCTGTCGTGGCCGATGAGCGGGTTCCAGATCACGCAACCCTTCGGGCCGACGAGCTTCGTGCTCGAGCCCCCGCTGGGCTCGTACAAGCATTTCCACACGGGAGTCGACATGGGCGCCCCGCTCGGAACGCCTGTGATGGCGGCCGCGGATGGCGTGGTCGTGGCGGTCGGCCACACCCGGGTCGGCTACGGCAACTTCGTGATCGTCGCCCATGGCGGTGGGATCGCCACGCTGTACGGGCACATGCTCGCGACCCAGGTCCTGGTCGGGGATCGCGTCCTGCGCGGCCAGCAGATCGGGCGCGAGGGGTCCACGGGCTACTCGACCGGCCCTCACCTCCACTTCGAGCTTCGCATCAACCTCCAGGTCGTCGACCCGATGCCATATCTGCCGGTACCCTGAAAGCGCGGGGCGCCGGACGCGCGCAGGGCGCATCTGAATAGACTTCGGGAGACTTTTCGCGACGCGCCCCCGTAGCTCAGGGGCGCCGGGCGCGCGCAGGGCGCATCTGAATACACTTCGGGAGACTTCGCGACGCGCCCCCGTAGCTCAGGGGATAGAGCAGGACGGTCCTAACGTCAAGGTCGGGGGTTCGATTCCCTCCGGGGGCACCATTGTCGGCTCTCAGCCAATTCTCAGGATCCTCTGAGGCAGAGTTCAGAGCCGCCACCCAGTATTCAAGACATGGAAACCAACGCAAGAAGGGCCAGGGTGATGGCCCGAGACGACGCGATGCAAACCCTGAACCGCCTCACCACCGGGGTGGCGATCGGCGCGATCGCGGGCGTCGGCGTCCTCGCCCTGGTCAGCGCGTCGACGATTCCAGGAACGTCGTCGCCGAGCCCGACCGCGGGCAACGCGAGCTCATCCACCTCGACCTCGTCGAGCTCCTCGGGCACTTCGATCTTCTCGCCGTTCCAGTCGTCCGGAGGCGTGAGCTCGTCGTCCAGCACAGGGATAGCGGTGTCGGGCGGATCGCACTAGACCCGCCGTGCCGGACACCTTTCTCTGGTACGTGACCCGTGCCG
>DATITA010000167.1:0-26486 GCA_035468355.1 Candidatus Dormiibacterota bacterium
TTCAATCCGACGACCCAGGATGGCTGTTTGACAGGGTACCTGACAGGTTATCCCGCTCCAGACTTCAAGCGACCTTGCCCGTCCGGTACCCGACCCGGGCTCCTAAGCTCGCCGTTCACGGCAGTCGCCGACAGGCGCCTCGGATTTTTCCGCGGTCTTCAAAACCCTTTGCGGGGCGCTGTTGAGGCGTCCTGGGTGGGTTCGATTCCCATCCATCCCCGCCAATTTCGGCAGTTGCGACAGCCAAGTTGACAGCCACAGCACTGGACGTCGGCGACATCCGGCGGATGGTGTTGGATACAACGGGCAGGAGCTAGACCGACCATGCGGTACGGGCGCCGCGATCGATCTTCATATTGATGACATAAACATGAACTCCGGTTGCGATACTGGATCGCAGTGTCACCGTCGAATCGCCGTCGAGCTGCCTTGCCCCTGGCTGCTGTCGCCCTTCTGGCCTGCGGCGGCCAGGTTGGGACTCCGGTGACCACGCCCCGAACAGCGGTCGGTGTTCAAGAGCATGCCCCTGCCACCACGGTGCCGGGAGGCACGATCCACGATGTCATTTATGACTCAAGCGGCCGAAAGGTCAGCGCTTACCTGCTGATCCCCGATGGCCAAGGCCCATATGCGGCGGTGCTATTCGCCCACATGTACACAGGCCGGGGCGGCGTCGACCGGCATGAGTTCGTGGACGAGGCGACCAGTCTCCTCAAGCTAGGGGTCGTTTCGCTGCTACCGCAGGGCCAATTCCCCTGGAGAGAGGACCCCTCAGGCATCGATCACGACCAGGCGGCCATCGACGCACAGGTGGCGGACTTCAAGGCGGCCGCCGACGTGCTGCTCGAGCAGCCTGGCGTTGATGCCGCCCGGCTGGCCTTCGTCGGCCATGACTACGGGGCCATGTTAGGCGCCCTGCTGATGGCCCGAGATGCACGCTTCAAAGGTGCGGTCCTCATGACGGGCGACCCGACCTGGGTGACCTGGTTCGCTGCTTACTGGCAGTTCCTGACGACCGACGCGGAGAAAGCGGGCTACGCAAGCCGTATGGCGGCCTACGACCCGGTCAATGTTCTGCCAACGACCAAAGCCGTATACCTGCTCCAGTTCGGATCGAGCGACATCTATATCACCCGCGCGGAGGCCGACCGCCTCGCCGCCGCAGCCCCTGGAGATAAGTCAGTGAGGTTCTATGCCGCCGGACACGAACTGAACGCCACGGCCATGGCGGATCGCCTTACCTGGCTCCGGCCCCTGCTGAACCTGCCATAGCTAAGTCACACACTGACCTCGATACCGCCTGTGACCCCTACCGCCACTTCTCAACATCGCGATCGTGATGAACGGGAAAAGGGAGAACCCAGCCGTAAATGGTTCGTCGCTGCGTTGAAGGCGCGAGCACTCCGTGACTGGACCGGGGCGGCCTCTGGCTTGGGGCCGGGCTCGCGTTCGTGGCTGCCGACAATCTGGGCTTGGACTGCACACGACTCTAGCTCCCGATACTTCTTGTCACTGATGAAATAGGTGTCAAGATGGGCAACACCACCGATCACCTGCTCTTGGCCGTAGACCTTGTAGCCGGCTGACGTATACATCGCTTTCGTAAGTGAGGATCCGAATGGCCCAGCTTTTAGAGCATTTGGCTTGTCAGCGGCGATTGAGTTCAGATCAGTCCACGTCCAGGTCGGCGGTAGAGCAGGCAGTTCATCCTCTTCGAACGAAGCAGATTTCTTGCCACGGGGCTGATGTAGCCGATCGATTGCGGTCGGTGCTCGAAGGTCCAATCAGCTTGACGATGACCGGTGACCAAATGACTTTTCCCGACTTCGATCGCTTTGTTGAGCGTCACGCCACCTTGCTTCAAGCATTGAAGAGTGGCAATGCCTCTGAAATTGAGGGGGAGGTCACTTCTCATATCAGGACCAATGCTCGCAACGTCGCATCGGAGCGTGCCCGAACGCGGAGTAAAGGTTGGCCCACCTCCCGGCGATCGCAGGTGGGCCGCGGGGGCGGGTCCGCTATGTCTGCTGATAAGAACGACAGCTAGAGGTTTTGGAGTCGAGCCCAGAGTGGACACGAAGAGGTGACGATCGGCCCCTCCACGGTGATCGAGTGCATCGAAGTCTTCGGCTACGAGCTGACCTATGCGCACGGCGACTACGTGATGTCCTCCGGCCGGGTGGTCAATCGCCTGCCGAGCACCGTCGTCAAGGTGACCACTCGGGACGGCGTCACCGGTCATGGCGAGTGTTGCCCGCTCGGTCCTGCCTATTTGCCCGGCTTTGGCGAAGGCGCGCGCGCCGCCCTCCGCGAGCTGGCCCCGGCCGTTATCGGAGCCGACGCGTCCAACCTGGCGGAAGTGGGTGCGCGGATGGACGCCGCCCTGCGCGGGCATGAGTACGCGAAGAGCGCTCTGGACATCGCCTGTTGGGACGCCTTCGGAAGGGCGACAGGGCAGCCCGTGTCGGCGCTTCTGGGCGGAGTGCTGCAGCGTGAGCTGCCGCTCTACGTCGCCGTCCCGCTTGGCCCGGCGGAGGCGATGGCGGCTTTCGTCGAAAGGGAGAGGTCCGGCGGCGTTCACCGTTTCCAGCTGAAGCTCGGCGCCGACCCGTACGAGGACGCGGCGCGCGCCCGCACCGTGCACCAGGCGACCGGCGCGGGCGATGCCCTGATCGCTGACGCCAACGGCGGGTGGCGCCGGCAGGACGCCATCATCGCCGCCGGCCTCCTGGAGGGACTCGAGCGGCTGCGCCTCGAGCAGCCATGCCCGACGCTGGAAGAGTGCGTAGCCGTGCGCCGGTTGACGGGGCTGCCGATGGTGCTGGACGAAGTCATCACAGACATGTCGGTACTGGTCCGGGCGGCTGCGCTCGACGCCATGGACCATGTCAACCTCAAGATCGGCCGCGTCGGCGGGCTGACTCGGGCCCGCGCGATGAGGGACACGGCGGTCGCTCTCGGGATGCGACTGACCATCGAGGACAGCTGGGGCGGGGACCTGGTCACCGCCGCTGTTGCGCACCTCGCTGCGGCGGTGCCTGCCGACGCGCTGTTCGCAGTGTCTTTCATGAACGACTGGACGGTCGAGCACATCGCCGGCTACCAGCCGCGCTCCCGCGACGGCTTGGGCATGCTGCCCACGGGCCCTGGACTTGGCATCGACGTCGACGCTTCGATGCTGGGCGGCCCGCTGCTCAGCGCGAATCGCTGATCGCATACGGACAGTGGCTAACGCCTTTCGGGTGATCTCGGCGGCAGACGTGCGCGGCCTCGTCAAGATGCGTGACGCAATTGAGGCGGTCAGGCACGCCTTCATCGCGGTCTCCGCCGGCCACATCGAACAGCCGACTCGGTTGGTGGTGGACGGCGGACGTGCCTTGGCCATGCTTGCGTGCGACCGGGAGGCGGGGGGCACGGTCCTCAAGGGCATCACTATCCACTCCGAGAATCCCAGCGCAGGCCGGCCGGCGGTGCAGGCGGCCGTGCTTTGGTTCAGCGGTGCCACGGGCACTCCCGAAGCCTTGATCGACGGCACAACACTGACGGCGATGCGGACCGGAGCGGCCTCTGGCGTTGCCACCGACCTCCTCGCCGCACCGAGAGCCGGTGTCCTCGCGGTAATCGGCTCGGGTGGTCAGGCCCCCGATCAGATCCGGGCGGTTTGCGCTGTCCGTCCTATCCGTGAGGTTCGGATTGTTTCACGGACGCCTGCGAATGCCCGCCGAGTCGCGAAGGCGATGAGTCGAGAGCTGGACCCTGTTCGGGTCGTCCCATTCGACAAGATCTCCAAAGCCATTCACGATGCCGACGTTATCTGCACCGCCACCGACTCCCGCGAGCCACTCTTCGATCTCTCGGACCTGCAAGACAGGGTGCACGTGAACGCGATTGGTGCATTTACCGAGGACATGTGCGAGTTGCCAGCGGCTTTGCTTGAAGATGCGTCGGTGATCGCGATCGACCAGATCGATGCGACGATGGCCGAGGCCGGGGACTTGCTTCGCGCTCTCCGATCAGGGCATATCGCGCAATCGAAGTTGGCCGAGATTGGGGTACTGCTTACCCGTCCTCAGGTGTCAGTTGGTCGCACCGTGTTCAAGTCGGTCGGCATCGCGGCTCAGGATTGGGCCCTGGCAAAACTGGTGGTGGAAAAGGCCAGCAGTTCTGCCGGTGGTCTACAGTCGTGGCCAGGTGAATGGCCTGAAGGCGGAGGTGACCGGGCACGATAGTGCCCGCGATGGGGCTCAGGTGACCTTGTAGTTTCACCCTACACGGCTGGGATCACGAAAGGCATCGACATCGTTTGGGGTCATTGAAACCGGCACGGCATGTTGGAGCAGGCATCTGGTAGCAGGCCAGCGATGCCACACCCCAGTTCTGACAGCCTATCGGGTGGACTTCAGTGGACTCTGATGGACCAAGCGACCGTCACTTGAGGCCGTTTGAACTCGAAAACGACTCTGGTGGACTCTGGTGGACACTCAACCGTGTGCATGGCATTCAGAAGGTCAAGGGTTCGAATCCCTCGGGTCCACCAAATTTCGAGTACAAATCGGCCTCCCGACGAGGTCTATCGGCGCCCGCGTCGGGCGATTTGACATCAACTTTGACACGCTATTGACAGGGCCTCGGCTCGCTCCAACTGCCGGATGGCTAGGCGGAGATTGCGGCTTCGGTGCGGATCAGACCGTTTGAATGCCCGGCTGTCCGATTCCCCGTCGCTACCCGCCCACGCATCGTCGATCGTAATCGCCCGTCTTTCGACCACGACTCGACCGTAGCTCCGGAGGCATCAACGCCGAGTCAACGAAGATTTCCCTGAAGCGCCACTTGGTCACACGCGTTAGGCTCGGCTCGAAATGTCGGTGCGCACGGCGGAGCGTTGGTTGACCTGGCTCATCGCGATCGGCGGCCCTTTGATCGTGACCGCCGTGCTGCTTCGATTCAGCCACCAAACGCAGCGCGATTACGTCTTCATCTACCTCGGTCTCGTCGCGGTCGTTGGCGTGATCCGCGGCCTGTGGCCCGCAGTCATGTGTGCCGCCATCAGCTTCATCTGCGTCGACTGGTTCTTCGTCCAACCCCTTTATACCCTCACGATCGCGGACGAGCAGGACATCGTCAACCTGCTTGCGTTCCTGGCCGTTGCCGGAGTGGTCGGGCTGCTGGCGTCACGACGTCGTCAGGGGCTGCTTCAATCTGAGGCGCTCGCTCGCCAGCTACAGGAGGCAAACACGGAACTGATACGGCTGAACAAGGAGCAGGCCGAGGCAGCTAGCTCGGCGTTGCGGCTGGCCCGAAGCGAACAGCAGATCAAGGCCCTGCAGGCGGCGGACCGGCTCCGCCGCGATCTGCTCGCAAATGTGTCGCACGAACTGCGTACACCGCTGGGCACCATCCTCACTGAGAGCACTGATCTCAGCAACGCCGAGACGCCGGCCGAGGCGCGCCGCACACTGCAGACCATCGCAGCCGAAGGACGGAGATTGAAAGCGCTTGTGGATGACATGCTCGATATGGCGGTGATCGAAAGTGGGGCTCTCGAGCTCGATCTGGTTTCGCTCGACCTCGGCGACGCGATCGTCGCTGCCGCCGATCGCCTGCACCGAGCATCACCTGACCGAAAGATCGAGTGGAACGCAGATGACGCGCATGCTGCGGTCTTCGCCGACTGGAACAGGCTGGGGCAGATCCTGGACAACCTTCTGTCCAATGCGGACCGCTTCGCGCCTCCTGAGACCGCGGTGGTCATGCGTATTTCGCACGAGACCCCCGGGCTGGTCACGATCCGCGTCATCGATCGCGGCCCGGGGGTTCCCGGCGGCCTGCGCGAGCGTGTCTTCGAGCGCTTTTTCCGCGGTGGGAACGACGGCAACGCCGGGAGCACCGGCCTGGGCCTGGCCATTGTCAAGGGCTTGGTCGAGGCTCACGCCGGCACGGTAACGGTCGAGGATGGCACCGAGCCCGGCGCGGTGTTTCGCTTCACCTTGCCCGAAGCTCCCGCCGCGTGAGCCGAATCCTGATCGTGGAGGACGACCCCGCGCTGCGTAATTCGATCCGGTCGATCCTCGAGCGCGACGGCCATGAAGCCCGGGCCGCCGGTGATGGCGCGGCAGGCGCGCGTGAGCTCCAGACCGATGGAGCCTGGGATGTGGTCTTGCTCGATATCGGGCTTCCATTCGTGGACGGTTGGGAGATCCTTCAAGGCCTCGAAGACCGGCGGATCCCATCCGTGATCGTGATCAGCGCGCGGGGCGGCGAGCAGGACAAAGTGCGTGCGCTAGACATGGGCGCGGACGACTACCTGGCGAAACCATTCGGAGCCGACGAGCTGCTGGCGAGGATCAGGGCCGTCGTGCGGCGGACACAGCCGGCCGTCGGGCCGAACCTCGTCGTCAAGTCCGGGCGCGTGACGGTCGACCTCGCGGGTGGCGTCGTGCTGCGGGATGGGGCCGAGGTCAGGCTGTCACCGACCGAGTACGGTCTGCTGGCCGCGCTCGCCCGCCGCGCGGGGCAGGTGATCGACCACCGCACGCTGTTGCGCGAGGTCTGGGGTCCCTCATATGGTGACGAACGCAACTACTTGCGCACATTTGTACAGAGGCTGCGCACGAAGCTCGAAGGCGACCCCAAGAATCCCCAGGTCATCGTGACGGCCGGTACGCGGGGCTACCGCTTCGGCCCGGCGCCGATCGAACGTTAATAGGGGCCTGCCGAACGGCCCGCTGGTTCACGGACTTTCGTTGATGCTCTGTTGACGCGTGCCCGCCTAAGCTCGGGCCCATGCCGCTTGATTTCTGGATGGTGGGTCTGGCCCTCATCCTTACGGTGGTCTGTTTCCTCTACATCCGCGGACTCGAGGAGCTGCCGTGATGTCGGCGCAGATCCCTTACATCATCACTGGCGTGGTAGCGCTGATCGTGTCGATCTACCTCTTCGTAGCGCTGCTGTACCCCGAGAAGTTCTGAGGTGGTCCTCGACATCGTCGGCGTCGTCATCACCTACCTCGCTGTGGCCGTGGGAGCTTGGCTTCTCGCCCCGTACCTGGTCAAGGTCTTCCAGGGCCAGCGTGTTTTCCTGAGCCCGGTGCTGCGACCCGTCGAACGCGGCGCCTACAGGCTGATGGGGGTCGACGAGACGAAGGAGCAGACGTGGATCGGGTACGGAGTCTCGGTGCTTGCGGTCACGATTGCGAGTCTCCTTTTCACCTACCTCGTGCTGAGGCTCCAGGACAAACTGCCGTTTAACCCGATGGACTTCGGCCCGGTGCCCGCTGACCTTGCCTTCAACACGGCGGTCAGCTTCACCACCAACACCAACTGGCAGAACTACACGGGCGAGCAGACGATGTCCTACTTCTCTCAGATGGTCGGCCTCGTCATGCACAACTTCCTGTCGGCGGCCACGGGCATCGCCATGGCGGTCGCCCTTGTGCGGGGAATCTCCAGCCGGCGGGTGAAGACGCTCGGCAACTTCTACGTCGATGTAACACGGGCGACCCTTTACGTCCTGATCCCGCTCGCCTTCGTGGCCGCCTTGGTCCTGGCATCTCAGGGCGCTGTGCAGACGCTCTCCAGCTATCCCGTCGCCCACACGCTCGAGGGCGCCGCCCAGACGATCGCGGTCGGTCCCTTCGCCTCCCAGGAGGCGATCAAGGATCTCGGCAACAACGGCGGTGGCCCGTTCAACGCCAACTCCGCACACCCGTTTGAAAACCCGAACGGCTTCACCAACCAGCTCGAGATCTTTCTCGAGCTCCTGATCCCCTTTGCGCTGGCGCTGATGTTCGGCCGCTGGGTCGGGAACATCAAGCAGGGCGTCGCCATCGCCGCGACGATGGGGATCGTCCTGTGCGCGGCGTCGGGGATTGCCGCCTGGGCCGAGCAATCCGGCAACCCCGCGCTCACGAAGATCGGAATCAGTCAAACCAACACCGCAACCCAAGCCGGCGGCAACATGGAGGGCAAGTCGGTCGTTTTCGGGCCCATATATTCCGCCCAGTTCGCGACCGCCACGACCGGCACGAGCACGGGATCGGTCGACTCGAGCCATGACAGTTTCACGCCGATCGGCGGCATGGTCCCCCTGGTGCTCATCCAGCTCGGCGAGGTCACGCCGGGCGGCGTTGGCGCGGGGCTATACGGGATGCTCGTCTTCGCGGTCCTGGCGGTGTTCATCGCTGGCTTGATGGTGGGTCGAACGCCGGAGTACCTGGGCAAGAAGATCGAATCGAAGGAGGTGCGGCTCGCCTCGCTGGTCATCCTGACCAGCGCCTTGAACATACTTGTGTGGACGGCGATTTCGGTCGTCGTCCCGGCCGGCTTGAAGGGCCCTTTGAACCCCGCCGCGCACGGGTTCACCGAGATCCTCTACGCCTTCTCGTCCACCAACGGGAACAATGGCAGCGCCTTCGCTGGCCTGACCGGCAACACCGTGTACTACAACACCGCACTCGGCATCGCCATGTGGACCGGGCGGTACATCTTCTATATCCCCATCCTGGCTCTTGCCGGCGCGCTCGCGGGCAAGAAGGTGGTGCCGGCCGGCCACGGCACGTTCCAAACCGACACGCCCCTGTTCGTGGGGCTGTTGATCGGCGTGATCATCATCGTCGGCGCGCTCACCTTCTTTCCGGCGCTTGCGCTCGGCCCCCTGCTCGAGCAGTTCCAGCTGGCCGCCGGCCACCTCCACTAAAGCCATGCAGCAGACGATCCAGAAGCGCGAACGGCGGAGAGGGCGAAGCAGCCTGACCGACCGTGCGATCCTCGTTCCAGCCATCCGGGCGAGCTTCGCCAAGCTCGATCCGCGGTGGATCGCCCGCAACCCGGTCATGTTCGTCGTCGAGGTCGGGGCGGCGATCACAACGATCATCTTCGTGATCGATCTCTTCAACGGGACTCCGGGCTTCAGCGGGCCCAACAGCGAGCTGTTCGTCGGTCAGATCACCGTCTGGCTTTGGTTCACGGTGCTTTTCGCGAACTTCGCGGAAGCCATGGCGGAAGGCAGAGGCAAGGCGCAGGCCGCAGCGCTACGCAAAACTCGCTCCGAAACGATCGCCCGGCGTCTCGTGGATGGCCGAGAAGAACGCATCTCCTCTACGCAGCTGAAGAAGGGCGACCTTGTGGCCTGCGAGGCCGGCGACGTGGTCCCCGGCGATGGGGATGTGATCGAAGGCATCGCCTCGATCGACGAGTCGGCGATCACTGGCGAGTCGGCGCCCGTGATCCGCGAGGCCGGCGGCGACCGCAGCGCCGTCACCGGCGGCACCAAGGTGCTCTCCGACAGAATCGTGGTCCAGATCACCGCCAACCCGGGTGAGACCTTCCTCGACCGCATGATCCACCTGGTCGAGAGCGCGTCCCGCCGCAAGACGCCCAACGAGATCGCGCTCAACATCCTGCTCGCCGCGCTGACGATCATCTTCATGGTCGCGACCGTCACCCTGCAGCCCTTCGCGATCTATTCGGGCACGTCCGTCACGATTACAGTCCTGATCGCCCTGCTCGTCTGCTTGATCCCCACGACAATCGGCGGGCTGCTCTCCGCGATCGGCATCGCAGGCATCGACCGCCTGATGCAGCGCAACGTCATTGCCCTTTCCGGAAGGGCGGTGGAAGCCGCAGGCGACGTCGACACGCTGCTGCTGGACAAGACCGGCACCATCACCTTTGGCAACCGCCAGGCCTCTGAGTTTCTCCCGGTGCCCGGCGTGGCGATGGAGCGACTGGTCGAAGCGGCCGAGCTGGCGAGCCTCGCCGACGAGACGCCTGAGGGTAAGTCGATCGTGACCCTGGCGCGCCGGCTCGGCTCCAAGGAACACGCCATGGATCAAAAGGCGATGATCTTCATTCCCTTCTCTGCGACCACGCGCATGAGCGGCGTCGACTACAACGGCCGTGCCATCCGGAAAGGTGCCGACGACGCAATCGCTGCATGGACCGGCAAGGAGCTGCCAGGCGACGTCGCCGGCCAAGTGGCGACGATTGGTCGCGCGGGCGGCACACCGCTGGTGGTGGGCGAAGACGGTGCCGTCCTCGGCACTGTCCATCTGAAGGACATCGTCAAGCCTGGCATTCGCGACCGCTTCGCAGAGCTGCGCCGGATGGGACTGCGGACTGTGATGATCACCGGTGACAACCCTCTGACGGCGGCTGCGATAGCCAAGGAGTCAGGTGTGGACGACTTCCTCGCCCAGGCGACGCCCGAAAAGAAGCTCGAGCTCATCAGAAACGAGCAGTCTCAGGGCCGCATGATCGCGATGACCGGCGACGGCACGAACGACGCGCCGGCCCTGGCTCAGGCGGATGTGGCCGTGGCGATGAACACCGGAACCCAGGCGGCCAAAGAGGCGGGCAACCTGATCGACCTCGACAGCGACCCGACCAAGCTGATTGAGATCGTCGAGGCGGGCAAGCAGATGCTGATGACACGCGGTGCTCTGACCACTTTCAGCATCGCCAACGACGTGGCGAAGTACTTCGCCATCATCCCGGCCATGTTCTTCGTAGCCCTGCCGGAGCTGAACGCGCTGAACATCATGCAACTGCACAGCCCGAATAGCGCGGTGCTCTCCGCGGTGATTTTTAACGCGCTCATCATCATGGCCCTGGTTCCCCTGGCCCTTCGCGGCGTGCGGTACCGGCCGATCGGGGCCGCGGCCCTGCTGCGCAACAACCTGTTGATCTATGGCCTGGGCGGCATAGTCGCGCCGTTCATCGGCATCAAGCTGCTTGACATCGTCATCACTGCGGTCCACCTGGCCACCTAGGAGCCTTCGAATCCAGATGTTGAAATCACTGCCAGGAGAGATAGTGCAAGCCATCAGGCTGACGCTTGTTTTCGCGGTCGTCACCGGCCTCATTTACGGCGTCGGCATGACCGGGATCATCCAGGTGCTCTTCCACAATCAGGCCAACGGCAGCCTGATCATCAAGAACGGGCAGGTCGTGGGCTCGACCCTGATCGGCCAGCAGTTCAGCGCCGACAAGTACTTCCAGGGCCGGTACTCCGCCAACGGGTATGACGCCAGCAACTCGTATGGCAGCAACCTTGGACCGAGCAACCAGGCGCTCATCGACCGTGTGGCAAGCTCGGCCAGGACCTTCCGCCAGGTCAACGGGATGGGCCCGAACGACCAGGTGCCGGTTGACATGGTGACGGGCGACTTCAGCGGCTTTGACCCCAACATCACAGACGCGTCCGCTCTGCTGCAAGTGAATCGCGTCGCCCAAGCCCGCGGGTTGGACCCGTCAAAGTTGCGGGCGGTGGTCGAGAATCACCTGCACGGCCGGATCCTGTGGATCTTCGGCGAACAGTACGTGAACGTCCTGGAGGTCAACCTGGCGCTGGACAACGGAGAGGCCGGATAGGCCGGCGCGGCCTGGGAATAATCGTCTTGCCATGCAGAACGATCCACCCAGGCCGGTAGTCGAGCCCCACGTGCATCCTCATCCAGCGGCCTCGGCCGGTGTACCGGCCGCGCGCGGTCACCTGAAGCTCTACCTCGGCGCCACCCCCGGGGCCGGAAAGACATTCGCCATGTTGCGCGAGGCGCATGACCTCGCCCGGGTGGGGCATCACGTCGTGGTGGCTTACGTCGAGACCTACAACCGGCCGCGCACCGTCGAGCTCCTGCAGGGCCTCGAGATCGCTCCACGTAAGGTCGTCTCGTACCGCGGCGCCTCCCTCGAGGACATGGACCTCGATTGGGTGCTCGAACGTAAGCCTGAGATCGCCCTGGTCGACGAGCTGGCACACACGAACGCGCCGGGCCTACGACACTCCAAACGCTGGCAGGACGTCGACGACCTTCGTGCCGCGGGCGTCAACGTCATCTCGACCGTCAATGTCCAGCATGTCGAAAGCGTCAAAGACCTGGTCGAGAAAGTGACTGGGATCGTCGTGCGAGAGACGGTGCCCGACAAAGAGATCGACAGTGCCGACGTGGTGCAGTTCATCGACATCGCTCCCGAGGCGCTTCGGAAGCGAATGCGCCACGGAAATATCTACACGGCAGAGAAAGTGGACGTCGCGCTTGCCAACTTCTTCAAGCCCGGCAACCTTGCCGCGATGCGGCAGATCGGACTGCGCCTGGTAGCCGACTCGATGGCACGAACGCGCAGCGTGGTCGACTCTCCAGAGGACGTGCTGGTCGCGGTGTCCTGTGGAGAGGCGTCCGAAGAGTTGATGCGCCGCGGCGTGCGCCTCGCACGGCGGCGTGGCGGGTTCTGTCTGGTGGTCACGGTCGTGGCAGACCCGGCGGAGGATGCCCGGGTCGACCCGTATCGCTCCCTCGCCGGGCAGCTCGGGTGCTCGTTCGCGGTGCTGGCCGGGAACGACCCGGCCCGAGCGATCATCCAGGCCGCCCGCGACGCGGGTTCCGACCACGTTGTCGTCGGCGAGCCGCGCGACGGTCGCTGGATCGACCGTTTCCGTCCCAACATGATCGACCGGATCATCGACGGGCTGCCTGATGCGGACGTCCATGTCATCGCGAGGTTCGCCAGGTGAACCGCAAGCACGAACACCGTCCGGATCCGACGGAGATATTGCGCCAGATCACGGCCGAAGGCCGGCGGCGCGCGGCGCTGCGTGTTTACCTCGGTTACGCGCGTGGCTGTGGCACGACGACCGCAATGTTGGACGAAGCTCGTAGGCGGCAGAGCCGCGGAACCGACGTTGTAGTCGCCGCCTACGACATACACGATCCGCCCGCGACGGCGCTCAGTTCGCTCGAGGTGATCCAAGCAACGCGTGAGATGCCCGCATCGCGGCCACTCGACATCGCGGCGCTACTCGCCCGCAATCCGGAGGTCGCGTGTATCGATGACGTCATGGGCCCCGACGCATCAGGGCAGCCGCTCATCGAATCCGTGCCGCGAGTGCTCGCAGCTGGAATCACGGTGCTCGCCACGCTTCATCTCCTGTCGCTTCGCAGCGCTGCGGCCGCGGTTAGCGGGATGCTCGGTGACCGCCTCCCCGAGCCGCTGCTGAGCGACGAGTTCTTCAACCAGATCGATGAGATCGAGTATGTCGACATCACTCCTGAAGATCTGCTGGCTCGCATCAAACAACATGCGATTCTCACACCGGCGCAACTGGCTGCCGGCATGCAGCGGGAGCTGCGTCCGGCGGTACTCGCCATCCTGCGCGAGACGGCGCTCCGGATGACCGCCGAGCACGTGGACAGACAGCTGTCCGGGTACCTTCCCCGGACGCAGTCTCCATTCGAGTTCCGCGGACGTATCGTGCTCGGCCTTCCCGTCGCCTCCGGGATGGAAGAACGGATTCGCGCGGTCGCTCGTTATGCGGCGTTACAGGGGGCCAAACTCTCGGTCGTCACGGTCCGGCCTCACGGGCTGCGGGACGAAGAGAAGGTGTTGCTCGGCGGCTACGCGTCGGTCACGCACCAGCTCGGAGGGGAGTTCGTGCGACTTGATGACCGTCACGTTGCGAAGGCGCTGGTTGGATATGTCCGCGAGGTGCAGGCCACTGAGGTCGTGCTCGGTCACCGGCACCGTACCCGATGGCTGTTCTTGGATACGACCAGCGAAGTCATCCGACTGCTGTCAGGTGTCGACGTCCATATCCTTGGGGCCCGCAACCCCGTGCCTCCCCGCGCAGATCGACCCTAGGTTGGGCTGCTCTTTCTAGCGGCTGTAGATCCCTCACCGGCCAACGAGTGGCGCGGGCGAGGGCTCAACCGTCTGCATGGCATTCAGAAGGTCAGGGGTTCGAATCCCTCCGGTCCACCAAAAATCGCGATCGCCGAGCTCAACGTGCCGCTGAAGCATTGAGCAGAGGCTCCAACCCATCGATGATCTGCTGCGGCGTGGGTGGGCAACCAGCGATCCGCACAGATACCGGGAGCAGGTTCTCCACGGACCCGGCCAACGAATCGGCACTGGCTATCACTCCGAGGCCGAGCGCGCAATTGCCAAGCGCCGCAACGATTCGTGGCTCAGGCATCGCTTCGTAGGCCGCGAGGAGCGCCGGGCGCATGTGTACGGTCACCGGCCCGGTGATAAGCAGTACATCAGCGTGGCGGGGCGATGCGGTGATCGATAGCCCGAAGCGGGAGAGGTCGTAGTGTGGGCCGGCAGCGGCTGTCAGCTCGTGCTCGCAGCCATTGCATGAGCCTGCGTCCACATGACGTACCGCGAGTGACGATGGCCGTGGAGGCCGTCGCAGGCCCACCTCGCGGCGAGTGCGGTATAGATCACGCAACAACAGGTACATGGGACGCTCCTCCTGTGTGGCTCATATTGTCAACTCCTATTCAGCGGTCACAGCACGCGTAGCAGAGCTCAAAGCTCTTGTTAATCAGTGGAAATTCAGGCAGGAGACTTTGGTTAGCAGCCACCGCGAGTGCGGGCCAGTTTGCGTACGACGAAGTTCGCAGCCGCAGGCGCGTAATAGTCGTTTCATCACGCTCGATGGCACAGAACGTTCGGCCGCGGGGGCTCTCGACCGCGGCCATTCCCGTCGCCAAGTGCTGGGTGGCGGACTCACACCCGGCCGGCTTCAAGGTCCCTGGGAGCAGTGAGTCGAGAAGCTCGAATGTGCCCGCCAGCTCGAGCGCGCGCATCTCTACGCGCGCTCGGACATCGCCGCTTGGGTTCACCGGCGCCGCCGGTTTGAAGTTGGGGTAGGCGAGTCGAAAGCTTGAGCCCCGGGCGTCGTGCTGCACGCCGCTTGCTCGCGATACCGGTCCCACCGTTCCTAGAGCTGTGGCTTCGGCGGTCGAAATGACGCCAACGCCGTGGAAGCGGTTTTGCACAGAGCCGTGAAAAAGCACCTCGTGCCATGCGCGATCGGCGGCAAGACGGATCTCGCGCAACTCACGGCGGGCGGCAAGAGAGGTTTGCTCGACGATCTCGATGTCGCTTCGCATGACCTGGACCGAATCGAAGAGGAAGCGGTGTCCCGTGAGCGAAAGATTGACGCGCTGTGCGCGCTCCTTGAGCGTCGCGAACACCATATTGCCAGCGGCGAAGCCGACGCCCGCACAGGCGGCCCCGATATCGTTGAGGTGGTTGTAAAGCCGCTCGAGCTCGAGGAGCAAAGTCCGGGCCCGGGAAAGCTCGGGGGTCGGGGCCATCCCCAGCGCCTGTTCGCAAGCCTGTGCGTAAGCGACGCTGTTGGCAACAGCGCATGCTGCACACGCCCGCTGGGCGACAGCGCACGCTTCGCTAAGTGTCCTGCCTACGGCCGCACGTTCAAGTCCTCGCTGCTTGTAGAACAGGCGCAGGTCGAGGTGCAGGATGCGTTCGCCGACCACATGAAAGCGGAAGTGGCCGGACTCGATGACGCCGGCGTGAATCGGGCCGACCGCAACCTGGTGCGTGTCGCGTCCCCGTACGCTCGTCGTCCAGCGCTCCAGTTGCTCGGGATGCGCAGTCAGCGGCCGGATCGCCCGGTCGGCGAATACAAAGCCGCCGAGTTCTGCTGCCTCGCGTTCATCCCAATCGGCGGCCGGCACCAGGTCGACAATGGTTGGCGCTCGTTCCGGGTCAGGCCGGCAGGTGATCATCTGGAATCGGCCATCCCGCATGAACTCCGCACGCAGCTCGACGGCTCCTGGGAGTCCCGCTACGTGCAGATCGCAGAAGGTATGACCCTTTCGGATCAGGAACGAAACGGCGTCACGCCACTCATGGGGCGGCACCCGTCTGATCTCGGCTTCGTCTGTGCTCGCGACCAGCTCTGCGTTGTCCGACCACCGGCCATCTGTCATGAGATTCCACCGGAGAGATGGCGAACGATCGCGGAGGTTGGCAGCAGCCAGGCGTATGCCGACAGCGCAGCGAGTGCGGCCACCGTCAGCAAAGTTGGAACGAGTATTGGTGCAGTGCGACGAGGGCCGGCCTTTTGTGATAGCTGCCCTTCTTGCCCGGAACTGGACTGGAGCGCTTCTAGGAGTGCATGAAGCAGCCCGATGAAAGCAAATGCAATCAGTACCGCGAGGGAGCTCGCTAGCACGACCTGCCCGGCCTCGATCCCTCCCAGGATGATGAACAGTTCGCTGAAGAACAGAGGTGACGGCGGCAATCCCGCGAGAGTGAATGCACATACCGCCATGGCGGCGAAGGTTGCGGGAGACGACGATGCCACATCGCGTGCACTGTGGCGGGCAGCGTCGGGTTGTACTTGATACAGGGGTATCGCTGCATAGAATCCCAGCGCCTTGGCCATGGCATGGCCGGCGAAATGCAGCACGACGCCGGCCAGCGCCAGCGGACTGCCGATGGCGATCCCGACGGTGATGATGCCCATGTGTTCCAGGCTGTGATACGCAAGCAGACGCTTCCATGCCATCGGCTGCCACAAGAACGGAACTGCCACTGCCACGGAGAGAATGCCAAACGCAGCCAGTGGCGCGGTTGCGGCGGAATTGCCAAGCGGCACGGTGGCGGCGTCACGCAGGCGCCAGGCCAGCAGCATCACCGCCGGCAATAGCGCCGAAGAGAGCATCGCGCTGACCGGCGCGGGTGCCTCGCTGTGGGCATCGGGGAGCCAGTTGTGCACTGGTGCCCAGCCGATCTTGGTGGCGAGGCCGAGCATCACCAGCGCGTATGCGGCCACGGCGGCGCCGTGTGACGTGTGAGCGAGGGTTCCGGGCAGCGCTGACCAGTCGAGCAAGCCTATCCCGCCGCCGCGATCAGCTGACGCGATGAACATGATTACGATGCCAAGGAAGGCAAGACTCATGCCGAGAGTCGTGAGAATGAGGTACTTCCAGCCCGCCTCAAGGGCACGAGGTTTTCCCGAGAAGGCGACGAGCACTGAGGATGTCGCTGTCGTCGCTTCCACCACAAGCAAGCCGACACCGAGGTTTGCGATCACTGGAATCGCGACCAAGGCCGACCAGAAGGCATAGAGCATCAGGTAGTAGGAGCGCGCGCTGCGCCTGGCCGCGAAGAACTCGCCTTGGGCACCGCTCAAGTAGGCGGGTGAGAGGAGCGCACTCATGAGCGCGACTACCGTCACGACGGCCACGTAAATGCCAGATGCCGTGTCTGCGATCACCCAGCTGGTTGCGTGCGACTCGCTGGTGAGCATTTTCACCGAAGCGCACAGCCCCACGACCGCCGTGATTACGGCGCAGATCCGATTGAGCCGGTGGGCGGTGCGCTCGCTGCGGGCAACCTGCAGCACGAGCCCGCTGAGAACAGGCACTACAACCGAAGCCGCAGTCAGCGGGATGGTGAGCTGGTCAGTCATGCAGCTCTCGCAGATGCGCGGTGTCGCCTGAACCGAATTGGCCGAAAATGCGCGTGTGGAAGGCGCTCGCCACAACCGCGATGAGCAGCAGGTCGAAGATCACGCCCAATCCAATTACGTCGGGCACGGCATTTGATGCTGAGAGCGCGGCGAGTGTAGCCCCGTTCTCGGCGACGATGATCCCGAGGATCTGCAGGACGGTGGCGCGACGGGTGAGCGCGATCACGATCCCAAGCACTCCAAGAGCAATGGCGGCGCGTTGGGCATTCGCGTCGCCAAAGCCTAGGGTGGGCACGAGCGCGGGGATGGCTAGCACCGCCGCCAGCGCGATGACCGCACGCGCCATCGGTTCGATTCCCGCTCGCACCGGTTGGCTTTCGCGTGTGCGCGCAATGCCGATGCCGAGGATTGTCGCGATCGCGATTGCGCGCAGGAGCAGGCCGCCTGTGGCGGGCATCAGCTCGAGATGGCCACTCGTACGCCAAAGCGCGACGCTGGCGAGCAGCAGCGACTGGGCGGTGACCAGCGTCAGCGCAACCGAGCGGCGACGGACGACGACAACTCCCAGGCCCAGCGCCACACAGGCGGTTGCGATGAGCGAGCTCACGTGGCTCCTTGCGCGATCCACGATGCCAGCCCGATCATGCAGGTGGCCACGCCCGCGCCCAGTAGCGCCGGTACCCGTAGGATCCGCATCTTCGCCAATGAGCTCTCGACTACTGCGATGAACGCGCATAAGGTTGTGACGGCCGCTGCCAACGCGAGGATGTTCCATGGAGCGACCTGAGGCATCGGGACGAAAAGGCCGGCGGCGAGCACGATCACGAGCCAGTGGCGAGCTGCCGCGGTCCACTGCAGCATCGCAAGGTCGCGGCCCGCGTACTCGAGCAGAGGGCTCTCGTGCACCATCGTCAGCTCCAGGTGCGTATCGGGGTTGTCGATCGGTTGGCGGCCGGTTTCCACGAGCACCACAAGGCCGAAGGCCAGCGCTGCGCACCAGTGCGAAGGTGAGCTGGCGACGTGCGCATCGCTTGCCGCGGCGACCATCTGGATCAGGTCGGTGGAGCGCGCCCCGGCTGCAACCAGCACCAGTGCAAGCAGCAGCAGCGGTTCGGTAAATACCGAGAACATCAGGTCCCGGCCGGCGCCCATCAGCGAGAAACCGCCACCAGGGTCCCAGGCGGCGGCAGCGGTCGCAAATCGTGCGAGCGCGAGCAGCCCAAGCAGCACCAGCATGTCGGATCCAAACCAACCAATCGTGCTCGCGCCGACAGGTACGACCAGCAGGGCACCCACGAGTGCGGCAGCGCTCACCGAGGGAGCCATCCTGTACACGAACGTGGTGTCCAGCGGCGCCACCGACCGTTTGCGCCAAAGCCGGCGCAGGTCACGGTACGGCTGCAGCGGTGAGGTTCCGCGGCGGCCCTGAAGGCGAGCTTTGATCGTCTGGATCAGGCCCGGAAGCAACGGTGCCATCACCAGTCCCGCCAGCTGAACTGCGACCGCGAGAACGCTGCCGCGAATCAACCGAGGCCCACGCGAACAGCGGCCAGCACAACGGCGAGCGTGACCAGTAGATAGGTCAGATATGCGCGCAGGCTTCCCGACTGCGTCCGCCTCAGGATGCGGCTTGCGGCCAGCACTCGGCCCAGAGCGGGCCGAAACAGGACCTCGTCGAACAGGTGGGGCACTTCCGACTCGTGTGCGACGCTGTGCACGAGCACTCCATCAAGCTCGGTGCTGACGGTGCGCCGGGGCCGCAGAACGACTGCGAGGACGAGCCGCAGCGACTTCGTAAAGCCCGCCGACGTCCATGCGAGCCGGCTGTCGTACACCTGGCCGCAGATCCACATCGGGCTGGGCGCGGTGTTTCCGGCCTGCCGCCGCGCAAGCTGGAGCCCGGCCGCACAGACCGCGATGACCGCAACCAGGGCGAGCGGTGCGAAAGCTCCACTTCCTGGCACGGCCAGCGTTGCGCCAACGAGACTCGCGGGGAGTGGGCCGTACGGAGACAGCTGCCCGATCGGTCCCAGTACGAGGCCTGGAGCAACGCCGATGCCGAGGCACAACGCCGCTAGGAAGATGACCGGACCCGTCATCGACGCGGGAACCTCGTGTGAACTGGCGACCGCTCTCTGCCGGTGCGCCCCCAGCAATACGAGTCCGACGACTTTCACGAAACAGAACACGGCGAGCGCGGCGGTAGCAGCAAGCGCAGCAGCGCCAAGCGCACCCACGGCCGTGTCGATTGCCCTGCCATGCAAAGCAAGCTGAACGAGCGCCTGAAGGGTGAGCCACTCGGAAGCGAACCCATTGAACGGTGGAACCCCGGCAATTGCCATCGACCCGGCGAGAAACGCGGTGCCGGTCAACGGCATCGTGCGCAACAGGCCGCCAAGGCGGTCAAGATCCAGCTGGCCAACCTGTTTCTGGAACGAGCCGGCACACATGAAAAGCAGGGATTTGAAGAGTGCGTGGTTGAGCGTGTGGAGCATCGCCGCCGCAAAGGCTATGGCAGCCAGCGGCCTCTGCCCGGCGGCGGATGCGAACAGCGCTGCAGCGAGACCCAGGGCGATGATGCCAACGTTCTCGACCGAGTGGAACGCCAGCAGCCGCTTGAGCTCGTGCTGCATCAGCGCGTACAGCACGCCCGCTACGCATGACAGCGCCGCGGCGGCCAGCAGCACAGGTGCTACCCATTCTGGGAGCGGTGCGAGCCAGAAGAAGAGCATTCGCACGAGCCCGTACAGGGCGACTTTGATCATCATGCCCGACATCACCGCCGACACGTGGGCAGGCGCTGCCGGATGTGCTCGTGGAAGCCAAGAGTGCAGAGGCATCAAGCCCGCCTTGGTGCCGAAACCCACCAGGGCTGCAACAGCCAGCAGCGAACGCACGAGCGCCGGCTGAGCTGTCAACGCGTGCGGATCGGTCAAGGCCCCGAGGTGTGCCAGCGCGAGCATCGACAGCCAGACCCCAACACCTGCAAGATGAGTCGAGCCTAGGTAGATCAGGACAGCCCGGCTTGTCTCTGCGCTGCGGCTCGCGAGGAGGATCGCGACTGCAGGCGCGACGCTCATCAGCTCCCACATCATCAGGAAGGTCACCGCGTCCCTCGCGAGGACCACACCGACCAGGGCCAGGACGAAGACTCCGCTGATGGCGGCAATTGCCGGAGCATTCTGTGAGGTCGACAGGTAGCCGCCGGCATATATCAGCGCCGGCGTCGATACGATCGCGATTGCGGCGGCGAAGAAGCCACTGAGCGGGTCGATCCCAACTGTCGGCCCAAGACCATTCCTGAACTCGCTGCCGACATCGCCTCCGCCAAGGACGACCAGCCCGCCCGCGACTCCGATCAGCGCCACGCCAAACGCCTGCAGAGCGAGGCCTGAGCGCAGGCCACGGGGCACGGCCGAGACCACGATGCCGGCGGTGGCGACAGCGGCACCCGCGACCAGGAGCCACGCCTGCGTCGTCATGCGGCAGTCCCCGTCTCGTTGGCACTGCCGCAGGGGTTCGGTGGTTGAACGGCGAGGCCGACGAGCAGCGCGGGCGAGGCATCGATATGGGCAGTCATAAAGCCTGGGCCCTTGGGGGCACTTATCCTGATAAACGAGTAAATTGCCGCCGCCGGGTCCGGCCCCTGGTCGATTGACCCGACGGTGACTCATCAGTCGACATCGATTGAAGCTGTACTAGGTGTGTGTCGAACATTCGGCGCGCAACAGCCAGCAGATCGTTCACCTGTTGGTCCCGCAGGCGGTAATAGATGTTGTTGCCCGACTTTCGAGTGTCCACGAGGTTCTTCATCCGGAGAACCGCAAGCTGCTGAGATACCGTCGATCCCTCGCTACTCAACGCGAGTTGGAGTTCGGTCACGCTCTTCTCGCCAGCTCGCAAGAGCTCGAGGATGCGGATCCGTGCCGGATGCGCGAGCGCCTTGAACAGTTCGGCCTTGAAGCCTTGAAGCGATTCAGTCATTTCAATACCCGAGGACGGTCGACTGGGAGGTGGCCCTGGGATTCACCGACAACACAGACCCATTCTTGTTCGATAACTGCAGAACTTCGAATATAGCAATGCGCTAGTGTAGGGGAATGGGTGGCGCGGGGGACTCAGGAGCACTGGTCGCGGCAGACAGTCCTCGGTCACGCCGATGATTCAAGGCCTGCATGCCAGCAGCGTCGTCTTTGCAGACTTCGACATTGTGTCTGGGGGCTTTCTGACGACTCTGCGAAAGTGGCTCCCTGGCATTGACTCAGCCGGTTATCCAGTCCGTCTACACAGCGACGAGTACAGACTGCGCATAGGACAGGTGCATTTCGAGAAGCGCGATCTGGTGGCCCAGCTTCAACTGGAGTCCCCAAGTGTCCCATTTCAAGCGCAGCTGACCGGTACGGTGAGACTGCAGAACGTCCCCAAACAACCGCGAACCAAAGTGGTTTTCGAAGGCAGATGCGCTCGCAACTTCGGCACCCATTCGTCACCGGCATCGACGGAGGCGGTCCGGCTCTCCGCCAATGACTCGAGTCGTGCGCTACTTGATCTGATCGTGACGGCAATGGAGCGACCCTCCAACCTGCCTGTGGACGTTGCGGCAACCGTCCCTTCGACTCGGAAGGCAGCCGGCATGGGTGACAAACAAAGGAAGTCCGCTACCAAGGGCACGCAGCTGCACTGAGATTGCCTTCCCGCCCATCCGAACAGACACTGGCGCGGGGGCTACAGATCCTCGCCTGGCGACAATCCTCACGTTGACACTCACGGGCTGGGTGCGATGATCATTCCGGCCCCGGTGGATTCAGAAGGCGCAAGCCGGATGGATTTGCTGGGGTCACTGATTTACGCGGTACGACCAGGAATTCGAGTGCTCGATGGAGCATCGACCGACGATCGCGCCAAGGATCGCTCGATAATTAGAAAGCTATGGAAGACAATCCCAACCCCGCAGAAGAGGCCGAAGCAAGGACCCGCACAAGGGCGCGAAATCCGCGCACAGCGCTTGCCGCGCGTGAGCCGGTTACGCGGGAGAGGATCGCCGAACGGGCATACCTGATCTCCCAATCGCAGCAAGCCGGCAGCGACGAGGAGAACTGGCTTCGGGCCGAGCGGGAGCTGCTCGAGGCGCAGGAACTGCAGGAGCGCTGACGCACTCGCCCAAGCGTTACTCTCTTGTTTGCGTTTTGCAGCGAACTATTGGGGGCGGCCGGTAGCCGGCCGGGCCGCGCTCGAGGCGGGGATCTGTACACGGGTGGGAGCCACCTATTCGCCACGGCTTCGCAGCGCTGTGACTGTTGACTGCGTAGGATTCGCGGCGCTCCGGCGGCGCCGTTCGCCCAACCATCTGTCGAGAGGTTGCGGAGTTTGTTACGCCCGATCGCCGATGGTGATCCAGTCAGGCAGAAGGGGCGCTGTCGAAAGACCGCCCTTCGGCTTGCCCCAACGATCATCTCGCGAAGGGAGCAATCATGAAGTGCGATATATGCGGTCAGGACGTCGAGAACTCAGAAGATCTTCAGAAGCACAACGAGCTGACGCACCCGACAGGTGTGGGTGACACGTCCGTGGACAACCTCGAGAAGCCGGACCTATTGGGGGACACACCGGAACAGTCCCGCGAAACCGAAATCCCAAAGGTGACGCACTAGCAGAAGCGGTCACTGCTGATTGACGAACTGGGCACCGCGAAGGGGACACGAGTCGAAAGGCCGACGCACCAGATGACCATGGTCCCGGCTTTGCTCAGCAGGCAACACCGCTGTGTGCCATCCCTCGAGGTAGGTCGACCGGCGGCCGCGAATGTCTCTCGTGGCGAATCCAATTCTCGAGCCGGATTGCTTTGACTGTCGTCCTGGCTCTGGCGGCCAGCAAATCTCGCCGATTTCGGCTGCTCACAGCCGGATCGCGAAGGTGAGCTTCATTTGACCGCCGGTCCTTGGGGTCCCCCGAATTAGGAGCCGTTGGACTCTCGCGGAGCCGCGCCGTGGCCGCATAGCTTCCGCTTCGACGCGGACCAAGTGGCCGCAAACGTACCCCGACCAATCCTGGTGAAGGGAGGCAAAATGTCGCCAAGTTCAACGGCTCCTAACCGGCCCATGGCGGATGTTGCCGACCACGAGATGCAGTGGGTTCAGCCAAAGCTGCTGAAGCGACACTACGATCTTCTCGCGGGCGCCGACTTGATCGCGGCACTTGACTTCCGGCGAGGAACTCTCGCCGACGCGGCTTCGCAAAGTGAGTCCTGGACCTTCAAGCGAGAAGGTTTCTGGCATCCGCGTGTCACGGTCCGGGCGCTCGGGTCGGAAACCAACCGCGCCCTGTTCGGCCCACACTGGGGAGGGGGCGGGGAGCTTCGGACCAAAGATGGCCGAACCTACACCTTGAAAGTGGCCAGCTTCTGGCATTCGGAGTGGCAGTGGCAGGAACAGGACCGGATCCTTGTGAACTTCAAGCGACCCGCCGGCTTACTCAAGTCGGACTGTGTGGTTGATGTTCCGCCCGACGGCCGGCGGCTGCCCGATCTTGCCTTGCTTGTCACGCTCGGCTGGTATCTCATGGTCTTGTACGCACAGGACATGGCCATCGTGACTGCGGCGGGGGCAGCCGCACGTTAGGAAGACCGGATCACAACCGGATCACGCGTTCGGGCAACCAGCCGGATACGGGAGACGAACCGCCGACCGACGTCTTGCGCTGTCAGTCGTGTGAAAGGATCGGTTCCTAAGCCTTCGCGCTAGCCTGATTCGAAGAGCTTGCGGGCAAGCTGAGACTGCCGGATGATCGACATCAGTCGGTCACGTAAACGTCTCTGTGGAGCCGTTCTTCCCCGTCTACGAGCAGGACTTGGCTTACGTACTGCCGCGGCCTACTGCCGGCACCCACGACGAACCACCCAGCGAGACTGCTTCGAGCCCACCTCGTGGATCTCCTCATGGAAGCCCTCCCGCCCGCCAATCCACTAGGTTCACCCGCTGAACGCAGTCGAGGGAAGGACAAACAGAACGATCGCCGCCATCGTGTATAGCACGACCAGCTGTAGACCCTCGAGCCAATTGCTCTCGCCGTCATGGGCAATGTAATTGAAGACCAGGACCATCAACCCGAGGATGGCGATCTCCACCCAACTGAAGACGAGACTCATCGGGTGAAAGAACAGGCTCAACAGAACGACCAGTGGCAGGATGAAGGTGGCGATCTGGATCGAGGAGGCGGAGGCGATGCCGAGGGCGAGATCGAGGCCTGAGTCCTCTCCGGGGCCACCTGGGCTGGCGCGACGCCGGATCGCGGCACTGATCGCCGCGTAGGCCTCGGCTGCATTTCCCGCGTTTGCCACCACCACGATTCCGACGAAGACGTCCGTCCATCCCAGCACCTTGGTGACCGCGCCGACCGTCCCTGTCAGGATGTCGACGACGGGGATCAGAAGGAGCGTCGCGGCTAGTAACACAGCGATCGATAGCCGGGTCGACCAAGTTCCGGGAGCTATCGTCCGCGGTGCCTGAACTGCCCTCGGGCGCCGCCAGGATTCGAAACCGAAGATGGAAAAGACGATGTAAGCCACGTAGGCCACAAGCAGGGCTGCGGAAATGGCAACGCTCATCGCCTCGATCAGCCCGGGAGCGCCGCCCGCTCCACATTGTTGCCCGCCACAAAGAGCCATCGCACCGGCCGTGGGAAACAGGACGGCAGCAACCGTCAAAAGCATCAAGACGGAATGGTGGCCGGCCTCCGTTTGGCGAAACTTGGGCTTGCCATGGATAAGCCCGGCGGAGATGTAGCAGAGACCGATGATCAGCGCGGAGTTGCTGATCATGGCACCGATGAGGGTCGCTTTCACCAGCAGGATCAGGCCCCGCTGGACGCCGAAGAAGCCGACCAGTAGGTCGGGTGCGTTGCCGAACGTGGCGTTGAGCAGACCGCCGGTTCGGGCCCCCACGCGGTTCGCCAGTGCCTCGGTCGCGGAGCCGATGAGGCCGGCCAGCGGGATGACTGCGACAACGGAGAGAAAGAACTGGAGGAAAGAAGGCCAACCGAGCCAACTGCTGATCAGGGTCGCCGGGACCAAGACGAGGAGAGCGAAGAAGACGCGGTTTTCGCCCGAGACTTTCATCGCGTTAATCCTCGCGGAAGGCGTCCCCGGCGTGATGATCCACGGTGCGCGATATCGGTTGCATCAACAAATGAAGTCAGACCCCACTTCCTGTAGTGGTGGCTAAACGAGGAAGCGCCCGTTCTCCATCAGCGCGCGTCCGTCCACCGATATGGTGGCGTGTGATGCCAACACGTCAACGTGCGAAGGGCAATTCCAGTCGGCACCGGTCTCAAAGCCATCCGGATCGCCGAAGGCGACGTGAACCCCGGGGAACTTCTCATCCTGAAGAAAGTTCCCGACGATGCGCGAAAGGCCGACGTTGGTCCCGATCGCGAACTCACCAACCCGATTGGAATTGGGATGCTGACCCATATATTCACGCACGTCGGCGGCGAGCTTGGCATCGGGCGTGTCAACCGAGACTAGCCTGCCGCCCTTGATCGCCAAGCGAATCGGGGGCGACAGCAAACCGTACTTTTCGGTGAACCAATCACCCATCTCTTCGGCAACGATCACGCCGTCTATCGACAGAGGACAGGTGAAGGTCTCACCTTCCGGCAGGTTTCCCCAGCGTCCCTGCTCCCAGTAGCGCCCGTCACATGGCACCCACTTCAGCGACGGTGAGAAAGTCGCGACGAGCTCGGTACCTAGAGAGGTGTCGACCCTGATCCTCTCCGCTTGGCGAACGACCTCGTAGACCTGCCGAGTCACGCGGTAGATCTCCTCGTAGTCGGCGGCCATGCCGTCCCGCATGACCAGCTCGCTGATCCCGATCATGTGCCCGTGCCGGCAGCGCAGATTCTCGGCGAGCAGTTTCAACATCGGCTGCCGGAAGCCAAGCTCGCCCTTCATGCCTATTCCGACAAAGAAGGACGCAGTCGGTTGAAAGCGAACGACCTCATCGGCGATCGAGCGTGGGAAGGAGGTCGCCGGGCGCTCGACGTGGTCCTCCATCGTCCAGACAAGAACCGACGCGCCGGTCCCTCGCGCATCCTCCTCGATGGCCTCGGCGATCTCGGTTCGTGGCCGGTCCCGGATGATGCAGACCCGGTCTTTCGGGCCCACGTTCAAGCAGGTCTGCACCGCGTTGCGGGCTCCCGCGGCAAACTCAGGTCGCATACGAGCAGAAGGCTAGCTGAGATCCCTGGACAGATATTGCACGGCGCCA
>DATITA010000168.1:0-3108 GCA_035468355.1 Candidatus Dormiibacterota bacterium
ACGCTGAGGGTGCACCAGGGGTGCATCAGATTGTCTCGCGCCGTCCTGTCGTGTCCCCCTGTGTCCAACATAAATGCGGTATTGCAGGCATTTGCTGGACACCAGAAGACACGAGCGGACAAGCCGATCTGCTTTGCAAGCAGGAGGTCGCCGGTTCGATCCGGCTGGCTCCACTCTTGGAATCCGCTCGGAGATCGGCTTAAGCCGCGCCGCTGGTGGCCGCCGAGGCAATGAACTCGAGGCCGTTGATGCCCGGTACGAAGAAGTATTCCCCGCCCTTGACGGTGACCACGCGCTGCAGGGGGCCGATAAAGAGGGGCGGATTGCCCGGGACAGTCATCTTGTGGGGCCCAGGCCCGTCCTGAGGGCCGAGAAGAACGTCCTGGTCCTCGCCGAGGACGAACGCGTTGCCGCGGTTGAGCCATTGGCTCTGTATGAACTCGAACTGGCGGGCGATACTGGCCTGTAGGCACATGAAGATCACGCCGCGGTCCGTGCCGTCGTCGTCGGCCCCGTCCGGGAGAGGCTCGCCGTATGGGATACCTCGTCGGATGAGGCGGTGGCGGTTGACCAGCTTGCCTTCGAAGGGCAGGCTGTCGCGAGGGTTGGCGCGGCGGACGTGGGCACCGATCGGACAGCGCAGGCCGTCCGGGTCGGTGCTGTAGGAGAAGGCGTTGTTGCGCCGACCGTCGCTCACGATGGCCGGGTCCGGGTGGTTCGGTGAGAGGTCGATCGGCGTGCCGTCGCGCCAGCGCCCTACGATCTTGGCGGCCAGGAGATCTTCGCCGCCGGGGCACAGTCGCGCCGACCTCGCCAGCTGCGCCCTGAACCGCGCGACGTCCTGGTGGAGTTTGCGGTAGACGAGGAAGGACGCGTTTGTGCCGAGCTCGTCGGGGGTCGGGCCCTGCGGCAGGACATTCTCCTCGTCGGGATAGCCGAAGATGAACTCGCCGGCGCGGATTGGCCGCCACTTGCTGTCGCGCAGGGGCGCGCCACCGCCGGGCTGAGAGGGCGCGACGCCCTCGATGTCCGGCTGGGCGAACCCGTCTGCGTATCCGAAGTGCTCTCGATTCCCGGCCAGGGCGCTCCCGATGTCGTCGTAGATCGTCGTCAGTCCCCCGGCCTGTTCGATGCTTGTTCTGATGCGCAGGTCGTGGGCGTTCAGTGCCTGCTGGTGGGCGGCCGAGATCACCACGAGAATGTGGACGTCTTCCCTGCCCAGCGGCCCTTCCCAGTTCGCGGGCGCGTTGTCACCCTCGTCACCGAGCACAGCGGCGCGCGCGGCCATCCCCTCTCGGAAATCCTGAGGAAAGCTGGCGAGCGTCGCGCTCGGTAGCTGAAGAGCGGAGAGGCCAGCGTAGCTGAACGCGATGTTCACTCCGGAATCGGGCTTCGCGGACCACGGGGCGGCGGTGAGGACGTCGTTCGTGATCTCGGCGATCCACGCCGCGGCAGGCACTGGATCGTCGATGCGCAGGAAGATGTACTCGGCAAGTGGTAGCCGGTAGCCGCGCACGACGAAGCCCTGAATGCGGCCGAGATCGAGGTCGGTCATGCGCGGAACTCCTGCAGGAAGGCGGTCTTCAACTCGGGTGCCGGCAGGCCCTGCGCGCGAAGCACGAAGCCGATGAACCTGGTCCGAACCGCGAGGCTACGCGTGACGTCCTCGACCGTGCGATCGCCGTAGGCGGCGAAGAACAAGGAGCTGTCGATCTGGTGGTGACGGAAGTACGTGCCGAACGCGCCGGCGTCGCCGGCGCCCGGATAGCCGATGCAGTGACCCCAGATCGCGTCGGCGCTATCACCCGCGCCCGTCCGCAGTGCCTCCAGATAGGAGTCCAGCTGACCGTCGAAGTTGCTGGTGAACAGCAGGCGGGTGTGCTGGAGTTGCTCGCGCTCCCCCTGGTCCGGTCCCTCGTAAACGACGTCGTCGATCACCACCCAGCGCGCGAAGTGAGTGCCGCGAACGCCGGCCAGTGGACTGCGATCGCCACTTTGCAGGTCGTTGAGGTAGCCGGCCAACTCCACCTCGTGACCGTCCATGATCGGCGTGAGGATGGTCAGCGAGTAGGCTTGGCCGCTGACGTTGTTCGCGCTGCTCATAGGTCGTGCTGGATGGTCGTCAGGAGAGACTCGTACGCCGTCTTGAATGCCTCCGGCTCCAGTTCGGCGGCGTGCTGCTGAAACTCATTCAGCGCGGTCTCGACGTGCGCGGCTGAGATGATTTCCGTCGTCGTGAAGCCCGGGTAAGCCGACCAGTAGTGGTTGGCGACGTACTCGTTGCGACGGATGTACTCCTTAAACGGCTCGACTGGGAGCGGACCCGGAAAGCCGTAGGACGTGCCCCAGATGGCCTTCATCCGGAACGGGACGACCTCGGAGAAGGCGTCAATGTACTGGTCCCATGTCCCATTGAAGTTGCTCTCGAACAGCAGATACTCGTGGTCCAGCTTCTCGCCGCCGGTGTCCACGTCAGGGAAACGCTCGATGACCGCCCAGCGGGCGTAGTGGATGAACGACAGCTGCTCGAGCTTCTTCAACGTCTCGCTGATGTGGCGACCAGCCCAGAAGACGGCCCAGAGCACGAGCGGTCCCTCGCGTTTGATCGGCGTGAGCACGGTGATCGCCGTGGCCTTGCCTTCGACGTTTGCCATGTGCGCTCCCTCCAGATGCGTAGGCCCGGATCACCGTCGTCGATCGTGCCTATGGCGCGTGATGCGCGGCGGTCCGACACTAATCGCTGCCGGGCCACGACGTCAACCGCCTCGGCGCTGTCAAGCGCCGTTGGGGGATATCCGTGCACTGTCGTTGTGGCCTGGATGTCGGCCGCGTTGGGATGGATCGTGAGGACCGGGGTTTGGTCGGGCGGGCTTGCGGCGCAGTGGCGCCGGGATCATTGCTGCGCCCCCGATGACCAGCAGGAACGCGAGCATGCGGCCGGTGATCCCGACGGCTCCAGAGCCGACTGATTCGCCGAAGACCAGGATGCCACCGAGGATCGCGGCCAGGTTGGCGGTGACCGAGGTGATCGCGATGACCTCGATCGGGAGTCCGACCTGGAGGCTGCGCGCGGACGCGTAGAACGAAATCACGAACGAAGCCACTGCC